>NZ_CP016616.1:5197820-5520480 GCF_002741015.1 Microvirga ossetica | reverse complement strand
ACCTCCCGATCGATGCGCTTGGCCCTTTGGTCCATCTGTTGGATGGCCTTCGCATCATTGGGCGAGAACTCCTTGTTCGGAGGTGGCACGGTATTGCTGTCGAGCATCCGGTCAATCTCTGCGCCGGACGGGATCTGGATCTCTCCCGAGGGCGTAAATGGTCGATTGCTGTCCTGCGCCAGGCCGGGACCTGCGGCGATCAACGAACCGAGGATGATGAGCTGGAGATAACGGTGCATCGTGATGACTCCCGAATGAGGATTCCGGCCCTGTCCTGGACCGCGGCCGTCCTGCCCCGACGGGTTTGTGCCGCACGGCGGGAGATGACATCCGGGCGGAAGTATCTCCCGTTCCGGCGGCACCTGCTTGACCGAATGGGACGGGACTGGACGACCCAAGATCTCGGCTCGTCGTAAAAGCCTTTCAGACACTGAAACGATGGCGGAAAGGAGCTGTGCCGTTTACGAATTGGCCGCCACGAGCGTCACGGTCGTCACACCGCCCGCGATGTTGAGACCAACTTGCCCCTCGACCGAAATGGGCTGTAGCGAGAACGCACGCCCCGTGCCGCCGATAAGCACGTTTGCTCCCAGTCCGACGCCAAGCGTGGCCTCGGCGCCGGCCCCGGCATAGGTTCCCGCCAGCGCACCCCTCGGCAACCCTGGCGCCGCGGCGATGACACCCCAGATCAGATGTCCCGCCGCGACTTCGCCAAGGGCAACACCGAACTCGTCGATCTTGCCGGTATAAGCATCGACGGGTCCGCCTCCGTTCGGCGTGAAGGTGCAGCGAAGGGTCTGTTTCTGGACGACGAACAGGCCAATGCCGGCCGAGACATCGCAGGCGAGCGTCCCGACCCTGACGGAGGATTGCGCAAGAGCGGGTGCCGCCGACGCGAGGACCGCGGCACTCAGGGCAAGCGCGGCAATGTTCAGTTTATTGGCAATGATCATAACGGGAGTTCCATGTTCACGCGGTTGGTCGTCAATGATGAGGGGTCGGCTCTTGCGGGTTTCGTTGTCGTCACTGGCTGTTCTATTCGACGCGGCCCAATAGACGATCAACGTGCCGACGATGTGTGCGCATGAGGTTGAGACTACACCAGCCTGCACCATCCGCTTGACCTTCCGAGCCATCGGCTTGACATTTCGAGACATGCATCGCCCAACGACGCAAGCTCGGGGACCTTCGTGCTCGACGAGCCTACGCGCAGGCCGCCAGCAAGCGTCGACATTGCCCTGACCACTGCGTCGCAAAAGCCTCGCCCGAGATCGCATCCGCCATGCATGATCACCGGACAAGATTCGCGAGCGGCACCGTCAGCCGGATGACCAGTCCCTCAGGCGCCCATTCGTGTTCGATCCCGCCGCCGAGCTGCTCGGTCGAGCTCCGCATTGCCATCACGCTGCCGAATCCCAGCCGCTGCGGCGGACCGGGAACCGTTGGTCCGCCACTCTCGCTCCAAATGATCCTGTAGCTGCCTTCCGACCGGCGGCCCTGGATGCGGATGCGGCCGATGTCGGTCGAGAGAGCGCCATACTTCATGGCATTGGTGGCCTGCTCGTGGATGATGAGGGCAAGAGCCGTGGCAGCATTGCCTCCGACCAGCGCGTCGTCTCCCGAGATGTCAAACCGGTCATGGAGATGCCCGGCATAGGGCGTCAGCAGTTTGGCCACGAGATCCTGGAACGTATGCCGGCCCGATCCGGCGAGGCCTTGAGGGCTGGCATGCTCATGCGCACTCGCAAGAGCGCCGATGCGCTGTTGGAACTCCCTGGCGAATGGCATGGCGGCCGGATATCGGCGGGCCGTCAACGTTGCCAAGCCGCCGACGACCGTGAAGACGTTCTTGATGCGGTGCGACAGCTCCCGTGTCAGCAGCTCGCGTGCTTCCTCGGCCTGCTTTCGCTCGTGAATGTCGAGGGCGATGCCGATCCACTGGACGACCTCGCCGTTCGCGTCATGGACGGGGCTCGCGCGGACGACGAACCAGCGATATTCCCCGTCGCCGGACCGCCGGAAGGGGATCTCGACCTCGAAGGCCGTGAATGAGCCGAGCGCATGCTGCCATCGGCGGACGATGGCGTCCTGGTGATCCGGATGAATGAGGTTGGCCCAGCCGCCGTTGCGCGTCTGCTCGAGCGTGAGGCCCGAGAACGCGTGCCAGAATGGGTTGCAGTATGTCACTTGGCCGTCGGCCGCGCAGAACCAGACCACCTGCGGGCTGAGCTCGACGAGCGTGCGGAAGCGCCCTTCGCTCTCGCGCAGTGCCTGATCGGACAGATGGCGTTCGATGACGAGCGCGGCCATCTGGGTGACGTGCGCGATCACCTCGAGATCGCCGACCGTGGGGCTGCGCGGCTAGCGGTAGTAGTTGCCGAAGGTCCCGAGCAGCCGTCTGTCCGCTCCCCTGATCGGGATCGACCAGCATGCGAGCAAGCCGTGCGCCAGCGGCAGCTCCGCAAATGCACCCCACAGCGGGTCGGTCGCGATGTCCGTCACGAAGACGGCCTCTCCACGGTGCGCGGCGGTCCCGCACGACCCGACGGCCTCGCCGATCTCGACCCCGTGGATCGCCTGTGGCCTGGAGCGAACCATGAGGTTTCACCGCATGTGGCCGAGGACGCACTTCAATGACGCGCACTGATCCACCCCGGCCGTGCCAAGGCGCAGCCAGACTACAGAGATTCGCCTCCTCCCGCTTGACCGTTCGCGACGTGTGCTTGGCAATTGGCGACACCGGATGCACCCGTGGAGCCATCCGATGGCTGGCAATCAGGGTGAGACGGGATAGGAAACCTCCCCACCCATCGGTAGATCGATGTTGAGGAGTGCCCCTTGGCAAGCCTCGCTTGTCAGGATCCTGGACCCGTCAAGCCCGTGCTCGCGAAGTGTGGCGGTCGTAGCCAGATGTCCAGATCTGTCAACGGAACGTCCTGATCGATCAAGCACACGGGCTTTGCGCGGCTATGATAGGAATTCTGTGTCGGCTCCTGCCGGGTCGGTCGGCACGGGGAACTAGACGGGGCTCACCATGAGGGATGCCTTGGCTGCCGTCGGCCTCGGTCGACGGCGATGACCTCAAGACGCGATATCGACATCGAGCCACGGACGGGCAACCCTTCAGGCGGCTTCAGCGATGATCTGCGCCGGGTGCTCGAGAAAGAGCTGCTGAAGGGACCGTGCACCTCGATCGAGATCGCGCGCCGGTTCTCGATGCACCACCGCACCTTGAGCCGGCACCTGGCCCGCGAGGGCGTCACGTTCCAGCAGATTGTCGACAAGATCCGGTTTGGGCTCGCCCGTGACCTGATGGCCAACACCGACATCGCCCTGGACCAGATCTCGGTCATGCTGAAGTATTCCGAGCCGAGCGCCTTCACGCGGGCCTTCCGGCGCTGGTCGGGGCAGTCTCCCTCGGCCTGGCGGGCGAGCCATGCCCGGAGGCGGAAGCTCCCCAGGAGGCGAGCGATACTCCGTCAAACGGTACCTGGGGCATCGTCATGATGAGGCACGCCCATGGCCCAACCATCCTTGCCGAGCTGGCCCATGCTCCGAGCGCCAGGCCGCTGGGGATTGCCCCGACCAGCGGCGGAAGGCCCGCGTGAAGGCGCTCGCCTCGGAATAGCCGAGCGCCACGGCAACCTCGCTGAGTGGGATCCTGGTCTGGGTCAGCAACTGGCGTGCGATCTCGAACCGCGTCTCGTCAACCAGGCTCTGGAAACCCGCACCCTCGGCTTGCAGGTGTCGGCTCATGGTGCGGCGATGCAGGGCGAAGCGTTCCGCGACCGTCGTGGCCGAGCAGCGGTTCGTCAGGATCTCGGTTCGCAGCACGCGGCGCAGGGTCTCCTTCCAATCGCCCGCTCCGGCAGCCTCGAGCTCCCGGACATGGGCCTCGAACACCTGGCGGAAGATCGGATTCGCGTCCGCGATGCGGTGGTCGAGCCAACGCGTCGGAAAGACCAGGGCGGCGGTCTCCTGGTCGAAGCGCACCGGCGTCCGGAAGACGCGCCAATAGGCTCCCAGGTCCACCGGCCGGTGACGGGGCAGCAGCACCTCGTCCGGCACCCAACCGGATCCGCACAGCGTTCGCATGACATTCGTCACCACCGCCATGGCGCCGTCGGCGATCTGCTCGGGGCTCTCGACGCCCGGCTCGTAGATCGCGTAGCCCAGGGTCACCACATCCCCGTCGATCAACAGCGTGGGAGCGCCGCCGCTGTCATGCAGATGCAGATGCCTGACAAGGGCCGACAGGGCCTCGCCGACGGTCGGCGCGTGTTGCAGGAGGCCTCCAATCGGGCCGAGCGACGAGAGCGTTCCCCTCTGTCCGACGAGAAGGCCGAAGTGCGGACAGTGCGTGTGCGCGACACAGACGGTGAGCACCCGGCCCAGGGCGGCATAGGGAATGACGTTGTTCTCGTCGCCAAAGAGCTCTGGATCGAGACCGGCCTCGCGGATCACCGCGCCAGGATCCACTTCGAACTCGCGCAGGAGAGGACAGACCTCACAGGCAACGCCGACGCGGATCACGCCTTTTGCCACCGCCTTCTGGGAGGGTCCGGTCGCGGGTCCCCCCGCGGCCAGGCCGTCGAGGCCTGCCCGATCCGGCAGTTGGATCAACGCAGGTGTGGACGGTCGTCTCATGGCAGCCTCCTGCCGAGAAGGGTCATCCCTGCCCGGACCTGGATCAGGTACCGACAGGGTCGGCCGCAGGCCCGGCACCTCGGAATGCCGACGGCGGCATGAACGAGGATCGCGATCAGGCTTCCACCAGCTTGTTGCGGATCGCGTAGCGGATCAGGGCCGCGGTGGTGTCGAGGTTGAGCTTGCGCAGGGCCAGGGCGCGGTGGGTCTCGACCGTCTTGGTGCTGATGCTGAGGAGGTCGGCGATCTGCTTGTTGGTCCGGCCCTCGGCGATCAGTTGCACGACGGCCTTCTCGCGGGCGGTCAGTCCGGCCTCGTGCGTGCATCCCTTCGCCAGGTAGGTCTCGAGCAGGGTCTCGGAGACCTTGCCGGTGAAGAACGGCTTGTGGGCGGCCAGGCTCTCCACCGCCGAGATCAGGAACTGCCTGGCATCGGACTTGAGCAGGAAACCGCGGGCGCCGGCCTCGAGGACGTCCCGCACCAGGCCGTCCGTGTCGTGCATGGTGAAGATGAGGACTTCGGCGCCGGCCACGCGGGCCCGGATCTGGCGGGTCGCCTCGACTCCGTTCACCAGCGGCAGCGAGTAGTCGAGGATCACGACATCCGGCCGGGTCGCCAGGGCCTTGTCGATGGCCTCCTTGCCGTCCCGGGCCTCGCCGACCACCTCCCAGCCCTCATGTCCCTCCAGGATGGTCCGGACACCGGAGCGGACCACGTCATGATCGTCAGCAATCAGGATGCGTGTCATGGCGAGACGTCCTCCCGCGCCCCAGGCCTGCGGCCGATCCGGTGCGCCCGAGTGCCATGGCAGCATACACTGCCAAGCAATGTGCCTCACTGGTGCGAAACCCTGAAACTGCCGGAGGCAGACCCTGAATCTTCAGGAGGGAGCGCCGCCGTCCGCCCTGGGCCGGCCCGACAGCCACGGCAGCCGCAGGCGTCCGGCCTGCGGCGACGCCCGGCCGAATCCAGGGATTGGGATCATCGCGACGACGCTCGTTCCACCCCGGCCCGACCGGATCCTCAGGTCGCCGCCGAACTGCTCGAGGCGGGCCCGCATGCCTGTCACGCCGACGCCGAGCCGGATCGATCCGTTCGGCCGGGTCGGGCCGATGATCCCATGTCCGTTGTCGCGGATGCGGACCACCAGCCGCCCGGACATGATCCGGGCCTTGACCGACACGTGCGAGGCATCGGCGTGCCGATGCACGTTGGTGAGGGCCTCCTGCACCACGCGCAGGATCGCCCGCTGGAGCTCCGGCGGCAGGTCGTCGACCTCTTCGGGAATGCGGATGCGGGCGACGAGCCCCGTCCGCCCCGCGAAGCCCTCGGCAAAATCCCGCAGCGTGGCCTGGAGGCCGTCGTGCGCCAGGTTCGGCGGATGCAGCAGATAGGTGAAGATGCGCAACTCCCTGAGCGCCTCGGCGAGCAGGCTTTCCACATCCGCAAGAGTCTTGCGGCCTGACGGACTCTGCCGGACCTGGGCCTCAAGGCCCGACAGCCCGAGGTTCGCGGCGACGAGGTGCTGCGCCGTCGAGTCATGCAACTCGCGGGCGATGCGCTGCCGCTCCTCCTCCTGAAGGGCGAGCAATTGTCCGGACAACTCGTTGACCTGGTTCTTCGCACCGGCGACCTGATCGGACAATGTCCGGAGCGGCTGCTCGACCTGGCGGGCCGTGAACCAGGCGGCAATCCCCCCGGCAAGCAGGAGCAGAGATGCGGGCCCAGCCATCCGCCACAAAGCGGCAATCATTGGTGCATTGAGATCGGCCAGCGGCACCACCACCACGCTCGTCCAGTTCGTCGCCCCCGAACGGCGGAAGGCGACCAGGACCGGGGATCCGTGGTCATCCACGGCCTCGACCGTCCCCGTGATCGTGCTGTCCGGTCCGGCATCGGCGAGGCGGGCGGCGAGTGCTTCCGGTGCCGGCAGGTCGGACCCTTGGTAGCCGTCCCGGTCGGCGACGATCGGCTGGAGCTTGCGGTCGTAGAGTCCCTTCACCCAACCGGCCGGCAGCATCTGGTCATCGAGGATCGCTCCCAGCCGCGCCTCCGTCAGGACGATCGACAGATGGCCGCTCATCCGTCCGTCCGGACCGTCGAGCCGAAGGCTGAGGGCCACGACGATGCTGCCCTTCATGGGGGCCAGCATCCGGCCGGAGACGGACCACCTTCGATCCCGAATCCGGTCAAGCTGCTCTTGGTAGTTCGGGAAGTCGACATGCCGTGGCAGCGGCGATCCGAACGGACGCAAGGTGTTGGCGAGCTGCCGCTCGAGGTCGTTGAGGACCAGCCAGGAGCCTTCCGGGACCGGGGTGGCCTCGAGCTGGTCGTAGAAGGCCTTGACGTCGCCAGAGAGCAGCGCCGGGGATTTGGACAGACCCTTGAGCAGGTAATTGACTGCGGCGACCTCCTGATCGAAGCCGAAGGAGAGCGCCTTGGCCGCCTCCAGGGCGCGGCTTTCCATCGCGCGCCGCTCCTCGGCCGCGCGGGAGAGCAACAGGGCCGCGGCGCCGACGCACGCAGCGATAGTGATGGCCATGAAGGTCAGGGCAATCCGCTGCCGCAGACGAAGCGGCATGGCCGAGAGGGATCGCGCAACCACCGGGACGGTGCGATTGCTCATGACGGCGGTCTCCGGCCGCAAGAGCAACGCAACAGGACCGGGTCGCGACGAGCCCTCGTCCAATACCGTAGGTTAAACCCTGAACCGGCTCGCTGTCGACCGGGATCGATCCGGAGCCCGAACAACGGCCGCCATACCGACCCGGCTGGCCCCGTCACCGATCAGCGATGCGATCCCAGGGCACAAATCAGGGTCTGCCTCCATCGATTTCAGGATTGACCCCAATAGACCCCGGCCGCGAACGGGATGACACTGCCCACATGCCGGGACGGGAGCAACGATTCTTGCGGTTGTCGTCATCGGTCAAGCGGATGTCTCGTTTGGTCAAGCAGGCTCCGCCGACTCGTCTACGATGCGGGCACTCAGGTAAGGCCTTAGCCACGTCCGCCAGCACGTCACGCTGACAGCGCACACCTTCTCGAGGACGGATGTCATGACTGACGCGGACTTCGTCGATTCGATGGACGATATCATTGACAGGCAGCCGGAACACGGCGGCATGATCCGGATTCCCGGCGGCACGTTCCGCATGGGGTCGGACAAGCATTATCCCGAAGAGTCCCCTGTCCATCGCGTCAGCGTCGATGCGTTCTGGATCGACCGCACACCTGTCACCAACCGCCAGTTCCGGCACTTCGTCGAAGCCACCGGTCATATCACCGTCGCGGAAATCGCGCCCGACCCGAAGGATTATCCCGGCGCCCTGCCTCACCTGCTCCATGCGGGCTCGCTCGTGTTCAGCCCGCCGGACTATCCGGCCGATCTGCATCACTTCAGCCAGTGGTGGGCATTCAAGCCCAGGGTGACCTGGCGACGTCCCTACGGCCCGGGCTCGTCGATCAAGGGTCTCGACGACCATCCGGTCGTGCATGTCGCCTATGACGATGCGGCGGCCTATGCCCGATGGGCCGGCAAGGATCTGCCGACCGAGGCCGAATGGGAGTTCGCCGCCCGTGGCGGACTGGACCAGGCGGAGTTCGCCTGGGGCGATGACTTCGCGCCGGACGGCCACCAGATGGCCAACACCTGGCAGGGCGCCTTTCCATTCCAGAACACGCGTCTCGACGGTTACGAGCGCACCTCCCCGGTCACCGCCTTCCCACCGAACGGCTACGGCCTCTACGACATGATCGGCAATGTCTGGGAATGGACCAGCGACTACTACACGCCGAGGCATCCGGCCGATGCAGCCAAGGCGTGCTGCATTCCCGAGAACCCGCGCGGCGGGCGCGAGGACCAGAGCTACGCGCCCTGCGAGCCCGATACCCGGATTCCGCGCCGGGTGCTGAAGGGCGGCTCACACTTGTGTGCGCCCAATTA
Organism: Microvirga ossetica; assembly: GCF_002741015.1. Classification (NCBI taxonomy): domain Bacteria; kingdom Pseudomonadati; phylum Pseudomonadota; class Alphaproteobacteria; order Hyphomicrobiales; family Methylobacteriaceae; genus Microvirga; species Microvirga ossetica. The sequence continues at coordinate 5,511,887 of NZ_CP016616.1, read as the reverse complement.
CTGCCGCCGCTACCGTCCGGCGGCGCGTCACCCGCAGCCGGTCGACACCTCGACGAGCCATGTCGGCTTCCGCTGCATTATCAGAGAGAGAGGAAGAGCCCATGACCAGTGATCGTGCGTCCTCACGAACCAATGCCGATAGATCGCGCTTCCGACACATGCGGGCCAAGGCTGCCCTGATCGGGGCCACGGCCCTGATGTCCGCCGCGATGGCCGCGCCTGCCGTCGCGCAGGCCCCGCAGCGGAAGCCCAACATCCTGTTCATCATGGGCGACGACATCGGCTGGATGCAGCCGAGCATCTACCACCAGGGCCTGGCGGTCGGCGAAACGCCGAACATCGACCGCATCGGCCGGGAGGGTGCGAAGTTCATGACCTATTACGCCGAGCAGAGCTGCACGGCGGGTCGCAACGCTTTCTTCACCGGCATGCATCCGCTCAGGACCGGCATGATCCCGCCGCAACTGCCGGGCAGCCCGTCCTATCTGCGGCCCGGCACGCCGGCCATCGCCAAGTTCCTGCACGACCTCGGCTACAACACCGGCGAGTTCGGCAAGAACCACCTCGGCGACCACACCGATGCGCTGCCGACCGCGCACGGGTTCCAGGAGTTCTGGGGCTACCTCTACCACCTCGATGCCATGCAGGGGGTGAGCTTCCCCGACATCAACAAGACGCCGACCGAGCAGGCGGTCGCGCCGCCCTGCCGGAACACGCCGATCCCGGGGCTGGCCCAGGATCCTGCGGCGGTCGATCCTGCGACCACCGTGTGCCTGACGCCACCGCGTCCGGTGCTCTCGTGCCGGTCGTCGGATGGAACTGCGGCGAACCAGACCTGCAAGGATGAAGGGCCGCTGACGCTCGAGCGCTCGAAGGGCGTGGACGAGGAGATCTCGGCCAAGCTCATCGACTTCCTCGACCGCAACGACCCCGAAAAGACCCAGAAGCCGTTCTTCGCCTGGTACAATCCCGCGCGCATGCACGTCACGACCGTGCTGAACGACAAGTACATGGGGATGGTGGGCGAGCCCGGCGGCAAGGACTGGGGCGTCAACGAAGCCGGCATGAAACAGATGGACGACAACATCGGCTACGTGCTGAAGAAGCTCGAGGAGATGGGCGAGCTCGACAACACGATCATCGCGTTCACCACCGACAACGGCGCCGAGACGATCACCTTCCCCGACGGCGGCACTACGCCCTTCAAGGGCGGCAAGCTGTCCACCTGGGAGGGCGGCATGCGCGCCCCGCTCGTCGTGCGCTGGCCCGGACACATCGAGCCGGGAACGATCAAGAACGACATCTTCGCGTCCCTCGACTGGCTGCCGACGCTCGTCGATATCGCCGGCGGCGCCAAGGGCAACGACCTGAAGGCCCAGATCGAGCGGGGCGAGTATCCCGGGATCGTCAAGACGACGCTCGACGGCGTCAATCAGCGCGCCTACCTGGAGGGCAGATCGGCAAAGTCGGCGCGCGACACCTTCTTCTATTACTCGGGCAAGGACCCGTCCGCGGTGCGCTACAAGAACTGGAAGATCTACTTCGCGATGGTGTCCGATGCGCCGGCCGGGTTCCTCGCCGGCGTCATTCCCTACCACTGGAGCCAGGTCGTCAACATCAAGCGCGATCCGTTCGAGACGTCGATCGGGGAGCAGATCAAGACGCTCTTTGGGATGGGCGGCGCCCTCGCGGGACCGGCCACGGCCTACGTCTATGACTGGAACATGCTGCCGATCGGCCAGGCGCTCTGGCTGAGGGAACTCGAGACCTACAGGAAGTTCCCGCCGATGCAGGATCCGGCGAGCTACAACCTCGAGCAGGTGATGGAGCAGCTCAAAAAGCCGCAATCCCATCCGGGTCAGTGACCTGAGCGGAAGCAAGAATCGGCGGACGCCGCTCAGACCAGGTGCCCGCCGATCGCAAGCCAACAAGAAAACCCTGTGTGGGGGCGGACCTCGATCGCTTTCAGAGGAATAGAGAGGAGACTGTCATGAAGAAGTCATTGTCATTCACAGCACTCCCGTTGGCGTTCCTGTTCCTCGGCCCGGCCTTTGCCCAGGCTCCAAGCATGTGCATCATCGAGGCCCATCGGGCCATCATGGGAGCCAACATGGAGGGCGCCTTCGAAGTCCAGGCCCAGGGCTGCATGTCCGACATCAGCCCTCAAGGCACGCTCGCCAGTTCGGAGCTCAGCCAGCGGCCCCAGCACGGGACCGTAAAGATGGTCGATAAGGATACGTGGACCTATGAGCCCACTGCGGGCTACCGCGGCCCGGATAGCTTCGCGATCACGGCGAAGGGACAGAGCATCGACCAGAAGCCCGGCACGTCCGTGCTCAGCTACAAAGTGACCGTGAAGTAGCAGCGGGCAACCGATGGGAGGCGCCGGGATCGCTGGGTCTCGGCGTCCACCGTCCTCACGCGCTCGCATCGATGACGACGGTTTGGTGCAGGGATGCCGAAGAAAGCCGACTGGACGAGAGGAGTTTCCGCCATGCTCAGCAAGTCATTCGCATGCTTTATCCTGATAACCAGTGGCCTCTGCGCGACAGGAGGTGCGGTGCTCGCGCAGGATGCGACGATCAAACCCCATGTGCCGCTCGAGAAAGCCATTGGCCAGACCTCGCCTACGGGTCCGGTCCCGTCGCTCGCCGTGCTCAACGCGGCCGGCGCGAAACTGGAAGGCAACAAGCTGACCTTGACCGGCGTGTCACCGAATTCGATCGTGTTCGCCGATCGTCCGGTGCGCGCGGCCGGTCATGTGGCCACGCAGCAGTTCATCATGCAATGGGACGAGGGCAACGACAGCTTCGCCAAGGATCCGCCCAACGCCACGGTGTCCGTCCTGGGCGGCGATGGCTCGAAGGTCAGCGACGCCGTGGTGACGCTGAAATCACCCAAGCTCGAAGGCGGCAACCTGACCTTCGACGTTGCGGTGCTGGAAGGCAACCTGGCCGGGGCGAGCGGCCCCGCGGCCCTGTTCATCGATGACTTTGGCCGCTACTGGCACGCTCCCGTCTATCATGGCGCTTGGTACAGGGGAGGGAGTGTCTCCAATGCAAGTGCGGCCTATGCGGCCGAGAATTCGGCCGTCATCCCGAATGTGTGCGGCTATTACCCGTATTCGCCCTGCGGCAACGAATAAGGGTCTTTGCGCTGACGCGGGATCCGGCAAGCCACACGCCCAGCCAGGTTCTCGTTCAGATCGATAAAGCGCGATCGGCCAGGCGCGCGGAGTGAACTGCCGCAAGTATGCGGGATCCCGTTTGCCTACCTAAACCCTTGAGATGCGAGGCCTGAAAAAATGAAAGCCAGTGGAAAGATCCGGGTCGGCCTGGTCACGATGTTCGCCTCCGTGATGGCGCTCAGCACGCCGGCGAACGCGCAGCCGCAGAGGCCCAACATTGTCATGATCATGGCCGACGACATCGGCTTCTGGAACATCAGCGCCTACAACCGCGGCATGATGGGCTATCGCACACCCAACATCGACCGCATCGCCAACGAGGGCGCCGTCTTCACCGATTATTACGGCCAGCAATCCTGCACCGCCGGCCGCGCCGCGTTCATCACCGGACAGAGCCCGTTGCGGACGGGGCTGCTGAAGGTGGGGCTGCCGGGAGCAAAGGAGGGCCTGTCGGACAAGGATCCAACGATTGCCGACCTGCTCAAGCCTCAGGGCTATGCGACGGGCCAGTTCGGCAAGAACCATCTTGGCGATCGCAACGAATTCCTGCCGACGGTGCACGGCTTCGACGAGTTCTTCGGCAACCTCTATCATCTGAACGCCGAGGATGAGCCCGAGCATCCGGACTATCCGAAGAACCCCGCCTTCCGGGCGCAGTTCGGACCGCGCGGCGTCCTGAAGTGCACTGCCACGGCCACCGACACCCCTGGCGACGATCCGCGCTTCGGCCCCTGGGGCAAGCAGAAATGCGACGACACCGGGCCGCTCACCAAGAAGCGCATGGAAACGATCGACGAGGAATTCCTCGCGGCCTCGCTCGACTTCGTCGACCGTGCCAACAGGGATCAAAAACCGTTCTTCCTGTGGTTCAATCCGAGCCGCATGCACATCTGGACGCGCCTCAAGCCGGAGTCGCAGGGCGTGACCGGGCTCGGGATCTATCCGGACGGCATGGTGGAACACGACGGCCAGGTTGGCCAGCTTCTGAAAAAGCTCGACGATCTCGGCATCGCCAACAACACCATCGTGATCTACACCACCGACAACGGCGCCGAGACGTTCTCGTGGCCCGACGGCGGCACGACACCGTTCCGCGGCGAGAAGAACACCAATTGGGAAGGCGGCTACCGTGTGCCGGCGATGATCCGGTGGCCGGGCCAGGTGCCGGCGCGAACCGAGATCAACGACATCGTCTCCGCCGAGGACTGGGCGACGACGCTGGTGTCAGCGGCCGGCGAGCCGGATATCAACGCCAAGCTCCTGCAAGGCTATGAGGCCGCCGGCAAGACCTTCAAGGTTCATTTGGACGGCTATGACCAGCGCGACCTGCTCGGACGCAAGGGCCCCGACAAGCGCCGTGAATTCTTCTACTGGACCGATGACGGCAACCTCGCCGGCCTGCGCTACGACCAGTGGAAGGCGGCCTTCCTGGAACAGAAGGCGGAGGGATTTGATGTATGGGCGCAGCCGATGGTGGAGCTGCGCCTGCCGATGCTGTTCAACCTGCGCTCCGATCCGTTCGAGCGGGCGCAGCATGAGGCCGGAGACTACGTGAGGTGGTTCATCGAACACGCCTTCGTGCTCGTGCCGGCCCAGGCACTCGTCGCGCAACATCTGATGAGCTTCCAGCAGTTCCCGCCGCGCCAGCGGCCCGGCTCCTTCTCCGTCGAACAGGCGATGGAAAAGCTCAGGAATCCGCCGTCCAGCAACTAGCTCCGATGAACCGCCCTTTCGGGCTTGGAGGAGGAAACTGTGATGAGACGCGTACTGACAGTCCTTGCTCTCGCCCTGACTGCAACGGCAGCAACGGCACAGGTCGGGCCGCCGACATCCCAGCGGACATGCGGCGCCAACCGCCAACTCGTCATGCGGGAAGGTGCGGTCGTCCTCGACACCAGCCCGCAGACCTATGCCCGCTTCGTCAGGAGCGGCGCGGAATGCCTGGTCGGCCAGTTCCCCGAGCCGGCATGGGTGCCGAGCTCGAACAACCCGCAATGCTTCATCGGCTACCGCTGCAAGGACAGCTCCGACGACTTCTGACGCCGGGTTGGCGGAGACTGACAATCTCCCGTCGTGCTCCTCAACCAGGTCATTCCGCATCTGAAAGGGCTTGAACATGGATCCGATCACACCGTCCGGCATCAACCGCCGCGTCATGCTCTCGACCTTGGCCGTGCTCCCTGTCCTGCCCGGGCTGCTTCGTCCCGTCCCCGCGGCGGCGCAGGCGCAGGCGCCGGCCGCGGGCGGCCCATTGCCGTCGTGGAACGATGGGGCAGCCAAGCAGGCCATCCTCGACTTCGTGCGGGTCACCACCGACCAGGCCAGCCCGAGCTACGTCCATCCGGAGGAACGCATCGCAACCTTCGACCAGGACGGGACGCTGTGGGTCGAGCATCCGATGTACTCGCAGGTGGTCTACTGCCTGGATCGCGTCCCGGCGGTGGTGGCGAAGCGGCCAGAACTCAGGAATGCGGAGCCTTTCAAGACCGTCCTCTCCGGCAATCGGGAGGCGATGGCGAAGCTGTCGATGCATGACCTCGAGATCATTCTCGCCGCGACGCTGACCGGCATGTCGGTCGACGAGTTCAACGCCGAGGCCCTGCGCTGGCTCGAAACGGCCCGGCATCCGCGCTGGCAGCGTCCCTACACCGAGCTGGTCTATCAGCCGATGCTCGAAGTTCTGCGCCATCTGCGCGACAACGGCTACAAGACCTACATCGTGACCGGCGGCGGCCAGGACTTCGTGCGCATCTATTCGGAACGGGTCTACGGCATCCCGCCCGAGCAGGTGGTCGGCACCGCCGGCGCGACGAAGTACGGCTATGGCCAGGACGGCAAGCCGTTCCTGACCAAGGAGCCGAAGCTGCTGCTCAACGACAACAACGCTGGCAAGCCCGAAGGCATTCACCTGATGATCGGCCGCCGTCCCCAGGCGGCCTTCGGCAACTCGAACGGCGACCGCGAGATGCTGGAATGGACTGGTGCGGGTGCCGGCGCCCGGCTCAAGATGCTGGTTCTGCACGATGACGCCACCCGCGAATACGCCTACGGCCCGGCCGCGGGCCTGCCCGACACCAAGGTCGGCGCCCTCACCGCCGCTCTCTATGGCGAGGCCAGGAAGGACGGATGGTCGGTGATCAGCATGAGGAACGATTGGAAGCGCATCTTCCCGTTCGAATAGGATCCCGCTGGCAGGGTGCGGGCAATCAATGAGGTCGACTGATGGCGTGGCATGGACTTCTCATCGGAGCATTGACCGTTGCGCTCCTCGTCTCCGGCGGTCGCGATGCGGCGGCCCAGGCGACGCCGCCGGAAACCCTGGCGGCGCAACTGCGATTGCAGGGTCATCGCTGCGATGAACCTGCGACGGCGCAACGGGACGCCCAGCTTTCGAAGCCGGATGAGACCGTGTGGAATCTGCGGTGCGGCAACGCCTCCTACCGGATGCGCCTCACGCCCGACATGGCGGCCCGGGTCGAGAAGCTCGATTGATCGGAGGCCAACGGGATTGTCCCGATCGGTCAAGTCGATGGCCTATCCGGTCAAGCAGGACTGGTTCGTCCGTGGCAGGCTCTGTCCGATCACCTTTGCGTACGACTTCGGTCCCCATCAGGGAGATGAACCATGCCCGTGAAACGCTGCGCGTCTAACCTTGTCCTTGTCGTCGGCCTGTTGCTCGTGCCAGCCATCGCGCTGTCTCAGGACGCGACGATGAAACCCCATGTGCCGCTCGAGAAGAGCATCGGCCAGACCACGCCGACGGGTCCGGTCCCCTCGCTCGCCGTGCTCAACGCGGCGGGCGCGAAGCTGGAGGGCGGCAAGCTGACCTTGACCGGCGTGGCGCCGAACTCGATCGTGTTCGCCGATCGGCCGGTGCGGGCGGCCGGTCACGTGATGACCGAGCAGTTCATCATGCAGTGGGATGAAGGCAAGGACAGCTTCGCCAAGGATCCGCCCAACGCCACCGTGTCCGTTCTGGGCGGCGACGGCTCGAAGGTCAGCGATGCCGTGGTGACGCTGAAGACGCCGAAGCTCGAAGGCGGGAACCTGACCTTCGACGTCGTGGTGCTGGAGGGAGGTCTGGCCGGATCGAGCGGACCGGCTGCACTGTTCATCGACCGCTTCGCCGCCTTCGGCGGCGGCGGCTTCCATGCGGGCGGGTTCGGCGGCTTTCACGCCGGCGGCTTTGGGGGCTTCCACGCGGGCGGGTTCCACGCCGGTGGGTTCGACGCCGTGCACGTCGGCGGCTACCGTGGCGGCGCCTGGGCTGGCGGCAACTATTGGCACGCCCCCGTCTATCGCGGTGCCTGGTATGGGGCGGGTGCCGGGGCAGCGGCTGGCCTTGCCGCCGGAGCTGCGTTGGGAGCAGCCGCGGCGTCCCCCTATTACTACGGATATGGCCGGTGCGGCTATTACCCCTATCCGCCGTGCTACTAGAGCATGGGTCCCGGAAGAGGAGGCCACTTCCGGGACCCATTCGATGCTCCATGTCCTGGCTCACGCCTCAGGTCCGCTTGGATGGCGTCGGCCCGAGGTCGAAATCGAAGCTGCGGCGTCACGGCAGCGTCAACTGTTGCTTGATCGCCCGCTCGATCCATGCATCCCGGGACAACCCAGCCTTGGCCGCCGCCTGGTCCACCTGGCCAAGCAGCGTCGGTATCAGGGGCACATCGACGAGGACATCCAGCTCATCCTGGCCTGACGGCCCGTAGGCCAATCCCGTCACCTGCCGCGCGAACCGCCGAACCCGGTCGGCCTTTTGCTTGTCCGAGATGCTGCCGTCGTTTGCGACCAGCGGGCAATAGGCACCCACCAGGTGGTCAACGATGAGAGCAGGTTTCATGCCACCTTTGCGGAGGTCAGCCATGAGCTCACTGAGACGATTGCCGGCAGTGGCATCATTTGCCCCCGAGTAAAGATCGCTCAGGGGAGAAGCATTCCTTGGCGCATCCGACGTCACGGTGTCCGGGCAGGTGAAGGCTGCGGCATCGGCCGGTCGAATGATCAAGCCCGCGAGTCCGGCTCCGCAGGACAGGACCAGAAGCAAGACAAATCTGACGGTCATCACCTCCTCCTCTAGCACATCATCGTCGATGGTCCGCCCCATGTCGTCCCCACACCAGGTGGGAGATCAAGCATTCGAGCGCGGAGGAACGACCTACCAGAAGCCGGGGCCCCACGGCCCGAAATCGAAGGCGTCCTGGTTCATCATCGCGGTCATCTGCTGCTCATTGGCCAGTTGCTTGGCGAAGACAGCGCTCCGATAGTTCGACCACGCCGTCTGGTTGCCGAAATAGACACACTGGCACCCCGCAGGATCGGCATAGACATAGACCACGGTCCCGCCTGAGGTCTGACGGACGAACTTGTTCGGCGGGAGCTTGTTCATGGCGGCAATGCGCGCGGGCGAATTGGCCGGCTGAAGCGTGAATCCTGCTGCCGCCAGCAGATCTTCCTTCTGCTGCACGGCCTGTTGCGGGGTTTGGCACGCGGCCAGGACGAGGCTAATCGCGCCGAGCGTCAGAATCGATTGGAATTGCATTGCTTCTCTCCAGGCGGCCGGGGATCGTGGCAGGAATGACTCCGACGCCAGCAGCTTCGCACGGAAGAAAGTGCTCGGCTTGACAGAACGAGACACCAGCTTGACCGGCCGGGACAGGGGGCTGGCAAGATCCAGGCTCCGGAGGATTCCTAACCTCATGCGGACATCCGCACCCGTGCTCGTCACCTCGAGTCGATCACCGGCCCCAACCAAATTGAGGCGGCGCCCAGCCATTCCGGGCCAGGCGCCTTCGCGCGGGCGTTCCAAAGCTGGACGCGGCACACCCCGACGGTGTGGCGCGTTGCGCACCGCAAATCCTGAACGCGGCCCTATCGCATTGAAGGGGCGTCCCTACCGTTGACAGCACCTATTTCGGGAACAGGAGCTGCACCTGGGCCCTGAGCTGCCAGTCGGCGCCCCCGGTGGGCCTTGCGACGTTGTAGTAGGCTGCAAGCTGCGCATTGATCGCCTGCTTGTCGATCTTGAACACGCGCCCGAAGCCGCCGCCGACCGGCACGGTCCAGCGGTCGCCGTCGCCGGCTTCCCAGTCGGCGGTGATGATCGGCGACGACGTCAGGTACCAGCCGCCGGGCAGGTTGTAGTTCACGAAGGGCTGCAACAACATCTGGTTGACGGGGCCGCGGTTGCTCTTGCCCGCGAAGGACCAGACGTTGTTGACGAGCACGCCGACCACCCAGGGGCCTTGGATCGTCAGGGCGACGAAGGCCGGGCCGATTGAGTACTTGCCCTGGGTGAGCGTCTTGTCGGTGCCGGTCGGGAACACGAAGGTCGGGCCGATGCCCCAGATGATGCCGTGCGTCGGCTGCTTGGGCGAGAAGAAGAAGCTCGGGTTGATGTCCCCGAGGCCGAACTCGCGCTCGCCCGTCACCGTCAGCGGCGGTTGCGAGATCACCGGCGTGATCAAGCGCGTGATCAGGTTCCAGTCCCGGTCGAGGGTGATCGGAATGACGGGCTGGATGTTGAGGACGTCCTGGAGCTGCTCGTGCGGGCCGACATGGAAGTTGAAGTTGTTCTGGAACGGCACGCTGATCATGTCGGCGATGGGGTTCTGCGCCGCCTTGGCGAGATCGCTCGTGCTTGCCTCGTGCTGCTCCTGAGCGAAGGCGAGAGAGCTTCCGAAGCCCGGGGACATGGCGAGCGCCAGCCACAGCGCCAACAGGCCGCAGGTCGTGCGTCGTTCCGTCATGAGGTGCTCCGTCCGAACTCTCCAGCCCGCCCGCAGCCAGTCAAGCAGAGTTCCGCTTGGAGGCATAGGCGCAGGCCGCCGGGCCTGCGCAAAGTTGGAGCCTGTTGTTCACGGGTCACAGGACGGCAAGACGGGTTGTTCGGGTACACGCGAGCCGCAGGCGGCAGGTTGAGGCCCTTATCAGATAAGCCTTTGAGAGTGTCCGGCCGGAAGCCGAAGCATTGCGTAATGCGGTACAGTCTTCAGGCTGATCAAGCTTTTCACAAATGGTGACCCGGAGCAGTGGAAGGTCTGCTTGGGGTCAGGTAGTGAAATTCGTTCACTGACAGGAACGTCCGATGTTCCTGTCCAAAGCGGAAGTTCGCCCCCCGTCCGGAACGTGCCAAATCCGGTCATTCGCGCCAAGGCCACGGCCGCCTTCATCAGGCTGAAAGTCAGGTGTGAATCGCGCCGCCCGACAGCGATGTCCACGGGCACGCTGGCCGGTGCTTGATCGATACTCCACCGCGGGTCGGCAAGGCTCCAGCCTGCTGTCGCGGTATCCTTTGGATCAGCCAGACGGAAAAAGACGCACGGCCTAAGGATCACCGGCGTTGCGGGAGGCGGTTCAGCGCTCTCACGATCCAGGCTCCGTCACGCTCGACGCATCGGGGATCAGCACCCCGTGCAGATGCCCTTCATGACCTTCTGATCGATCCGCTTGGCGCGTTGGTCCATCTGTTGGATGGCCTTCGCATCATTGGGCGAGAACTGCTTGTCCGGCGGTGGCACGGTATTGCTGTCCAGCATTCGATCAATCGCCGCCCCGGACGGGATCTGGATTTCCCCCGAGGGCGTGAACGGCCGATTGCTGTCCTGCGCCAGGGCGGGACCTGCGGTGATCAGGGAAGCGAGGGTGACGAGCCACAGATAACGCTGCATCGAGATAACTCCCGAATGAGGATGCCGACCCCGTCCTGGACTGCGGCCGACCCGGTAGGTCCAGGTCCCGGGGCAGTATACACCTTCCGGCCGAGAGGCCCACCTGCGGCGGGACGCACCTTTGATGAGCGTGCCGCTCGCTATCGCCGTCGGCCTCTCCGCGGCGGCACCCGTCCGGGCCGAGCCCGGCGGTTCGCGTTGACCATGCGACGGATCAGCCCCATTTGGAGGCGGTCCAGCGTCCCGAGCAGGCCATGCTCCCCGCAAGGGTCCATGTGCCGGAACCCGAACGCCCCGCGAGCTTCCCTGTGATCGCGACCCGGGCCCTGTCGCGTTGGAGGCTGACCCGAACATGCCCGTCCGGTTCCAGCCCGCCGGTCGCCCTGTCCGTCGTGCGCCGCGAAACGGCATTGCGAGGAACCCCGTTCTCGACCACGACCGTGTAATCATGGGCCCTCCGGCAGGCACCCTTCTCGGGGATGGCACGGACACTCCAGCGCCCATCGAACTGCGACTGCGCCATACACGTGGTGCTGACCGGGATCAATGGCGCGGCAAGGAAAAGGCTGACCAGCAGGCGGTTCATGACACGGTCTCCCTTTGGCGTTCCGACATGGCCGGTGCGGCGATGCGGCCGTCGACCCACACTTCGCTGACCCTTGGGCCGCTCCAGTAGAGGAGAACTGTTGCGGAAGGCTGTTTTAGACCGCGTCCCAGCGGAGTCGCGTCTGAACAGCAGGAGCCCGCTGCGTCCGTCATCCCGCTGCAATTCGCATTCCTCGCCTCGCGGCAGCCAACCGCCGCGGGATAGTCCGACCTCGTCAGACTCTCATGAGGGCCAACCTCCCATGAGTGCCAACGCTCTGGAACAGATGAAAGCCGTTGAAACGCATACCAGGCTCGGCTGTCGTCGGATTCAACCCGGGTGGAGAGATCGGGCCTTCCCAGGTGCCCTCGAAGTCCCACTGCTCGCCAGTGACAAAGTTCGGGACCGGATGATGCTCAGGCACCGCACAACACAGATCCGGTTGCCACTTGTGCCGGAATAGGTTGGACCGCAATTCGATGGCCTCGTTTGCTCGATTGGCCGCGATCGGATGGCTCTTCATCGACTGCTCTCCCCTGGTCGTTGCGCTTTGGGACGGGCCGCCTTGCGGCTCGTGTGAGCTCCGCTGCCCGTCGCGGCGGTGCTTCGCCCGCCAGGCGGTCGGGGTCTCGCCGGACCAGCGCCGGAAGGCCCGCGTAAAGGCGCTCGCCTCCGAGTAGCCCAGCGCCGCCGCAATCTCGCCCAGCGACACCGTCGTGTCCTCCAGCAACTGACGCGCGATCTCGAACCGGATCTCGTTCGAGATGTCCCTGTACCCTGAGCCCCCGTCTTTCAGGCGGCGGGTTAGGGTGCGGCGGTGGATTGTCAGCAGATCGGCGACGGCATCGGCCGAACAACGGTCGCTCGTCAGCCGCACGCGCAGCAACCGGCGGATGTCGTCCGGGAATTCGGGGCCCTGAGCGCCCTTGAGTTGCTGGATCCGCTCCTCCAGCATGGTCCGCAACAGGGGATCAGCGCCGGCAATGCGACGCTCCAGGCAGCGGCTCGGAAACACCAGCGCGGCCATCTCCTGATCGAACCTGACCGGTGCCCGGAAATGCCGCCGATAGGGATCCGTATCCGCCGGCTGGCCGCGGGCCAGCAGCACCTCCGACGGCGCCCAGTCCGCCCCGAGCAGGGCCCGGATGGCGTTGACCGCACAGGCGATGGCGCCGTCGGTGATCTGATCCGCACTTTCCATCCCGGGCTGATAGACGGCGTGGCTGAAAACGGCCGTGTCTCCGGCCACGTCGAGCGACGGGACGATGACCCGGTCCTGCACGCTGAGATGGGCCACCAGACCGCGCAACGCATCCCCGAAGGTCTCCGAGTGCAGCATCAGGCGGCCGACCAGCCCCAGCGACAAGATCGTCGCCCGACGGCCGACCAGGAGACCGAAATGCCGGCACTGGGTATGCGACACGCTCAACGCGCACAGCCGGCCCAGAGCCCGGTGCGGGATCAGGTTGGCGCCATCCTCGAACAGACGCGGGTCGAGCCCCGCCGCCTGGATGATCGGATCGGGATCGAGGCCGAACGCGCGCAGGGTCGGGGCGATTTCCTTGGCCATGCCGAGTTGGACGTACCCGGCCGGCAGCGCGCGCGCCGGTGCTGCCACGGGAGAGGCCTGTGCCGCTCGAGAAGGCGGTCGGCCGCGCCTCAGGCCCAATGGAATGTCAGCAACTTCTGGCATGGGGAACTCCTGAATCGGTATTGAGGTCGGCTACCAGCCGGTTGTCGGCGGTGGCTTCGCCGGGGTTCTCCGGCCAAGGCAGGACGTCATTCGCTGAGGCTCAAGGCCGGCAGAGCGGGCCAGGCCTTGGCGTGTGCTCGCACAGGCGCTTGGGCCACGGCAGGAGGCGAGACCGGCGCAGCACCAGGTGGCGGCTGGGGCCTCTCGCTCATCACGATTGCCGAGCCGCAGAGCAGTCCGAGCAAGGCGAGGACGACCGATGCGCGCATGATGCTCGCGCGCCGTTGCCGCCTGCGATCCTGACGCGGTAACGGCCGGACGGATGGGGATCTGGGACTTGCCAGGCCAGCAACGCTTCCCAGGAGGCCGGCCTCGGCGCAGCCGGGTCTCGATGCAGAACGGTCGACGATTGGCATGGGGTGCCTCTGTCCGCTGTTCGTCCCTGATGGCTTAGCGAGTACCGTCCGGTCGGCGATGCCTGTTCTCAACAAGAGCGGCGACTGTCACAATTGCATCGTCCGTAGCAGGTTACCCAAAACCAGTAAGGATGCTTTGACAGTACGACGCTACAATGCTCTGGATTGCCTGCGCTATTGTCCTGAGGCACATTGACCTTGAGGACACTGTCCTCAGGGACAATAGAGTTCCTTCCGCGTAGCGGGTCGGAATGGGAGTGACGCCCGTGTCAGCCGTCGTGCACATCGTTGATGACGATGAGTCGTTCCGCACCGCAACCCAGCGTCTTTTGCGGGTCGCTGGCTATGCTGTCGAGACCTATGACTCGGCGGAGCGGTTGTTGCAGCGACTGCCGGAGGATGCCGGTCCGAGCTGCATCCTTCTCGACATCAGGATCCCCGGCCTGAGCGGGCCGGACTTGCAGGATCGGCTGTCCGCCTTGGGCTCGCACCTGCCCATCATCTTCCTGACAGGGCATGCAGACATCCCCACCACCGTCAAGGTCATGAAGGCGGGCGCGGCCGATCTGCTGACCAAGCCTGTGGCGAAAGACGAGTTGATCGCTGCCCTCGAGCGGGCGATGGCCCGCAGCCGCGCTGGGCGGGAGAAAAACGAACAGCTCCGTTCACTGCAAAAGCGTGTCGACGGCCTGACGCCTCGCGAACGACAGGTTTTCGAACGCGTCGCTCGGGGAAAGATGAACAAGGAGATCGGGCGCGAGCTTGGGGCGACCGAGCGGACGATCAAGGCCCATCGCAGCAACATCATGGACAAGCTGCAAATTGCGTCTGTCGCCGAGCTCGTGCTGATTGCGGAGCGCCTTGGCATTCTGGCCGAGCAGCCAGCCGGGATCGGACGATAACGCCACGCCAGCAAAGCCAACCCTGTCCTGGCCAAGCGATACTGTCCTCAGGGACAATAGGATTGGCCACCGGAACCTGCACAATGGGCGCGAGAAACACTGGCGGCTGAAAATCTTGAATGCGCTCTCCTCTGAGGTCACCCATGCTGTAACGGGCCCGGCCATGCGATCTTCAACCGTGGGCACGTCCCATCGGGTCATCGTCGTCGACGATGACCCAGGTATGCTGCGGGCGGTGCAGCGGGTGTTGCAGCTCCATGGCTTCGAGACCGAGGTCTTCAGCAGCGCCGAAGGCTTTCTCGAGGACGCGCACTTGGCCGATGCCACCTGCCTTGTGCTGGATGTCCATTTGCAGCACATGTCCGGAATCGAGCTGCGGCGTCAGTTGACGCGTTCGGGCCATTCGCTTCCCGTCATCTTCATCACGGCGGTGGAGAGCGAGGCCACGCACAAGGCGGCTTTGGAAGCGGGTTGTGTCGCGTATCTGCACAAGCCATTCCCGTCTGACCGCCTGATCGAAGCTGTCAATACAATCATCGGGAAAGGCAGCGAGCGCTGAGCCGCCCGGTGCGAGGGTGCGGTCTAAGCGAGGGGCAGGCGCACGCGAAACACGGCGCCGCTGGCATGGCTTTCCGCCGAGATCCTGCCGCTGTGCGACTCGATGATGGTCTGGGCAATGCACAGCCCCATCCCCATCCCCTCCTGCTTCGTGGTGAAGAACGGCTCGAAGATCTCCTTCAACTTGTCTTCGGCAATGCCTGGACCGCGATCCGACACGGAGAGCTCGGCAAACCCGTCGACGCGCGAAGTCTGAATCCTGATGATGCGATCTTCGGTCGGGTTACCCTTCATCGCGTCGATCCCGTTCACGACAAGGTTGAGAATGACCTGCTGGAGTTGAATGCGGTCGGCGCGGACCGGCAGCGCATTCTGTGTCAGCAGACTGGTCAATTCGAACTTCTGTCCAACGGCAAGAGAGGAAAGGAATGCAAGCGTTTCGCGAACGACGTCATTCAAGTCGACGTTTTTCAGTTCAAAGGGTGCTTTCTTCAGCAGGCTGCGCATCCTCCGGACCACCTCGCTGGCGCGCCGGTCATCCCGCACAATATCGTTCACGATAGTCTTGAGTTCAACGATATCGGGGAGGACGGCGACGTCGGGACTCTGAGACTCCAGGATCGCGGCTGCGGTCTCGGCGTTCGCCAGAATAGCGCCGAGCGGCTGGTTGATTTCATGGGAAATGGAGGCCGTCAGTTCGCCAGCCGTCGAGAAGCGGTTGACATGGGCAAGCTCGACCATGCGCTGCCGCGACTGCACTTCGGCCAACCGGCGCCGACGATGCTCGAGCAACAGGACCGAGATCAGCCCGGCTTGTACGAGAAGAACTGCGAGCGTGAGCGCGATTTGCCAGGAATAGCGCTCCCACGCCGTTGGCTCCCGAAACAGGATTTCGCTGCCCGGCGGCAGGCGGCTCTCGCTGATGTTCCAGCGCTGAAGTTGTCGCCAATCGTATTTCGGTGCCGAGAATTCGATTGGAGGAACCTTGATGCCACTGGCCTTCTCTCCTTCCAATATTCGGACGGCAACGGCAGCGGTCGGTCGGGCAGCCTCGGCCGGTGAGAACATCGGGCCGCCAACGACCTGAACACCATCATCGACGCGAGACCAGTCGTACGTAAAAATGGGAGCGTTGGCGACCTCAAAGATGCGCTTCATTGGCTCCTTGTCGCCATAGACGGCCCCTGCGCCGTCCACCATCATCTGCTGAAAAAAGATTGCACTGTGGGGCGGCAAATTCGCGACCGCCTTCAAGACCTCCTCGAATGGTCGCTCGTTGTAAAAGATCAATTCAGCCTTGTTCTCCAGCAACGGGCCCAGTGTCCGCTGCATCTCGCCGATCCAAGATCGTTCAGCGGGAGAGTTTCCAATGATCAACACAATGGTCTTGGTCTCCGGCAATAGCCGCAATACGTTTTCGGTAAGAGCGTTTTGATCGTAGCGCACCCCAACCACGGCGTCCTGATCGGATAACATGGACGGGTCAACCCGGCGCACTTCGACCGCCGCGAGCAGCATCGGCGTTGTCGGATACAGGTCCGCCCTGTGTTGCTGAACGAAGCGAGCTGCGGGCCCACCAAAAGCGACGATCAAATCCGGCGGCCGTTGAGCGTAGAGCGCGTCGAGATATTCAACAAATTTTGCTTCAGCCGTGCTGTCGTCATTCCGGGCGGTGACGACGGAGTGTTCTTGAATGTCCAGCGGCCAAGGCGACTGTCTGATCAGTTCGTTGCGTGTCTCCCTGCTCCAGACAACCCACGGTTCGAAATTCTGGCCGTACGAGTGAAGGAACAGCACTTGTTTCGGTTGGACGGCAACCTCGCCAGACCGAGGCTGAGCGGCAGTCCCGCCAATTGAAATCAAGAGAAAGGCGGCGATGGCGATCCAGAGATTGATCAGCCGTTTCATCCTCAATGTGTACGATGCGGCCATGCGGCCTCCATGATGCCCATCGGTCCGCCTGGGATTTCCCGCCACCCGGTCAGGGCATCCAAGGAAGCGGCCCCATCGGCTCCCCTAGGGGCAGCCCTGCCCCTCAGCCGCCGGACCGCTGTCAGTCGCCGTTCCCCTCGCTCGGCGGTCATCGCAATGCCCCCATACGACCCGTGGTCACGACCCAGAATAATGCACGGCGGGCTGCCTTGGGCTAGGGGTTTCAACGTCCCGAATGGGTCATGGAGTAACGAACAGCAGATGGAATGAAGGTCTACTCGCCGCCTCATGAGCAGACCAAAGCGTTTCTTCCGCCTCGGTAGAGTCGAGGATGGGCGCGGTAGCTTGGGCCATGCGGCAACGCCCCGTTTCCCATCCCCGCTCATCGAACCGGACGTGCGGCGCTACCGCATCCGGCTCTCCGACCGGCTTCATTGCCAGGCCCACGGCGAGGCAGGTCGGGGCAAGCGTTCCAGAGCCAGCACACCGCGTTCACCGTGGATCACGTCGTAGGTGAACCGTCGGTTGCCGCGCCCATGCACCTTATGCCGTCGGGCGAGGAAGGCACGCACGCGCTCGGTGACGTATTGGTCCATCCCGCGGAATGCCGGCCGACATGTCCCATAGGCGAAGTAGTTCGACCAGCCGCGCAGAGACCTGTTCAGCGTATCGCGCACTTCTTCCCATGGTTCAGTGTGGCCGGGCGTCAGCAGGTTGGCGACCTTCGCCTTGAGCCGTTGCACGCTCTTCTTGGACGGGCTCGCGCCCAAATACCGTCGGCCGTTCGCCTTGTAATAGTGAGGCCCGAACGAGTAGCCGAGGAAGTCGAAGCGCTCCTGGCGGGCGTCCTTCAGCGAGGTCTTGGCCTCGTTGATGCTCAGCCCAAGCCTTGTCATCACGGCCCTTGTCCACGTCAACGCCTCAGCCGCACGACCGCGGCTGAGAATGACGAAGTCGTCGGCGTACGAGACCACGTGGGCTTGGAACGCTTCGCCGCGTCCGGTCAGCCGCCAATGCTTCAGGAACCGGTTCATGTAGATGTTGGCCAGCAGCGGGCTCGCGACGCCGCCCTGGGGCGTGCCTCGCGAACTGCTCTTACCACCACTCATGCGTCGGGTTCCGTCAGCATCCCGCTCTTCGATCGGGGCCTTCAGCCACAGCCTGATCAGCCGCAGCACGGAACCATCTGCGATCCGCCGCGCCACCGATTGCAGGAGTTCGCGGTGAGGGATCGTATCGAAGTAGCGGGACAGGTCAGCATCAACCACATCGGTGTAGCCCCGGCAGATCAGCCGGTGCACTTCCTTGACCGCATCCACCGCCCCGCGCGCGGGGCGATAGCCGTAGGCATTGTCCTCGAAGTCGGCCTCGAAGATTGGCTCCAGCACGAGTTTGACGGCGGTTTGCACAACCCGATCCCGGATGGTCGGAATGCCGAGCGCGCGCTCGCCGCCATCCAGCTTCGGGATCGTCACCCGCCGCACTGGATCGGGCCGGTACATCTTCGAGATCAGTTCCTCGCGCAAGCCCGCCAGCCAGACTTCCAGGTCCCGCGCCTCGATCTGCTCGAAGCTCATCCCATCCACCCCTGGAGCACCCGCATTGGCGCGGGCCAGCCCATAGGCGTGACGCAGGATGTCGTCGCGGCAGATCTTGTCGTAGAGCCCATAGAAGCGGAAAGCGGGCTGCGCCTTCGCCTTGCAATAGAGCTTTCTCTGAAGGATCCGGGTCTTCTCAGGTGTTGCTAGACTCATCGTCAATCACCCTCCCCTCACCATCGTCGAAAGCGCACCAGAAGTCAGGGTCCTTTGCTCCGCCGGCGTTACCCGGCCTCAGCGCTCGTATGACCCTGTCCGACTCCCGCCCTGGCCGGCGTCTTACAACACCGTTGAGGCCGCTACCCTCGCACAGAACGGGTCTCCCCCGATGACCCGCATCACCCTTCCGACGTGCCGTGCCCACGACCCCGGCGGATCGAGCGGGTGCATGTGTCGATTGCTTCCCCGCTCGCGCGGCCTTCCCCAAATGGCAGGAGGGTCGGCATCCGCATTGTCACTTCCGAGGCCTGCTCAGGCTTCACTCACGTTACAACCCATCGGATTGCTCAGCCGCCTTACAGCGACCTTTGTCACGAGGCTCCGGCCCGTCCGGTTGCCCGGCCAGACCGCTCGTCAGCTACCAGATCAATCGACAACTCTCTGGGTGGAATCCTCCTCCACTGGTGATCCGCGCCTTCGGGGCGCACTGCCATTTGAAGACGTTCCTGGTACGTGAGCGCAATTTCGGATAAGGCCGTTGATGGAATGCGGAAGAAGACCTCGCCGCAAAAAGAGCGACCGTCTAAACAAAGGCGCTATAGGAACGATTCCGTAGGGGCAAATATGGAACCGAGAAGATATATTACTGAGCTAAAGCTCAAATATCCTTAACATATGTAATTACTAATCTGCGGTTTTTGACGCGTATCGGATGATATTATTTTGAGCAGCCACAAAAATATTTGCACTAAGTGGAACGTAAACTTTACAGGAACGTTCTGGTACTGGTTCAGGACAAGAGTGCCTCGATGGCTGATTCAAGCAACACTATGGTCCTGGTCAAAGAGGCTCAAGCCGCTCGGGTGAGGGCTCATATCCGCGCTATGGTCTCTCGGCTGCTGGCTCGCACGCGAAAGGGCGAGAACAAACCCGCGAAGTTCGCAGAGTTGCCCTTTCTGGAAGGGATCACTCTGCGCGGGCAGAGCTGAACAAAACAGTCTTAAAGCGGTTGGGGCTTATCGCCGGCATGGATGATCCAGGCGTCGGTGACTGAGAGATCCGCGTGCTCCCGCCTGTTGGCCGAGGAGCACCCTGATGCCCAACCACTACCTCGAGCGCTGGGAGGGTCCCAATAGAGGCTTTCGGTTGCCGCTTGCTGCCTGGAACAGCCTGCATGAAGAAGGCATCACCACCCTCGACCAGCTCAAGGCTGGTGCCGATCAGCTTGAACGGCTTGTCGGGATCGGCGCGAAGATGGCCACCTGATCCGGGAAGAACTCGCCCGCGTGGCGGCTGCCGAAAGGCAACCAGCCGACAACGTATAGGACCGAGACTGCGGATTCCGAGAAGATACTTGATGGGGCAGGCGCCCTACGTCGCGAGGGCATCCTTGTTCATCCTCAGCGTGATGACCACGCCCTCCTCAGACCAGTCGCAGGCGATCGAGCCGCCGAGCTGAGCGGACATGCTCCGGTTGACCAGCTTGCTCCCAAAGCCTCCAGGTCCTGTGGGAGCCACAACGGGCGGGCCGCCCCGTTCGGTCCAAACAACGACCGCTTCGCTACTATCGGCTGTGCACGATATATCGAGCGTGCCGCTGGCCACCGAGAGCGCGCCATACTTGAGCGAGTTGGTCGCCAACTCGTGGGTGACCAGGGCCAGCGTCGTCGCCGCTGCCTCTCCGACCCCCATCCTCGGCACCGAGACGCGAATGCGTCCGCTGAAGGCTCCCATGTCATCGTAGGGTGCGAGCAGGACAGCAAACAGGTCGCCGAGAAGCGCCGCCGTTCCCTCCTGGCCCGGAAGCGGACGGACGAGGTCGTGGGCGCGCCCCAGAGCCGTGAGCCGGTGCGTGAGGTCCCGTGCCATGTCGGCCGTCGTCGCCGCCGAGCGGGATGTCATCGCGGTGAGGCCCGCTGCAATGGCCAACAGGTTCTTGACCCGGTGGCTCATTTCACCCGCCAGCAACTCGTGGCCTTCCTCGGCCTGCTTGCGACCGGTCACGTCGATGAAGATGCCGAACATGATCCGGTCGACCATGCCGACATCGTCTCCTTGACCCCGAGCGGAGATCCACCGGACTTCGTCCCCGACCATGATCCGAAAGTCGATCTCATACGCGCCCAAAACCCCGCGCGTCGCCGCGAAAGCGGCCCTCACCCTGTCACGATCGGCTGGATGGATATGCGATGACAGGTCCTCGAAGGTCACACCTTCTTCGCTTCTGAGCACGCCCCACAGGTCATACGCGCGCTGGTCCATGGTGAGCCTGTCGCTGTCGACGTTCCACGACCACAGGGCGACCCCGGCCGCGTCAATGGCGCGGCGTAAGTTTTTTGCCTCCCACACTGGAGGAGTCGATTGTTCAGACGACACTGTGCTTTGTCCTCCTGCTCGGCCAAGGCCAGCACGACCACTAGCATGCTTCCCCTGAGGCCTTGAAGCCCGCACCACGAGGCTAGGTTCGGAGGGCAATATTCCTGTTCGGCGCTGCTCGACGATGTGCCTTTAACTGTGGTTCTTCCCAAGAAGCTCCAGCAGCGGTTTTCGGCGTAGGTCTGGCACGGCACCGCTTATACGCGGGCTCACGCACGCTAGCCACAAATTCCGCCGAGTGTTTTCAGGGAACCAGATAGGGTTTATGAGGTGACCTGGCTGTCCATGTATGCAGGCCATCGGGCGGGAGCAGCATGAAAATTCTGGCATGAAAATTCTCGTAGTCGAAGACGATCCGTTTGTCCGCGAGATGGCTGTGGCGGGGTTGGAAGATGCCGGGTTCGAGGTCATCGAGGCGGGCAGCGGCAGCCAAGCCTTGGAGTTCCTGCACGCCGGGATTGCGTTCGATGCCCTACTGACCGACATTCGCCTGCCGGGAGCCAACGGCTGGGAGGTCGCCAGGGCCTACCGCGAGCGTTTCCCCGATCTGCCTGTCCTGTATGTCACGGGTTACGCCGAGCAGATGCAGCCTGTACCCGGAGGGATCATCATCTCGAAGCCCTACAGGATGGCGCAGGTGGTCGGTGTCTTGGGAACATGGGCAGCAGCGGAGCTCGCGCGTGGGATCGACAGCCCGGACGAAGAGCACGACCGCCTTATGCGCAGTCATCATGTCCCGCCGGATGACCTGCGAGCTCGCCGGACGTGTACGGGACGCCAGGAGGTGGAATTGCAGCCCCTGACGCGCTGTGGCGGAATGGAAGCCGAGCACGATGTGGATTCCGCAGTGATGTCCCCGATGGAGCGCATTCCGAGGCAGCAGGGTTGGGCACCCCCCGGGCATCCTGACAGGCTTGCCGTGGGGGAAGCGGCCGCTACGCCGGCCGGACCATTAAGGGTCCCGGAGGAAGATCTCGGAGAACGGCATGTCTAACACGACCTCGCCTGCTTCATTCTCAATCTCGACGGCATGGTCGCATGGATCCTGGCCGCGGGCGGCGAACACATCGATGAGATCGTGGGCCGCGCGCAAGGTTTGGCGGCGGGCCGTCTCCTCATCGGGGAAGTCTAGCCCGTGCTCGTCATAGCTCCAACAATGGCAGTTGCTGCGAACGTGAACGAAGAAGCGAGGCATGGCGGCTGCAAGGACTGAGTAGACGGCTGAAGAATGTTCCTGTGGTGGGAGAGTTCCGGCTCTCCCAGTTCCGAGAATGCCATTCTATGGAACGGCTTAAGCCGAGCATTCACATGGGTTAAGGCATGGCCGCGCGATCCATTGCGATCCTGTTCAACCATGAGCAGCCCCGATCGGTCTGATCCTCAGCTCGAGTTTGGCCATTTTTGAGGGCGCTGTAGGCTATCTGCGGGTCAGTCCGGATCGGCAAATCTCACCAGGCTCATGAGCGCGTCCATCACGGCGATCCGATAGATTGCGGTAGCAAACCGGCGATCATTGGCAATCGCGTCGGCATCGCCATGCACGCGCTCCAGCATGGTGTCGAACACCTCCTCCATCATCTCCACATCCACCGGCACGACAACCCCACACGTCATCGCAAAAGCTTCCGGTGTGCTCAGTCGCATCGCCAGCGAGGTGCCAGGATGAGCCGTCTGCTCCAGATGCTCATCGACGAGCCAAACCTCGTCCTGGCGCATGAGATCCAGCACCACCAAGCCGGCCGTCTCATGCCGGCGCTCAACCCGCCAGACTGAGAAGCGGGCCCGCAGCAGGGCCTGCAACATCATGTCCTCATCCGAGCCGGGCGTCGCGGCAGCGTGGCGGACATAGCGCTCCATCCCGCGCGAGCGGCCCGGCGGCGCGGTGTAGAGGGCCAGGTCGTACGCCAACGTCACCTCGTCCAGGCTCTCGGCCACCAGCATCTTGCCGACCGTGAGGCCTAAGCGACGCGCCTGCTCCATCAGAGCCGAATCCGGCACGAAGCGGAGGGCCTCGTTGTGATGGTGGGTGCTGATCGCGCGCAGATGACGATAGCGCGTCAGGATCTCGGTCCGACCCATTTCGGCCATGGCGACCTCCCAGGCTCTTGAGCCTGATTGTGGGAGATCGTGGCCATGCCCGTCCAGCCCCATGTTCCTGACCTCCTGTCCACCTGGCTGGTTCCGTTCCGGTCCGGCCTGACCGGACCAACCTTCCGCCATGCCCTCGTGCTCGTCATGGGGGCTCTTCTCACACCAGGGCGTCGGACCGTCACCGCCATGCTCACCGTTGTCGGCCTCGCCCGCACCCGCAGCTTCACGAACTATCACCGCGTGCTCAACCGCAACCAGTGGTCCAGCCGCGAGATCGCGCGATGCCTGCTCGGCCTGCTGGTGGCGAGCTTCGTGCCGGCCGGGCCCGTCATTATCGCGCTGGATGACACTCTCGAACGCCGCTGGGGTGCCCGGATCAGGGCCCGTGGCATTTACCGGGATCCGGTCCGCTCCTCCCATGGCCATTTCGTCAAGGCCTCGGGATTGCGCTGGCTGTCCACCATGCTGCTCGTCCCGATCCCGTGGGCCGGTCGCGTGTGGGCCTTGCCCTTCCTGACCGTGTTGGCGCCCTCCGAGCGCTTCTCGCGCGAGCATCGCCAGCGCCACAAGGCGCTCACCGACTGGGCCCGGCAAGCTCTTCTCCAGGTCGCCCGCTGGCTGCCGGACCGGCGCATTGTGGCGGTGGCCGATCAGAGTTTCGCGGCGATTGACCTGTTGAACGCGGTTCGGCATCGCCTGTGCATGATCACACGTCTGCGTCTGGATGCGCGCCTGTTCACGCCGGCTCCGCGCCGTCGGCCCGGGACGCGAGGGCGCCCCCGCATTGTCGGGCAACGCCTTCCGAGCCTGGCCGAACGCCTGGCCCATCCCAAAACGGCGTGGCGGCGTGTCTGGGTCGACGGTTGGTACGGCGGTGGCGGACGCCTGATCGAGTTCGTCTCCGGCACGGCGATCTGGCACCATCCCGGCAAGCACGTGCCGATCCGCTATGTTCTGGTGCGGGACGTGGCCGGCCTGCTCAAGCCTCAGGCGTTTCTGTGCACGGACCTCGAGGCCGATCCTCTTGAGATCGTGCGCTGGTTTGTGCGGCGCTGGAGCACCGAGGTGACCTTTGCCGAGGCTCGCAGACACCTGGGGATGGAGACGCAGCGCCAATGGTCGGACAAGGCGATCGCCCGCACGACACCAGCCCTGCTGGGGCTGTTCTCGCTGGTCAGCCTCTGGACCGATGATCCCGCCATTCGGCGCTTGGCTCGCCCGCGGTGTGCCGCTTGGTACGACAAGCGCACGATCACCTTCAGCGATGCTCTGGCGGCCGTCCGACGCTCGCTCTGGGCCGCCGCAGTTTCCAATGCGTCACGCCGGCCCGCCAACATGACAAAATCCCAAATCGATGTTCTGAAACGAATGACAGCGGCGCTCTGCTATCCAGCATAAATGGCCAAAGTCGAGCTCAGAGTCTGACTCAAAATGCAGCTATCCGCTGCATCCGAAGTGTCGTCCTGGCGCTTCCCACACGTGAAACGGTGAAAATCAGTCCCGTTTGCACCTGATTGTGCTTCCTATTCCTGCCAGAATGCAGCCGCGGGATGCATTCTAAGAGTTTTCAGTCAGCCTCTCAGGGTGGCACGCCCAAGCAGAGCCAAAGGTTCGCTGGCTGAAACACTCGACTGCGCCAATCTGGGGATTGCAGGGTCGCGTGCCGAAATCGCTTGCTTCCGAGCCTTCAGCCGGTCCGAGGCAGATCTGGCGCGACAATTCGATCGTATCGACAAGGGAGAAACCCGCCGGTTCTCGGAATGACCGCTTCGGGTCAGGCCCTGACGATCGCTTGCCCTTCACGAACGTCCGCTGAGGCCAGACGAGCAGACCCAAGCCAACTTGCGAGCTGGATTGCTACCTCCCAAGACGAGTTGCCAGGGCGCTCTCAGCCTCGTCATAGTGGCCCGATCACGTTCCAGCACGTGCTCGATGTGCGCTCAGGGCGTGCAGCTAGGAGAGGATTATGGAGATCGATGGCCTTCACCATGTGGCCCTCCCGTGTGCTGATTTGGAGCGCTCCCGTCGCTTCTACGTGGAGGTCCTCGGATTAACGGAGATCCGGCGGCCCACCTTGCCTGTGGCCGGGGCGTGGTTCCAAGTGGGTACTCGCCAGGAACTACACCTTGTTGTTGGTGATGCTCAGGCAACATTTCGGAGCACGAAAGGGATGGATACCAACGACATCCACTTTGCCGTTCGGGTCACCAGCCATACACAGGCTCTGGAAGCGCTTAGAGCCAAGGGGTATCGCGAGGACGCGAGCCCTGATGATCCAATGGGCATCAGGACCTCTATGCGTGTTGGATACCCGCAGATCTATATTCTCGATCCTGACCGCAACATCATCGAAATCAACGCCGCAAACCCAGGCTGAGAGCCCTTAACTGCCCCTGCACCTGCGAGACCTGTACGGTCATGAAGCTTCACTAGCTCAAGCGACGAAGGTCAGCTCAGGGTCAAAAGGTAGTGAACAGCAAATGAAATGAAGGTCCGTTTACCGCGTCATGAGCTGACCAAAGCGATTCTTCCGGGAAGTGCCATTTCAAGACCGTCGGGAGTTCACGGTGTCCGGGCCAAAGATGCTCGTTGAGATTTGATGGGCAACTGGGTTGACGATCGTCGCGCCTGGATTGTGGAGCCTTGGGCCGGCAGAATGGTTGCGGCCAGCAGCCACCCCGCGAACAGGCTCTGGTATGTGGGTGCCGCGCTGGCTGAGATCGCCGGCTGTTTTGCCTTTCGGTCCTATTTCCGTCTCGGACAATCGGTGTGGTGGCTGCTCCCCGGCATGGCATCGCTCATCGTGTTTGCTTGATGTCTGATCCTGGTTGACGCTGATGCTGCGGGGGGCGCCTATGCAGCCTATGGTGGGATCTACATCGCCGCGTCGCTTGGTTGGCTATGGCTTGTAGAGAACCGTCAGCCCGACCGCTGGGATCACCGGCGCCGTGTTTGCCTGGCCGGTGCGGTCATCATTCTGCTCGGCCCGAGGGACTGACAGCCGGAACTGGATCAGGACTCGTCCTCGTTCGAGCGAGGGTCGACCGGGATCGGCACGGCGTAGAGTTCCAGGCGATGGCTGACCAGCCGGTAACCGAGTTGCCGCGCGATCTCGTGTTGCAACCGCTCGATCTCGGCATTCCGGAACTCGATGACGCTGCCGGTTTCGAGATCGATCAGGTGATCATGATGCGTCTTCGACGCCGGCTCGTACCGGGCATGGCCGTCGCGGAATTCACGCCGCTCGAGGATGCCCTCCGCCTCCAGGCGCCTGACCGTCCGGTAGATGGTGGCGAGTGAAATATGCGGGCACTGCGTCACCACGCGGCGGTGCAGTTCGAACACATCGGGATGATCCTGGGCCTCCGAGAGAACCCGGGCGATCAGGCGGCGCTGATCCGTCAGTCTCATCCCCTTCGCCCGACACTGGGACTCGATGCGGTTTGCCCCCGATAATGCAGCGGGTCCCCGCGAGCCTCCGGCCCTTGCCCGTGTCCGGCGGTTGGCCCCGATCCTGTCGCCCGGGGTTCCCGGGCGACAATGCTTCGTCCCGCGAGCCGTCATCGAACCAGTCCCTTGCTTGCAAGACCTTCACCAGGACGGCGGTGGCATACATCAGCGAAAGGCCTGCCACGAGCCCGCCGAACACGCTGACAGGAACCGCCCCGGTCTTCCATCGGTCGTCCAGACGCCAGAGATAGACCGCAACCTCGACGATGACTTGAAGAATGGCCCCGGCTCCGATGGCCAGCGCGAGGGCCGCCCAGTGCGGGCTGTACGCGAGGCTACCGAACCACATGCCCAGAATGGCCGGAGCGCCTGCCAGCAGGGCCAGCCAGACGAAGGCGGAGAGCCGCGGCGGCTCCCCCTCACCAGAGGCGCGGCGATCCCGATGCCTTCGGTGATGTTGTGAAGCGTAAAGCCGAGCACGAGGAAGGTGCCGAGCCCTGCGGCTCCGGCCGTGAAGGCGGCACCGATCGCGAGGCCCTCACCGAGGTTGTGCAGGCCGATCCCAAGCGCGATGGCTGTCGCCAGCCCCAGCCCGGTCGGGGCACCGCGGCGGCGGCCGATGAGCCACAGCAGGAGAAAGCTGACCATGGCCGCAAGCACCACCATCACGTGGCCCTGAAAGGCGACGGCCGCCTCCCCGGCCAGCTCGAGCGCGTCCTCGAGCGAGTCGACGAACAGGAAGGCGAGCAGGCCGATGGTGAGGGCGAGCAGGAAGCTCATGCCCTGTGCCCCGACCCCGCGCAGCATCGGGTAGAACATCAGGCCGATGGCAACCGGCACGATGCCGACAAAGGCTCCCAGCACGGCCTGCGGCACGAGTTGGCTCGAGTGAGCCTCCGGAGTGCGCACGGCCACCGGGATCTCGTGGTCGAAGGTCGTCCCGGTTTTCGTCACGACCCGGACCGCGTGCGCCTCGCCGAGGGTCCAGGGGAAAGGGATGTGGATCCAGGCAGTCGCGAGCCGGGCAAGGTCGCCTGGCGGATCTTGGACGAAGGTCCAGTAGGCGTCATCCACCTGCACCTGCGCGATGGTGATCGGCTCGGAGCCGCCGGCCCGCACGCGGAGGTGAATGCCGGTGCTGTCGAGGATGCGGCGCTCGAACGTCAGCCGCTCGACGGGCGGCGCGCCGTTGTTGAAGGCCCGCAACGGATCGGACACCGCGAGCCACGTGGCTACCAGTCCAAGCAGGAACAAGGGCAATGCGATCCACAGCACGAATGCGTATCCCGGCCGTACCGTGGGCGGACGTGGCGAAGCAACAACCGTTTCAGGACCCGCGCGATCGTTCATGCGGCCGCCTCCACCACATCGAACATGCCCATCCAGCCGAGCTCGGTGAACTCGGCCTGGTGGGCGTGGAACATGTACAGGCCCGTCTCATGCGCGCGATAGGAGAACTCCAGGATGCCGCGCTGGGCCTGGCACTGCATGACCGTATCGATGGTGCGCAGCGTCGGCGTCAGGGTCGTGCCGTGGTCGTAGTAGTCGAAGAAGTTGCCGTGCAGGTGCAGCGAGTTGATCGGGTCGAACTCAACCACATTGATGAGGTAAAGCCGCACCGGCTTGCTGCGGATGACGGTAATCGGGTGCTTGGCGTAGTGATGCGCGACCGTGTTGACGGCGTAGACCTCGTTCTCCCCATCGAAGTTGGTGTCGAAACCGTTCATCACCATGACGAATTCCTGCCACTCCCGGTTCTCGGGCGTACCGAGGAGGCGGGAGCGGGCTACGTCGGCCTGCTCGGGATGACCCGCTGGATCGGGATCGATGACGAAGGCGCCGTACATGCCCTTGTGGATGTGCCGCTTCAGCGGCAGGGCGTGACAGTGATAGAGATGGCAGCCGAAGGGAAGCGCATCGAACTCGTAGATGAATTCCTCGCCAGGACCGATTTCGCCCGCTCCGGGAATGCCGTCCATTCGTGCCGAGTGGATGCCGTGGAAGTGCATCGAGTGCCGATGTGAGGCGAAGTTCCGGAAGATGATCTGCACCCGGTCTCCCTCGGTCACGCGCAGGCTGGGGCCGGGCACGCGGCCATTGTAGGTCCAGGCCGGAAAGAGGATGCCCGGCGCGATCTCGATCTCCTTGTCCTCGCCGATGATCTCGAAGGTTCGCAGCGTACGCCCGTCCGGCAGTGACGACACGATCCCAGTCTCCCAGTCCGTCAGGAGCGATGTCGGGTCGAAGCCGTTGCGGGCGCTGCCGACATCGCCGACTGTGATCATATGGCCGTGCGAGCTGTGATGACCGGCCCCATTCGCGTCGTAGGGTGGTGCCGAACCATGCCCCGCATGCGAACTCTGACCGGTCGCCGCTGCTCCCCCGATTAGGGAGCCGCTTGCCGTGGCGAGGCTGCCCCAGAGAAGGTGACGTCGGTTGACGGTCTCTCGCAGCCAATTGCGCATGCCGCACGACCTTGTCGCTCTTGCAAATCATTTGCAACATACCGCGTTTTGGGGGGTGCCTCAAGAACTTGCCTTCGGCTGTTCGGGGTCGACATCGAATTTGTCGCGGCTTCCTGGGCTCAAAGGCGGCTCCACATGGGTTACCCTGAAGTCACCCGGCGGCCATCGCCAGGAAGAGGAAAGGCGACATGGGCCAGACGTTCTGCCCACAGTGTTCCTGCGACGCAGCATCCGTCCTGAGCTTCGCCACCATTGATGGTGGCTTCGCCGCCACCGTTCAGTGCCACGTCTGCGGCTTCGAGACGATCACTGACAATGGTTTCCAGGACGAGCGGACCGCCCGCGAGGCCGCAACCCATGCCTGGCTGGAGGGAACGGAACTCCTCCCCTTGGCACCTCGCACTTGATTTCGGCATACTTCCGGGATGTGCCGAGAGCGGGAAGTTCGTCACGGTGGGTACTCTCAGGGTGCTCATCGGCGCGCTGATACACGCAGATGCGGGATCATCGTTTCCTGTCGGCCGTCCTTGGATGTCACCGCCGACAGCTTCGGCGCCCTCTTGCCTAATCCTTGAAAGGGGTTTCGGTTGAGGGGGCCGCTCGTTCACCCTGGTGTAGCGCCCTGGCCGATCTCCGGAGGACAATCGCCAGCGGCTCAGGCCGTGGTGCTGTCGGAAGGTGTCAGCCAAGGCACTGGCCGACCGGCTACGGTAGAATGCATCCATGACGCCACGACCCATCGCCACCGCTCCGCACGAGGACGATCAGCCTCTCCTCCTCTATTGCCCCCATCAGGGCGGCTGGCACACGGGCGTCTGGTTTCGAGGGAAATGGCTGGCCTATCTGGATACGAGTGTCGTGCTGGAGCCCTCGCATTGGCTGCCGGTCCCCCCTGACCCACCGGATGTCGAGTGACCGATGTTTGCCGTCGCGACCACATCCGAGCCATCTGCACGCACAGCACCGACCGCCTATGCCGACCTTGGCCATTTTGGGCGCGTGCCCATCCGCGCCGCGTGGCTCAGCCTCGTCCGGCGAGCGATGTCTCGGACCAGTTCTGCATCCCGGAGCACCAGGCCGTCGAAGTGGGCGCAGAGAGGCTCGTCTGGTAGCTTCCGGCTCCCCTTGCTGGAGTGGGAGCGCCGTAAGCGTTGAAGGGAAACTGAGGCGGAAGCGCGCCGAACCGCTCGGCGACGCCGGGAAAATGGGAGCCAGAATCGCTGCGATCGACCAGGTGATCGCAGTTTCGATCTCGTTGACGCACCGGACAGGTCAGCAGCCGCGAAGGATATAAGGCAGCTCCCGCTCGAGCTCGGGCGAATGCGTTCGCCACTGTCGCAGAGATCGTTGCCCTCTCAGTCTCGGTTCAGGACGGCAACCCGGCAAGGCGCAGCCCCACTCGCAGCCGCTCCATGTCAGCCGCATGCTGAAGGAGCGAAGACCACACGATCCAGTCAACGTAGTCAGACGGACCCGCCCCCGGATCGCCGCACCAGTGGCATGCGATCTCGCGGACGAGTTCCTCTCCGCGGCGAGCAGCCTCGTCGAGGCGGGCCTGGTGGGCCAAGGCTGCCACGAGCCATCCGGTGTCCCGCAGGCGCCGTGCCGGTATACCGAGGATCGACCTCTCCAGAAGGGCAGTCGCTTCCCCGTAGCGACCAAGCTGGAAGTGCAGGCGGGCAACGAACCTGTCATACCAGAGCGGGTGCCGCGGATTGAGCCGGTAGGCCGTCTCGGCGGCCGCCATCCCGCGTTCGGGCTTGCCGATTACCGCTTGCATCCAAGCCCAGAGGATCTGGATCGATGCGTCGTTCGGGTTCATGGTCCGCGCGAGATCGAAGTGCCGTTCTCCGCGGTCGAAGTCGCGCACAAATGCGCACATCATCCCGAGCGTGCAATGCACCTGGGGATCGTTCGGGTCGAGCGCCAGCGCTCGCTCCGCGAGGTCCAGGGCCGAGAACCGATGCTCATCCGGCTGAGGCCCCACTCCCGCGACGACGTTAATGGAGCGGTTCAGATGGATATAAGCGAGGCCCGTATAGGTGCGTGCGAAGGTTGGGTCGATGGCACGCGCCTGCTCGTAGAGCGCCTCCACCTGCGCCTGTACCTCGGGGGTGAAGGTGTCCGAGAGCCGCAGACCCTTGAGGAACAGATCGTACGCCCGGATGTCCTCCGGCGGACGCCGCCGGGCCGCAACCTCGCCCTCATCGCGGACCCGCTGTGCCACCGTTGCCACGATGCTCTGGGCGATCTCCTCCTGCACCGCGAACACGTCCTCGATGGCCCGGTCGTATCGCTCGGCCCAGAGATGGGTTCCGCTCGCTGCATCAACGAGCTGGGCATTGATGCGCACGCGGTTGCCCGCGCGGCGCACGTTGCCCTCGATTACGTAGGTCGCCCCGAGGGCATGGCCGATCTCGCGCACGTCCATGCTCTTGCCGCGGAATGCGAATGAGGAATTGCGCGCGATCACCATGAGTTCGCGAAAGCGCGACAACTCGGTCAGCACCTCCTCCGTCATGCCGTCGCTGAAGTAAACCTGCTCTGGGTCGCCGCTCAGATTGTGAAAGGGAAGCACCGCAATGACAGGCTTTTCACCGGCCCGTGGCGCTGGGTCCAATTGGGCCAGCCTGCCCTCCGGCATCAGCCGGTAGGCTCTGACGGGCCGCGCGATGTTCTTGAGTCGCGGCTCACCCGCGTACGCAAAGCGGACATCGAGTTTGCCAGGAAGCTGGTCGTAGGCGGCGCCCGAGATCATGACGCCGCCCGGCTCGCAGATCTGTTCAAGCCGGGCTGCAATGTTGACCCCGTCCCCAAGGAGATCGTCACCCTCGATGACGACGTCGCCGAGGTTGACACCGATACGCAGGACGATCCGGCGCTCTGGAGGCACCTGCTCCTGTCGGCCGGCCACCTGCGCCTGGATAGCTGCTGCGCAAGCCACCGCGCCAACCACAGACCCGAACTCCGCAATGAGTCCGTCGCCCAACAGCTTGACCAGACGACCGCCGCGTTCGGCCAGGAGAGGTTCGAGCACTGTCTGCCGCAAGTCCTTCAAGGCGGCCAGCGTCCGGGTCTCGTCAGCCTCGACCTGGCGCGAATAGCCGACGACATCGGCCACCAGGATCGCGGCCAGTCGTCGTTCCACCTGTGACGGCGTCATCCTGCTCCCCGCGGCTCGGTGCCCATGGGCAGTCATTCCGAAAGTCCGAGAACACGGAACATTAGCGTGGGATGGCCTTAGCGGCGACTGCCAACTCGAGTCGATACGCGTCTCGATGACGAGCATCCGCGAATGGAATGGACCGGCTCCTTCCCGTGCCGATCAGGGCTGCGGCGATAGTAATGAAGGACTGGCCCTCGAGGAACGCCTGGAAGGATGATAACAGGTGGCGGAGAGGAACCCCGCCATCGATCAGGGGCAGGGATCCTCTCCTGAGGCAGTGGCTCCAAGGTGTCAGGCGGGCATCAGGTCGATCACACGCATGACCGCTGTCGCGTTGCTCTGGTTCTTGTCCTCCTCGAACGTGTCCTTGGCACAGGCGAAGACGTGGCCGGCCTTGGCCGTGTACGCCTTGTCCCCTTGCTTGACCCAGATCTCGCCCTCCATGATCTGGCAGATCATGTCGTTCTTCATGGCCTCGTCCGGAAACCCCGAGCCCGGCGCGAAGACGTAGTCAGTGGCCACTGCGGTCTTGTACGTCGCGATGTTGATCGGCCATTTGCCGAGATCGACCTGCCGGATGCCGGGTAGGATTTCCTTGCCGGCGTCGGGGCCGTACATCGAGGCGGCCGCTGCCGGCTGCGGCAGGCCAATGGCCGGGGCAAGGGCAACACCGAGAACAAGAGCCGACCTGCGATTGAGGCTTTCCATGGCAACCTCCGTCCCTGAGCCATGTGCGGGACGCACATGCGTCGGTCAGTTCACGCCCGGTCCGCCGCGCTGTCAAAACGATTTTCGGAGCCGGGCTACCGCGCGCGTGATAGCCTTATTGACCGCAGCCCCTCTCCATGCCCAGACCATCAAGACGGCCAAGCACCCGAAGCCCTGGGCTTTCGGTCATGGGGATGCAGGCTCATATGGATTAGTGAAGAGCTTCTCCGGTCGACAGGGGCCGCTAAAGAGAGCAGCATCGATTCTGGTCTTGGCACCATTCGGGAGCGCCCAATGGACCTGCCCTGCCATGCCGCCTGGCAACCAATGCTCTCTCGTGGCGCCGCAGCCCTGGGGATCTCTGGGGACGAGCGGCTCGACCGATGACCGCTTCGCCCGCGACCGCAGCTTGTGCGAGTACAGTGAGTATGGCGAACCCACCCTGTGCCGAGCCTTGATGCCCACACGGCTTCGTCGGCTCCCGGTGCAAGGAAGGTCTGCGCGACCTGTTCTGGGGTGAGTGAGCTCAGGCAACGACATGGAGCAGCAAGACGTCTTCGCGTCACTGGATCGATGGAGGCAGGCAATGCAATCCAATCATCTTCCCCGCCGCGACTTCCTCGCCTACGGCAGTGCGTCTCTCGCCGGACTGACGGTTCTCCGCTCCTCCCTGGCCCGGGCGTTCCCGAACCGCCCTGGCGAGGAGGTTGTTCCTTGGGCCGACCAGCCGCCGTCGGTCCCCACTGCGGCAGCCGGCGATGTCCAGAACCTGCAAAAGTGGGAGGATCTGAACACCTGGCTGACGCCCAATGAGCGGTTCTTCAGCATCTCGCATTATGACCGCCCCGCGATCGACGAGAAGACTTGGTCGCTGGAAATCGGCGGGTCCATTGGGCACCCGCTCCGACTGACGCTCGACGACCTCAAGGCCCGCCCCCGGCGCGAGGTCACATTCACCCTCGAATGCTCCGGCAATCACGGCTTCCCCTGGTTCACCGCGGCTGTCGGCAATGCCCAGTGGGCAGGCACGCCCCTGGCGCCGCTCCTGGAGGAGGCCCAGGTGCGCAGCAGCGCCAAAGAGGTGGTCTTCTTTGGCACCGATGCGGGCGAGGAGCAGGTGCGGAGTGTCAAGGTCCGGCAAAACTTCGCCCGCAGCATGTCGCTCGCTGATGCCATGAGCCGCGACACCATCCTGGCGTACGAGATGAACGGTGCCCCGCTACCGCAGCCCAATGGCTTCCCCCTGCGCCTGATTGCTCCCGGCTGGTATGGGATTGCCAACGTCAAATGGCTCGACCGCATCGAGGTGCGGGACACGCCCTTCATGGGGCGCTTCCAGGCGCGGGATTATGTGACCCTGCGGGAGGAGCAGCACGAGGGCAAGGTGGTGGGCATCGAGACGTCGGTCGGGCGGACCTTGCTCAAGTCGGTGCCGGCCAAGGTGACCCGTCAGGGCGATCAGTACCGCATCATCGGCGCGGCTTGGGGGGCGCCCATCGCCAAGGTAGAGGTCCAGATCGATGGCGGTCCGTGGACTCCCGCCACCATCGACCGCAGCGAGGAGGCTGACCATGCCTGGCGGATCTGGTCCCTCGACTGGGAGCGTCCGTCACCAGGCGAGCACCGGATTACCTCCCGCGCGGTGGGTTTCGGGGGGCAGGTTCAACCCGCAATGGACGATCCCGTGATTGCGAACAAGCGGACCTACTGGGAGAGCAACGGGCAGGTAACGCGCCGGGTTCGGGTAAGCTGAATTACCGACCTGCCGACAGCGCCGGGACCATTGCGGATCAGCCGTTTACTGAGCGTTTGGTGGTCTTTGCTGCCGAATGCTGGATCGAAACGCCCGCCATCATGGAAGGTCGACGAGTTCAAAGCTGAGAATTTTCTGATCCTCTGAGACTGGCCAGGCGCTCTTGCCTTGCGCTGAGCGCCTGACCGAAAGAATCGATAGGGCCAGGCAAATCGGGCCTGCTCTTTCTAATTCGATACAATCACGTTCCAGCTCGACGACAGTCACATCAATGCCTTCGCCTCGCGTTCACGAGCGCACCAACTTTCGTGAACCCAATCTAGAAGGATCAGTGCCATGCGGAACAAGCACTTTGCCATCGAACGCATCTCCGTGTCCTCCGACGGCACCGCTGGAAACGGCGACAGCTTTTTCCCCGACATTTCGTGGAATGGCCGCTACGTGGCCTATCACAGCGTCGCCTCGAACCTCGTGCCGGGCGATGGCAACAACGCGGAAGATGTCTTTGTCTATGACCGGAAGGCGGACACCACCGAGATCATCTCCGTGGCCAGCAACGGCGATGGGGGAAACGGCTTCAGCTCTTTCCCCGCGATTTCGGCCAATGGCCGCTTCGTGACTTACCAAAGCGATGCGCCGAACCTCGTGCCGGGCGACGACAACAACGCTTCAGACATCTTCGTCCGTGACCGGAAGACGGACACGACCGAGATCGTCTCCGTCACCAGCAACGGCGACGCGGCAAACGGCTTCAGCTTCCAGCCCTCGATTTCGGCCAATGGCCGCTATGTGGTCTTCGACAGTGAAGCGTCGAACCTCGTCCCGGGCGACAACAATATCGATTCGGATGTTTTCCTCCATGACCGGAGGACGGGCACCACCGAGCGCGTCTCCGTATCCTCCGGTGGCGCCGAGGCACTCGGCCCGAGCAGCCAAGGCGAAATATCGGCCAATGGCCGCTTCATAAGCTTTACCAGTCTGGCCTCGAACCTCGTGCCAGGTGACTTCGACAACACCTCGGATGTCTTCGTCTATGACCGGGAAAAAGGCACCACCGAGCTCGTCTCCTTTCCCCCGGACCAGTCGGGGAGAGCCATGGAAAGCTCCGGCTCTGCGATTTCGGCCAACGGCCGCTTCGTGGCCTTCACCAGTATTGGCTCGGGCCGCGTGCCGGGCGGCGGCGACAATACCCCGGACGTCTTCGTCTACGACCGGGAAAAAGGGACCACCGAGCTCGTCTCGGTGTCCAGCAACGGCACCGAAGGGAACCTCGGCAGCTTCGAACCCTCGATCTCTGCCGATGGCCGCTACGTGACCTTTTACAGTTTGGCCACGAACCTCGCCCCAGGCGACGACAACAACGCCACGGACGTATTCGTCCGTGACCGGAAGGCGGATACCACCACGCTCCTCTCCGTGGCCCGCGACGGCACCGTGGGAAACGGCGGCAGCTTTGACCCCGCGATCTCGGGCAATGGCCATTATGTCGCCTACTCCAGCTCAGCCCCGGACCTTGTCCGTGACGACGACAATGGCGTTTCCGACATCTTCGTGGCCGCGAGGTTTAGCTGGCTACTATAGGAGCCAGGCCTGAGGCTGCCCGATAAGCCGGGTGCCCGATGGAGCGGATCCCGCGGGCGGATGCTCATGCGTGCCCACGAGGCCATGCAACCCGGCATTCGGCGGATCATCGAATGCCGTCCAGTTGTTGGATCGGTCATACAGAGACTGGAATGCCTTTGAATCAGTGACTTGCCGAGAATTTGGTGGTTCTTGCTACCAAATGCCGCAAAGATGCGCATTCCGGCTGGGGCGCGGTCGAGCGGCCGCTGAATGGTGCGGAACCGAGCCTCGCCCGTCCTGTCTTTTGACACGATCCAGGGGCTGGTTGGGTTTGGGATCCACGACCATCATCTCGACCGGATCGCCTATCTGGTTCGGGAGCACCAGAGACTAGAGCGTGATCAATCGGCTCATGCCTGAACTGCCGGCCGAGCAGCCCTGCATGCACTCGTCAGCCACCTGACGCGGGGGCGCAGCTTCTCTTTCATTACAAGGAACGGGACGATCGTCATGGACGTGCAAGCTCTTTACCAACCCTTGTATGGGGCGATGCTTGTCAAGCCTCCTTGTTCGACCAAGCTGGCGACCATCTCCTCGTTCGCTGCCGCGACCCTTTTTGGCCGTCCCTGGGCGCACCGGCAGGCTCTGTTGGTGGTCGAATTGTCCTGCCCTGGGCGCAGCCGACGACAAGTCCGAGGGGAGCTCGCCATCGGGCGCGGAGATCGCGCCACGACCTTGTATTCGGTTGATCCGCGGGGATCGGAACCATGATGCAGTCATGCGCATCGGCGGCGAAGCTCCAGGGCGGCGGGCCCATTCTTCACAGCGGCTTGGAAGCCATGGGTTATCATCGGGTCACTACCACCTCGGATCGTCATCGGCAGCCCCTCGCATGGGCCGCCAAGGCGGTTATCCGTCCTCTTTCGTGCATTCGCTCATGGCACCGGGCGCAAGACGACGCCCTGCGGCACCTCGCCGGTCGCAACAAGACGCCAGAAGGCGATGAGAAGCTTACGCGCCAGCGCCACGATCATCGTCTTACGTGTGCCGCCGCGTCCATCGGCCGTTCGGGCATGGAACCATTGGGTCAGGGCGCTGGCCTTCTGGAATCGCAGGAAACGCCATGCCAACTGGATCATGCCGTGGCGTACCCGCGCGTTGCCGGCTCGGGCAAGGCCTTTCTCACGCCGACGCTTGCCACTCTCGTCGGGCGCGCCGGTGAGGCCCGCGTAGCGCGCCACCGCCCTGCGATCGCGTAAGTGCCGCGACAAGATCTCATGCACGAGCATGTCGGCAGTCTCAATTCCAACGCCGATGACACGCGCCAACATCCGGCTCATCGCCTGTGGCCGGTCAGCGGACGCTTGGCCCAGGCGCCGCACACGATCCGCCGCGATCGCCTTGATCTGGTCCTTGATGAGGTGCAGGCGTGCCATATCGCGGCGCATCTCGGCCAGGGTGTTGGGCGGTAAAGGCATGCCCTCGGGCGTGCGTAGCGCTTCGAGACGCTCTGGTGCCTGGCGCAACGTCGGCTTGAAATTGCGGATGCCCCAGCGAACCAGACACGCCTTCATCCGATTGATGATGCGCGTGTGCTCACGGATCAGGGTCTCGCGCTCACGGCTCGGGCGCTTGTCGTCTTCCTGCTCGGGAGTGGGAATCGCTGTCATGTGGCAATGATCTGGTTCGCCACGCAGCCAGCCGAGGAAGGCACGCTTCAGCAGGGCCGTGTCGATCCGGTCGGTCTTGGCCCGCCGGTGTTCGCGCGACACCGCCACACCCGTGGGATGGATCACGTAAGTCTCGACGTCGTGTGCCCGAAGCCAGCGCGCGAGCCAAAAGCCATCACGGCCGGCCTCAAAGGCGACCGCAATGCGGGTGATCGTGCACCCGGCCGTGACCGCCTTGTCGCGCCAGCGCTGGAGCAATCGCAGCAGGGCGTCCTCGTCGGCGCCAAGCTTCTTCAAGGGATGGCGATCAAGTCCCGGCACAATCCCGGCGACGAGCCAGCTTGACAGGCTCATCTCGATAACGGCGACGAGCGTGCTGCTCTGCTCGAAGGGGGTGAGGGATCGGCTGAGATCGTCTGGCTTTGCCATGGGGCGCTCCATCGGTTCGTGACCGGCGCCAAGGATGCCATCGTTCTCGCCGGACGCCCCATAGCATCTTCACCCTCAAGTCGCTCACGCTGAAGAACCGGATCGTCATGGCTCCTATGACCCGATCCTTCTCACCGAACGGGATCCCGACGCCTGACGTTGCGGCCTACTACGCCCGGCGCGCTGGTGAGGTCGGCCTGATCATCTCGGAGGGCACTGTGATCGACAGGCCAGCCTCATCGAATGATCCCGACGTGCCGCATTTCCACGGCGGGCCAGCGCTTGAGGGCTGGCAGCGTGTCATCGATCAGGTGCACGCCGCCGGTGGCGCCATGGCACCGCAGATCTGGCACGTGGGCGTCATGCGCCCGCATGCCTCCGGTTGGATGCCCCCTGTACCGTTCGAGGGTCCCTCCGGGCTCGTTGTCCCCGGTGAGAAAACCGGACCCGAGATGACCGACCGGGACATCGCCGACACCATTGCCGCCTTCGGCCGCGCGGCGGGCGAAGCGAAGCGGCTTGGCTTCGATGCAATCGAGATCCACGGCGCTCACGGCTACCTGATCGACCAGTT
This sequence comes from Microvirga ossetica, assembly GCF_002741015.1. Taxonomy (NCBI): domain Bacteria; kingdom Pseudomonadati; phylum Pseudomonadota; class Alphaproteobacteria; order Hyphomicrobiales; family Methylobacteriaceae; genus Microvirga; species Microvirga ossetica. Next base: position 5,472,941 of record NZ_CP016616.1, on the reverse strand, counting down.
CCTCTGGGCCGGCATGAACAAGCGCACCGATCCCTGGGGCGGGGCGACCTTGCCCGAGCGCAGCCGCTTCGCGGTCGAGGTGGTGAAGGCGGTTCGCGCTGCTGTCGGCGAGGAGACTGTCGTGATCCTGCGGCTGTCGCAGTGGAAGCAGCAAGACTTTGCCGTCAAGCTCGCCAAGATGCCGGAGGAGATGGAGGCTTGGCTCACACCACTCGCAGAGGCTGGAGTTGACATCTTCCATTGCTCGCAGCGGCGGTTCTGGCAACCGGAGTTCGAAGGCTCGGATCTCAACTTCGCCGGGTGGGCCAAGAAGCTGACCGGCAAGGCTACGATCACGGTCGGCTCCGTGGGTCTGTCGGGCGAGTTCATCGCGGCCTTCCAGGGCGAAAGCTCGCACCCAAGCTCCCTAGACGAGTTGCTGCGCCGGTTCGAGCGCGGTGACTTCGATCTGGTCGCTGTGGGACGGGCCATCCTGTCCGACCCGCAATGGCCGACGAAAATCCGCGAAGGCCGCTCCGAGCAGTTGCGTGATTTTACGCGCGAGGCTCTTGCAACCCTCTACTAGGCACGAGTGCAAGACCAAGAGGAGGTCCAACACGGGCCGGATGACTGGGGCAGGCCCAGCCGATCAGCGTCCTAGTCATCCCGCCCGTCATTGGTGCCTGTCTATCATCGGCTGGACGCGTTCCGGACCGAAAGGCTCGCCTTTGCGGGACAACTCCTGCCCAGGCGGTAATCTCGCAGGGTTCAAGGATATTGGGTCTGAGCCAGGAAGGTCCGCAGTGGGTCAAACATACTCCTTCTAGCGGCCCAACGAACGTCGCCTCCTAACGTCGAAGCGGACCAAGCTCGTTGGGCCGAGGAGTATCGGGGAGCTTTCGGCTTATGCTACCTGGTCCGTGATTGCCGGCACCGCCTCTGGGACGCCGCCTTGCGCAGCACGCGCGAAAGTGCCTCGACCGAATACGGCTTCTGCAACAGCTCGAAGCCGTGCCCGCCCTCCTGGGCGAGCACGTGGCTGTAGCCGCTCGTCAACACAAGTGGCAGGTCCGGGTAGAGCCGCTGCACCTCGCGGGCCAGCTCGACCCCGTTCATGCCTGGCATCACCACGTCCGAGAACACGATCTCATGCGCGCCCGGTGACGCCGCCAACTCGTCGAGCGCCGCTTCGGCGTTCTCGACCCAGTGCGTGCGGTAGCCCAGCTCGGCCAGCGTCTGGGTCACGAAGGCGCCGACGTCGCGGTTGTCCTCGACCACCAGAACGCAGGTGCCGCCCCCATCCTCGGTCGACTACGTCTCCGCCGCAGCCGCCGTTGCCCCAACCGGGGCCGGGGCACGGGGCAGGTGCAGCGTCAAGGTAGTGCCTTGGCCGACCCGTATTCTCGACCACCACCTCGCCGTCCGACTGCTTGGCGAAGCCGAACACCTGCGGCAGGCCGAGGCCGGTTCCCTGGCCGACGCCCTTGGTGGTGAAGAACGGCTCGAAGATCCGGTCGAGCTGACCAACGGGGATGCCGAATCCGGTGTCGCTGATCGATACCGCCACGTAAGGCGCAGGCACCGCCCCATGCGTGCGAACGGCGGGCATTTCCTCGGACTGGCCGCACCGAGATCGTGATCCGGCCCTCGCCGTCTATGGCGTCGCGCGCCTGCTGCCGCGCGCCGTCGAAGCCTGCACCTTGGTCGTTGGCAACGGGCGAAAAACGCTCAGGGTTCCGCCGTTGGTTCGAACAGCGGAACATCCTTCTCTCGCAAGCCGCTCAGGATGTCAGCCCCAAGGTCAACTCACTCCGTGATCGGCTCGCCCGAGCCGTCGAGACGCTCGACGGCCGCGTGCTCCTTGCGCAGCGTTATGGGCACCTCGACGTTCTCGACCGATGCGGTGCGGCGGATTCGGACCTCCTCCACCAGCACGAGTTGCTTCTCGACGACGAGGCGCTCCTCGAACACGGGAACGATCGTGACGTCACCGTCCGTGCGGATCTGCGGAATGGTATCGACGACGCGGTTGACGGGAATGCGTTCGACCTCGACCGTTTCCAGCGACAGCATCTCCTTGAGGATGCGCTCCTCGGTGTCGACGGTGGTCTTCACGATGACCCTGCCGCTCGCCACCTGCCGCTTGGCGATCCTGGCCTCCTCCTCGACGATCGGGATCACGAGCGTGTCGGACTTGTCGGTCTCACTCATCTCGATACTCCCGGAGGTGGGCTCGCGCATGGTTTAATACCTTTTACTCGCTCAAGAAGAGCAGGCGCTTGCGTCGCTGCGAAGCGAGGAAGCGCCTGCTTTCAATAACGTTGGATCAAGCGGATGGGGAGGCGGCAACGGCCGTCTTGTTGATCTCGGTCTCTGCGAGCCGTGTCAGCTTCTCGTCGGTCGCCTTCTCCTCCTCCAGGGTCTGTCCAAGCAGCACCGCCACCTCGCTCTCTCCGCAATCCTGCGCGATGGTCTTCAATGAGCCGTAGCTGGCGATCTCGTAATGCTCGACCTTCTGCGCTGCCATGACGAGCGCCACGTCGAGCAGCTCGCTCGGAAGCCCCTCCTCCATCACCTCTTCCGCCTCTGCGATCAGACCTTGCGTGGCTTCGCAGGTGTTGCCATCGGGATCGGCTCCCAGGTGCTCGAAAGCCTGCTTGAGGCGCTCGACCTGATTCGCTGTCTCCTGGCGATGCGTTTGGAACGCCTGCTTGAGGTTCGGGGACGTGGCGGCCTCGGCCATGGCGCCGAGACCTTCCAGAATCTGGGTCTCGGAGCTGTAGGTGTCTCTCATCTCTTCGATGAGCAGGTCCTTGATCGTTTGCATGATGTCCTCATGGTTCTGGTGGTTGATGCGTCTTGTGTGCGTCCGGCACCTGACCCAACGGCGTCAGCTTATCGACGATACCGGGCAGGTGCCGGGAGAGTTCCGTGAGCAGCTCCTGGCTTGGAAGGCCGGACTGGCGCGCAAGGGCGTAGATCGTTGCCGGACCGAGGGCCTCCTCGAGATGGTTCGGCGTGACCGGCTGGTTGTCGCCCAGGCCGACCCAGGATTGAGCGATCGCGCCGTGGCCGCAGTGGATAAAGCGATCGAGGAGCTGGCGGAGTCCTTCGCCATGCTCCTTGCCGCCTCGTGATGTCAGGAGGGCACCGACAGCGACCGCGATCGGCGAGGAGGGATCGATGCTGCTCGCCGATGGTCCGTAAATGCCGCGGGCGGCCTCATCGAGGAACTGCACCTGTTGTTCTCCGTATCGGGTGAGTGGGGGCGGACCCGGTCGGGTCCGCCCCGCAAGGCTCAGACCGAGCGCTTCAACGTGGCCTTGTCCGTCGCGACCCGATCGTCCTCGACATCGACCTTGGTCGAGCGGACCTTGTCCGACACGGTCTCGGTGCGCTGTTCGACGCCCTTCTTGACCACCACCTCGCCGGTGACGCGAGCTTCCTTCGAGACCACGGCCTCTTCCGAAGTTGCTCGAGCTTCGATTGTGCGCTCGCGGAACGCATCGTCCCCGACCGCCGCGGCGCGATCAACAGGGCGACGCTCGACGTGGACGCTCTCGGTCCGCAGGCTGACCTGCTCGCTCACCGGTGTCTCGACTACGTAGCTGCGTACCTTGACACGGCCCCGGCTGACATCCCGCTTGCCGACGCGGAGCTGCTCCTCGACCACCGGGATGACCTCCTCGCCAGCACCCGCCACTCGGCCTGTGGTGGGTACGTTCGCCTCCCTGGTTGTCGCAACATTCATGGCAGTGGTTCCTGGCGTATAGCCCTGCCAGCCTTCGGCGCGCCATGCGCTCTCGCGCTCCTCCAGGTCGACGGTGCCGTATTCCTCGAGAATGTCCTCGGCGCGCTCGGCCTGGGCCGGATCAACCATGACGGTCACCATAGAGCTGCCGCGGTGCATGGCTTCGGCATAGGTGGAGCGATCCTCGTCGGGCAGCAAGAAGTCGCCCAGCGAGGCGAAGAAGCCCTTCTCATCACGGTCGGTGTCGTAGGACGAGCCCGTCACAGGGGATGAGGCGCTCTCGTTCTCCGGCATCAGCGTGATGCTGGTGCGCGACACGCCGGCGCGGACAAGTTCGTCGATCGCCTTCATGGCATCGCTGCGATCGTCGAAGAGGGCCGTCATGGTTTGTTGGGTCATCGTGATATCTCCGTGATTTGGAAGGGCCCGATCAGTCGACACATCGGTGTCGGCCGATCGGGCGGTGTGGATTGGATCAGCCGACGTAACGGTGTCGGCTGATCGAAATGTTGGCTGTCAGCTCATGCCGTCCTGTTGGTGGAGCTGCTGCCCCGCGTGGTCAGGAACCGCGCTGTGATGGTCGGATCGACCGCACCGAGGCGTCCGCCGAACCAGGCTGCCAGGGCGCCGAGAAGAAGGGCGAGGCTGGCGAGAAGGGCTCCGCGAGAGACGGCCTTGGCGGCCGTGTCGGCAGCCTGCGTCGCCTGCTGCTTGGCCCGGTCCGCCGTCTCGCGATACTGCTTTTCGTAACCTGCAACGCGGGTGCGTGCCTCCTCGATCGGAATGTTCTGCGAACGGGCGAGTGCCTGGGCGGCCTGCTCGCGGGCATCGTTGGCTTGGGCCTGGTTGCCGGTCACCAATGCACGCATGCTGGCGATGGCCGTATCCCGCAAGGCGGCCGGATCGTTGCCGGTCGAGCCGCGCAGCGACTGCTCGATCGAGGCGAACGGGTCGGTGCTATTAGCCAGCGCCGGTGCGGCCGTCTGGGCCACTGATGTCGCCGTGCGACCAAGACCGCCCAGGGCACCGCTGACCGTGTTGAACGCGCCGCCGACGAGACCGCCGACTGCCGTGCTCAGCAGATAGAAGATCACCAGCGTGGTCATCGCCCAGGTGGTCAGGCCATGCCAGCCACCGGTCGATGCCTTTGGCTGCCCCGACAGGCGGCTCGCGACGTAGCCACCGATGAAGGCAGCGACGATGCCTGACAACGCCCACCAGATCCCGGCTCCGATCGAGAAGCTGCTGACGGCCGGGTTGTCGCCGGTCATGGGATCGAGCGTCGAAGCGCCGATGCCGATCCCGATCATGTTGAGGACGAGCTGTGCGACGAGGCCCGTGACGACGCCGGCCAGAACGGCGCCCCACGAGACCTTGTTGATCAGGATCGTGCGGGCATCCTCGGCGGGTGTGACCCCACTGATGTGAGGGGCGTCGGTGTTGCCCCGCGAGCGTGGAGTGTCAGGGTATGCGGTAGACGTCATCGTGATCTCCTGTGGGGACGGGGGATGGCCGACCTTGAGAGCACAAGGACACCGACGGTCACCGGGGTTAGGGCAGACGGGTAGAACGTGTTTGACGGCACGCCATGCGCCTTGTCTGCACATCAAACACAACGCGGTTCCCGCTCGTTCGGTACGGTGCAAATTCGGTGACCCGCTATGCGAAGAGATACTGTCGGCGAATTCAGAGGGCTGGCGCCAACGCAGCAAAGCGGGTCACGCGCGTCTTGGTGCGCGGCCATCCGTCCAACCAGTGTACGACCCGCAAGACGTTCATCGCAGCCGCCGAACACACCTCCTGGAGGCCGGTCTTCAGGAGCCCGATATACCAGCTCCGGCGCATTCCGAATCCCCGCACACCCTGTGAGAGCGTGCCCTCGACGCCAGCCCGGATATGATACCGCTCCTTCCATGTTGGATCGTGCATCCGGGATCGGGCTGCATTCAATGCCTCGTACTCTTGGCGCGTGTGGAAGTAGACGGCGCGGCGGGCTTCCTTCGCGGGCGTGCACAGCGCTCTGACGGCGCAGGCTCCACAATCAGAGCGGCTGAACACGGCATTGATGCGCGGGCTCCCATCCTCTCTGCGCGCGACGCGCCAAGTCGCGGAGACCTTACCCTGTGGGCAGGTCACTTGTTCGCGCTCCCAGTCGATCACGAAGTTGGGCAGATCATATCCCTGTCCCGTGCGGGCCTGCCAGGACGATACGCCCCGCACCGGCCCCTCGAGCGAGATCCCGTGGTCTTGCCGGCTGCTGACCAACAGGGCCGCATCAATGTAGGCCGAGTCCACGTAATGCTCAGAAGGCAGGAGGCCTTTGGCGGCCAGGCACGCATGGATCTCGGCCGTGCTCGTCATGTCTTGCTCCATCGCCGGGCAGGTCTTGACGTGCGTGATCAGGTGCGCGGCATCGTCATCGCAGGTCTCGGTGACATGGACCTTGTAGCCGGACCACTCCATCTGACGCTTTGTGCAGTAATGCATCTCGGGATCATAGGGCGACTGCAGCCGTTCGCCGACCGGTGGCAGTTCCGCTCCAGCCCGCCAGCGCGGCCGCCCATCGTCCCGTGCGTAATGCACCCGCCACACGTCGCGCAGCGTCTGCACCATCGGCACCGCTCGCGCCGCAGCCGGTGCGCTCGCATCGTCCAAGGCGTCGAGCAGGAAGAACCCGTCCGTGCCAATCTCCAGCGAGAGAGCTTCACGCTTCTCCCGGCTCTTGGGCAGACGATAGTCCTCAATGCGATGTGCATAGCGCTCGAACCAAGCCGGCTGAGCGATCACGCGAACCCAGTCCGGAACAACGGCGGCCAGATCATCGAGAGTGGCGCGCAGCGTCTCAGCGACGAGTTCCAGAAGATGGAGGTCATGCACGGCCCCCAACACATGCGTGCTGTCGGTGCGTTGCTTGCCGCGCGCTTTGATCAGACCGCGGGCCTTGAACCGCTCGAGCATGGTGTCCAACAGCAGATGCTCGGCCTGGCCGGCGACAAGGCGGGCCCGAAATTCGGTGAGCACGCTGAAGTGGAACCCGGGATCAGTCAGCTCGAGCCCCAGGGCGTACTTCCAGTCGATCCGGGCCCGGACAGCGTCAGCGGCTTGTCGATCGCTGAGGTGCTCGAGGAACTGGAAGATCGTGATCAAAGCCAGCCGCCACGGCGCAAGGGCGGGTTGCCCCCGGCTCGGGTAGAACCGTCGGAAGTCCTCATCCTGGTAGAGGATGCTAAATTCATCCCGGAGCCGGGTCACAATGTTGCCCTTAGGGAAAGCTGCCCGGGCGACTCGCACGGTCTCGGCCGGGATCTCACCAATCGGCTCGGGATGAAGGCTCATGGATTCCTCCTCTTGCTGAATAGCCAACAGGGAATTCGCCGACAGTATCTGCGAAGATGCATGGACCCCACCCCAAGGGGAGCCGGCCGCAGTCAAGTGGCCGTGCGGGGCGAAGCCAGGAAAGAACGGACCTCGTCCTGCTCCAGCCTGCGGGGCTCCATGCGTTTTCGCTTACCCGGAAACCGATCTTGCTTGGCTCGGAACGCGGGCGCAGGCGTTACTCTCGGTATTCACCGACCCAAGGAGCTGCCCAGTGATCGACCGCAGGACGCCGACGTCCGGCCAGCCGCTCGGGCTTCTCGGACAGGGTGGAGAGGATTTGCCGGTGATGTCAGGCAAGACCCTGTCGCCGTCGACCCGGACGCTGCGGTGCCGGACCGAGGCCACGGGACGGTTCAGCTAAAGGCATCACGTCCGCGACCTGGCGCCGTTCGGCGGCGGGAGCGACGTGGAAGCACTCACTCTACTCAATGACGATACGATGCCGAGTCCCTCGGAGGCGCTCCTCGCGGCCCTGGGCTCCTGCCTGTCGGTCAGCATCCAGGCCAACGCCGCCGCCCGGGCGATCCCGATCCGTCGGCTCGCGATCGAGCTCGAGGGCGACATCGACTTCGCGGCCCTTTGGGGAACGGGCGATCTGGACTTCAAGGGTCTCGGATTCGAGACGGTCAGCATCAGCGTGCGGATCGATGCCGACACGCCCCGCGACGTTCTCAAGGCGCTCCTCGATCATGCGGTGCGATGGTCCCCTGTTGCCAACACCCTGTACAACCCGATCAACCTCGACATCGCACTGGCATGATGCCAGGCCTGATGCCTTCACCCTTCCACCCTGGAGATACCGATGCTCGTGCTTTGGATGAAACTGGCCACCGACACCACGATGCTGGCAGTTGAGGCACGGTCCGTGATTTGGGCGCGGATGTCTCAAGTGGCGATAGGCCAGGGAACTCCGGACGAGACCCTGCTGATGGTGACGGAAAAGGTCAACGCGTTCGCGGAGGCAGCCGCCATGATTGCAGCAGGCGGCTCGGCTCAGCAGGTGGTCAGCGGGTATCGCCAGAAGGTCCAGGCCAATGTCGAGCGCCTGCGATAATCCTCCGGCAAGGGCTTCTTAGACGCGAGTGACGTCGTGCTGCATCCGGCGCGCTGGCGTGCCTATGAAAAGCCGAAGGCCAGCTTCCTTGGAAGCCGGCCTTTCACGTATCCAAACGACGTTTCTGTCGCGGCGGGCCCCTTGGCCGACATTTCCAAAATGACGCTTCTTCGGCACCAGGCACCCCAGAATCGTTAGTTTACAGCAAGGGTGCAGGCAGGCTTACATCCTGTCGACGCGCAAGAGCATTCGGACATGTTCGGTCTCGGTTTCGGGGCTGCCCCCAATGGGACAGCATCTCGCGAGTTCCCGGATCGCAGTGTGAGGGAACGACGGTGACTGCTGCCCAGATCCTTATTTCGTCCTTGCCGAGCTCATTTGGGATGCAAGCATGTCCTGCCATTGTTCGAAGCCCTTGACGGCAGTCGGTAACCAGGCCCTGATCATCGCATCCGGCTCCATCGACTTCAGGTTGGCAGACAGGCGCTCCTGCATCTCGTTCATCAAGTGCTGTTGCATGGGCTGCACATCCGGCAAGCCGAAGAAAGCGCGTGCTTCCTCCGGTGTGCAATCAACGTTCATCGTGACTTTCATCTCGAATGATCCTTTCCCAGGTTAACGGCTCGGCGGACGTGGGGTCCCATGGCAGCAGCGATTAGGGGCTGCTTCGGAGTTGCAGCCGATGATCCGGTTCATGCCTCGGTCCGCGACCCTGGAGCTGTGATCCGCAGGTGGCTAACACGGTCGCTTCGTGGCACCATCAGCAGCGATGCATGGTATAGACCGCGTGATCGAGCCAAGGGACGTTTTTCCAACCTCCCCGATGGGAGGCATGGTGACTGTCACGGAAGCTGATCTGATGATCCGGTGCAGTCCCTGTCGTGGTCGGCATCTCCGTTCCGGTTATGGGCACACAGGTCGGGGTTGAGTACCGCGACCTGTGTGCATGCTGAGGTGTTGCTGTCGTGAACTTACTTGCGGCTAGCGGCGATTGCCGGTCGCGTCCTGCCGGAAGGTTGGTTCTCGTCGGAGTACGTGACCTCGATCTCGTCCCGACGGATGGTGTCCCGGACGGTCTCGCTCCGTTGGGTGCGCTCCCGGCGCACGACAACCTCTTCGCGCACCTTCACGCTCTTGCCAACCACGGGCCTCTCTGTGGTCTCGATCATTTCGATCGTGACCTCGGTCAAGGTCTCGCCCGTCACGGCATCGGTGACCGGCTTGCGCCGTTCCACGATGACCTTCTCATCATACAACGTCACCTGCTGCTGAACCGGGGTTTCCACGACAACGCGGCGCACGGTGGTGGTGCCGCTGGTGACCTTCTGCTTGCCCACGACCAGGGTCTCTTCGGCGAGCGGTATGACCTCCTCGACCTGAGAGGACGGCAGGCCATTGGTGGGACGCGCCACGGCGCGGCCCAGCGGAGCCGTCCATAGGTTGAACATCGAATCCCAGAGAACCGAGCCGGTGCTCATAGGCGCCGTCGCGACCCGCTGCGCGACCTCAGCCGTGCTGCGGACCATCTGCTTGGCACTCTCGGCTGCGACCTCACCCGTCCGCGCAACGGCGTCCACGGTCTGCCGGACGGCCGTGCGGGCCTCCTCCACGCGCTCGGCCTCGTCCTGCTGCTCGGCAACGAGCCTCGCTTCCTGCTCGCGCTCGAACCTCGCCTCGATGCGGCGCTGTTCGGCCTCCACCTGCCGGGCCTCCTCGATCTCCGCCTTCTCGGCCTCGATGCTGTCGACGATGGCCTGGGCTTCCTCGTCGCTCAGCGCCTTCAGGACAGCCGGCAGCAGCTCGTTCTTCCCATCGCGCACGCTCTGCTGATGGATCTTGCGCAACTCGGCCACCTTGGTGGCGAACTCCTCGTCATCCTTTGGCGTGGTCTCAAGTTCGTCCAGAAGCACTCTTGTCTGCTTGTTGTCAGCAAGCGCTGCGGACACCAGTCCCTTGGTGGCCTTGTGTTTCCTCAGCACCGGGAACAGGTGCTCCTCCTCGAGCCGGGCGAGCAGATCCAGCTCCGCCTTGAGATCCGCGAACAGCCTCTCGCGTGTCTTGACCGCGCCGTCGGAGGTATCCACGAGTTTCGCGAAGAGTTCGTTGGCCTTGGCCGGACCGGTCTGGAGCAGTTGTCTGATGGTCGTCATGTCGTCCTCATGAAAAATTGGAGCCAAACGCAATACTGGGTGGTGACGTCGATACCCGAGCCGATCTTCGAGAAGCGCAGCGACAGGGCGCAGCAATGGCTCTCCGAGGCGAGCGGACTTCGGCATCGATTGAACTTTGGAGAGCGGCGACGCAGATACTAGGAAGACAATCTCGCAACAGCGAAGGGATTTGCTGCGTCGCAACATGGCAACGACCTTGAACCTGACCGGTTCCCTGCCACACGGCAGTTTCCTGAGGAACGGCCGCCGGTGACGACCCGAGGCAAGGGAGCGAATTGGTCCCCCCGACGTTATCGCACCGGGCCGGGCCGGCGCTTACGACCTACGGCGGCCTGGGACCCCTGATCGATGCCAGACCTGAAGCCAAAATCTGCCGAGCGGGCCATCCTCCCGTCGGGCTCCTCTTCCGCCGGCCTTGGCGTCGTCGGCATGATCGCCCTCGTCATCGCGGCTCTGTACGTCGGGCGCGAGGTCTTCGTTCCGGTGGCACTCGCCATCCTCCTGAGCTTCGTGCTGGCACCCCTCATCCGGCTGTTGCAGAAGGCGCATATGCCCCGGGCGCTGGCCGTGATCGGCGTCGTCCTGGTCGCCTTTGCCGGTATCACGGCACTTGCGACGGTCATGGCGACGCAGGTCACCCAGCTCGCCGGGGACCTGCCGCGCTACCAGGTCACGATGCGCGAGAAGGTGCAGGCCCTGCGTGGGTCCGCCGCCAGCAGCAGCGCCCTCGAGCGCGCCGCGGACGTGTTGCAGGACCTGGGCAAGGAACTCGACAAGCCCCACGTCGGGGCCACCCCGCCGACCAATCCGCTGACGCCAAGCACCGTGCCGGCCACGGAAACGAAGCCCATCCCGGTGGAGGTGCGCCAGCCCGACCCAGGCGCCCTGCAAACGCTCGGCGCCTTCATCACGCCGCTCATCCATCCGGCCGCGACCACCGGGATCGTGATCATCTTCGTGATCTTCATTCTGCTGCAACGGGAGGACCTGCGGAACCGCCTGATCCGCCTCGCCGGCTCGCATGATCTTCAGAAGACCACCGCAGCGCTCGACGATGCTGCCGGCCGTCTGAGCAAGCTGTTCCTGACCCAGTTGGCTCTGAACGCGGCCTTCGGCGTGGTGATCGGCATCGGCCTGTATTTCATCGGAGTGCCGAGCCCAGTGCTGTGGGGCATCCTTGCAGCGATCCTGCGCTTCGTGCCCTACATCGGTGCGTTCATCTCCGCTGCCTTTCCGCTGGCCCTGGCCGCGGCCGTCGATCCCGGCTGGTCGATGCTGCTGATGACCGCGGCCCTGTTCATCGTCATGGAGCCGCTGGCCGGTCACGTGGTCGAGCCCCTCGTCTACGGCCACAGCACGGGATTGTCTCCGGTGGCGGTCGTCGTCGCCGCGACGTTCTGGACCTGGCTCTGGGGGCCGATCGGACTGGTGCTGGCAACCCCGCTGACCGTGTGCCTGGTCGTGCTCGGCCGGCACGTGGAGCAGCTCGAATTTCTCGATGTCATGCTCGGCGACCGCCCCGCTCTGTCGCCGCCGGAGATCTTCTACCAACGCATGCTGGCCGGTGATCCCGCGGAGGCAGCCGACGTGGCGGAGGAGTTCCTGAAGGAGCGCTCGCTCTCCGTCTACTACGACGAGGTGGCGTTGGCCGGCCTGCGGCTCGCTCGCGCCGACGCACTGCGTGGTGTCCTCAACGAGGACCGCCTGGAGCGCATGAGGGCGACGGTCGAGGAATTGGTGGACGATCTCTCCGATCATCCCGACCAGGAGCCGCAATCCGGTCGCACCGACGATCCCGAGGCGGCCGCGGCCGTCGAGGCCAGCGAGGGCGAGAGCGGCAGGGCCGACCTTCCGAGCCTGGCGCTGGAGGATCTCAATCCACGCTTCCGGGGCGAGACGCCGATCCTGTGCATTGCCGGCCAGAGCCCGGTCGACGAGGCCGCCGCCATGATGCTGGCGCAGCTCCTGACGAAGCATGGGCTCAAGGCCAGGGTGGAAAGCGCAGCCTCCCTGTCGGTCCAAGCCGTTGCGAGGATCGACGATGCCGGCGTCGCCATGGTGTGCCTGTCCTATCTCGACGCCGGCAGCCCGGCGCACATGCGCTATGCGGTGCGTCGCCTGCGCCGCAAGATGCCGCAGGCGCGAATCCTGCTGGGATGTTGGGTCGAGGAAATGGACGCCACGGCTGCCACGGCCCTCCAGGAGGCGGCTCGGGCGGATGTCGTGGCCACCGGCCTGCGCGAGGCCATGGCCCTGTGCCTGGACATGGCCCAGACGGAGGCGACTGGGATCCTGAAGGGGCCGATTGCGATCAGCGCGGCTTGATTAGGTCCGAGAGGGAATACCCGGCCCGCCCACCGAGGCGTGCCAAGACGGCAATTGGCCACCGCGTGATGCGCCTGAACGCGCGCAAGGTATTCCGTCCCGGCAACCACACCATGCGGCTGCTGCTGGCCTTCGAGGACATCACGGACCGGGTGCAACGCGAGCGTGACCAGGATCAGGCCAAGCAGGAGATCTACCACCGGGTCAAGAACAGCCTCACGGTGATCATGAGCTTCGTGGCGCATGAGGCCCGCCAGCCCGGCAGTGATGCCCGCACCTTGCAGGCGCTCCAGGGTCGGATCGCTGCCGTGGCGCAGCTCTACGACCTGATCGCCCGTTCGGAGACGGCCGAGGCCATCCGCGGCGACGCCTACCTCGCGGAGATCGCCGCCAACCTCAGCGCAAGCCTGCTCGGCGAGTGCTCCGAGATCGCCATTGCGGTCGACACCGAGCCGCTGGCACTGCACAAGGATGCCTCGGTGCCGATCGGCCTCATGGTCAACGAACTCGCCACCAACGCGATCAAGGCATGCCTTTCCGTCCGGCGATGGCGCGATCCGCATCGGCCTGAAACGGCAGTCAGACGATCTCATCCGGCTGTCCATCACGGACGACGGGATCGGTCCGGACGCGGCGGCGGGCACGAAGGGGACGGAATTCGGCACGCGCTACATCGGCGTGTTCGTGCGGCAGTTGGACGGCACGCTGTCCCAGTCCTCGAGCGCGGCCGGCAGCTCATTCGACATCCGCCTGCCGGTCGCCGTCCTCGCCACCTGAGGCCGCCCTCCGCGGGAATTTACGGATGCCCATGCGTGGAGCGGACATCCTTGATCAATCAGTGCGGCCCTAATACTACAGCCGGGCATTGTGCGTTGTCTTAGACACGGAGGTGTCGCGCCATGACGCACATGACCGAGGCTCACTGCTGGGCTGATCAACTGGATGATCTCTGCACCCGGATTGCTCCCCGTTTCGCCCGTATCGAACCGCGCCGACGCGCCCGAGCCTATCTGCAAGGGCTGCTCGCGCCGCTCAAGCGCAAGAACGGCTGGCACCTGGCCGAAGCGGCCGGTGATGCCAGCCCCGATGGCGTGCAGGACTTTCTTGCCCGCATGCACTGGGATGCCGATGCGGTGCGCGATGACCTGTGTGCCTATGTGGTCGAGCACCTCGGCGATCCCGAGGCCGTGCTGGTGCTCGACGAGACCGGCTTCTTGAAGAAGGGCGACAAGTCGGCCGGCGTCAAACGCCAATACTCCGGCACCGCAGGCCGCATCGAGAATTGCCAGATCGGGGTGTTTCTCGCCTATGCCAGCCGGCACGGGCATGCGCTGATCGACCGGGCGCTGTACCTGCCCGAGACCTGGGCCTTCGATGCGGCACGGCGGACGGAAGCGGGCATTCCGGAGGAGGTTGACTTCACCACCAAGCCGAAGCTCGGGCAGGCGATGCTCAAACGGGCGTTTGCGGCCGGGGTGCCGTGCACGTGGGTGGTGGGCGACTGCGTGTATGGCGCCGATTCCCAGACGCGACGCCTGGTCGAAGCGCATGGGCGCGGCTACGTGCTGGCGGTGACCTCGGCCCAGCGGCTCGGGTTCAAGCCCGTCGAGGATTGGCTCGAGGACGTGCCGGCCAGAGGTTGGACGCGGCTCAGCGCCGGCGATGGCGCCAAGGGGCCACGGCTGTACGATTGGGCCTATCTGCCGTATCGCACGCCGCCGGTGCCGGGTTGGAAAACCGGGCTGCTGATCCGGCGCAAGAAGGGCCGCCCGCATCAGTTCACGTTCTATCTCACCCGTTCGCCGGAGGAGACGCCGCTCTCTGAGCTGGTGCGGATTGCGGGTCAGCGCTGGCGGATCGAGAGCTGCTTCGAGGAGGCCAAGGGCGAGACCGGCTTGGACGAATACGAGGTGCGCTCGTGGACGGGCTGGTATCGCCACATCACGTTGGCCATGCTGGCGCATGCGTATCTCACCGTCGTGCGCCAGCACGCCATCGGGGGGAGAAGCCTCCGTCGTGCGCGCCGCGGGGTTGCTGCCGCTCACCGTGCCGGAGGTGCGGCGGCTGCTCTGGCATCTGGTGTGGGAGCGGCCGCCTTCGGTTGAGGCGGTGGAGCATTGGTCGACGTGGCGTCGGCGGCATCAGCAGCGTGCTCGCGAATGTCACTGGCGCAAGCGCACCCGCCGCCGTAAATCCCGGCTGTAGTATTAGTGCGCATCATCGATTTCAGCCAGCCGGATCTGCGCCAGGGCCTTGAAGACGCCGTCCGGGAACCGCTCGAGATAGGCCCGGAACATCGCCGGGTTGTCGCTGTCCTTGACGGTGTCCCAGAACGCCAGTTCGACGGCCGAGCCGTCCGACGGAACGGGTGGCCGCTCGAGGGTCTCGGGCTTGGCCAGCCGATCCCGCGCCAGGGGCGCAAAGATTCCGTCGGGATAGCGCTCGAGATAGGCCCCGTACTCGTCCGCCTCCCCGCTGGCCTGGACCGACTGCCAGAACTCGAGCTCGATCGCATCTTGCGGGACATCCGAGACACCACTGCCTGAGAGCGCCGGTTCCGGCGCTGCCGGCGCTTCCCGCAGCTCGGTCGTGCCGTCAGGATCGAACAGGATCCGGAACGCCCGCACCGGGCGGGCGATGTTCTTGACGCTGTGTTCGCCGAGATCCTCGAATTCATAATCGCCCCGGTCGCGGATGTGATCGCGCACGCCGCGCGTGATGCACACGCTGCCCGGCTCCGCCAGGGACTCCAGGCGCGCGGCGACGTTGACGCCGTCACCGAAGATGGTGCCGTCCTTGACCAGCACGTCGCCGATGTTGATGCCGATGCGCAATCGCATCCGGCGTTCGGCGGGCAGGTCGGCATTGGCCTTGTGCAGGGCCTGCTGGATCGCCACCGCGCAGTGCACGGCATCGACGACGCTGGCGAACTCGGCCAGGACGCTGTCGCCGGCAGTGCCCGAAACCTGCCCCCGTCCGGTGGCGATGAGGTCGTCGATGATCGTGCGATGGGTGGTGAGGGTCGCAAGCGTCGCATCCTCATCCCGGTGCATCATGCGGCTGTAGCCGGCCACATCGGCGGCCAGGATGGCGACGAGCTTACGCTCGAGGGGAGGCGCTTCCACGATGACAGGCTCCGGCAGCAGGTTGGAAAGGATGCCTCTGAAGACGCCTCGAAGGGAGCGCCGTTCCCAAGGGTCCTGCTTCAATGGCGTCGCACCCTCGGACAGCCCGGGGCGTCGCGACATCGCACCGGGCCGGGATCGCCAGATGCCGGATGATCGGTCACAGCGGGCATGATTCAGGCAGCCCCTGCCGAATTTCCATGCCCGATGCAGTGATCGGGAAGGAAAGTGCGACGTTGACTGGCCAGGCCGTACCCCGATGCGAGGAATGCCCCGATGAAGCTCTTCAAGTGCCAGGCCTGCGGTCATCTCCTCTATTTCGAGAACCGCGCCTGCGAGCGCTGCGTCCATCGCCTCGGCTACTTGCCCGATGCCAGCACGCTCTCGGCGCTGGAGCCCGATGGCGGCACGACGTGGCGTGCGCTGGCCCAGTCGGAGGGGGCCGACCGCTTCTGCTCCAATGCCGAGTTCGACGCCTGCAACTGGCTTGTCCCGGCCACCTCGGGCGAGGCGTATTGCACCGCCTGCCGGCACAACGGCGTCATCCCGGACCCGTCGGTCCCGGCTAACCTGGCTGCCTGGCGTGTGATGGAGCTGGCGAAGCACCGGCTGTTCTACACTTTGCTCCAGCTTCGGCTGCCCTTGGTCACACGGGCCGAGGATCCAGAGCATGGGCTGGTCTTCGAGTTCCTGGCGGAGCCGCCCGCGAACGATGGCCCCAAGGTGATGACCGGGCATGACGAGGGCCTCATCACCATCGCGCTCAGCGAGGCCAACGATCTCGAGCGCGAGCGGCGGCGCACGGCCATGGGCGAGCCGTACCGCACCCTGCTCGGCCATTTCCGACATGAGGTCGGCCACCACTACTGGGACCTGCTCGTGCGCGATGGCGGCCGGCTCGCGGCCTGCCGGGCCGTCTTCGGGAATGAGCGGGAGGATTACGGCGAGGCCTTGCAGCGCCACTACCGCACAGGCGCGCCGGCCGACTGGCAGGAGCGCTTCGTCTCGGCCTACGCGACGACGCATCCGTGGGAGGATTTCGCCGAGACCTGGGCACACTACCTGCACATCATCGACACGATCGAGATGGCGGAGGCCTTCGGCATCCGGGTCGGCCCGCCGCTGGACGACAGCGGCACGCTGTCGGCCGACTTCGGCGTCGATGCGGACAGCGGGGCTGACATCGGACAGGTTGTCGAGGACTGGCTGCCCCTCACGTTCGCGCTCAACAGCCTCAACCGCTGCATGGGCCAGCCCGACCTCTATCCCTTCATCATCAATCCGCCGGTCGTCGAGAAGCTGGGCTTCATCCATGGCCTCGTGCGGGATGCGGGGCGGTGAGGGTCGCAATGGATCCATCCCGCGGAATCGTCGCGGGTTCTTCTGGGGGTGACGCGGGAAGTGTCCGAAGCAGGGATCGCGATGGCCCTGGCGGCTGATGCCGTCGTTTCGAACGGCTGGTCGAGGACGACAACGAGCCGGTCAGGATACCTTGCGTCCCAGGTCGCGCTCGACGCGCCGCAACGCGAGCAACAGGTCGATCTGGTCGTCGGGGATGGGTTCTCCCTCGATGTCGGCAAAGACGGCCTAGAGATGGGCCCCAAGATGCTTTCGCGTATCAGGGGCAAGGGGCGGAGCTGCTGGCTTCTGGTCCGGACGTCCCTCGTTACTCATGAGCTTACCTATCGCACTCCGGCACCAGCGGCTGGACGATCCTTCCTGCCGTTGTAGGGAAGGATCGCTGCGCATGGTTAACAGACCGTAAACGAACTCTCATCGGACATCGGAAGCACGGGGACCGACACGGGATCGCCATCAGCAACCCGCAAGGCTTCCTGCTCCCTTCCAATGGTCACCGCATGGCCATGCGGCTGGCTTCAGGTGGCTTTCGTCATCGGTCGCCTTGACGTCGAGGCCAGCCCGCACCCGCGTCCTTCCTCCACGGTTGAAACCAGCCTGACCTGATGCATTTGGTTGGCGATGACACAATCCATCGCGAACGAACGCTCCCACTCCGCTGAATACCCTTCCCTCACCGATGCCATCCAGACCCATCTCGGGCGCGAGCTGCGCGCCCATTACGGTGATCCTGACGCGGAGAAGATACCGCGCAGCCTGGCCCGGCTGCTCGATCGCGTGGCGCAGGTCATCCGGGCCCACACCGAACCGGTGGACCAGGCCTTCATCGACGAGCTCATGGGCAGCCTGAAGTCGCTGCGGGCCTACGCAATCTCGCTGACCAAGGATGTTCATCGGGCCGAGGATCTCGTGCAGGAGACCGTGCTCAAGGCGATCGGCAGGCAGGAGACGTTCGAGCCCGGCACCAACCTCCAGGCCTGGCTCTTCACCATCCTGCGCAACCTGTTCTTCTCCACCCGCCGCACGAAGCAACGCGAGGTCGAGGACGCGGACGGGGTCTTTGCTGCCACGATGATCACGATCCCGGACCACGAGGACAGGCTTGCGGTCCAGGATCTCCACACCGCCCTCGCCAAGCTGCCCAACGAGCAGCGCGAGGCGCTGCTGCTCATCGGCGCGGAGGGGCTGTCGTACGAGGAAGCCGCCGAGGCGCTGGCGACAAGGATCGGGACGATCAAGAGCCGGGTCAATCGGGCGAGGACGCGACTGGCCGAGCTGATGGGGATCGTCCGCGAGGATGGCATCGCAGGCTCGCGGGGTGCGCAGGCGTAGCCAGGGGAAAGGGAGGAGGTCCTCAGTCCTCGGGGACCTGGTCGGTGCGGACATGATGAAAGTTCTCGTCGTCGAGGATGATCCCTTCGTCCGTGAGATGGCTGTAACAGGACTGGAGGATGTCGGGTTCGAGGTCACGCAAGCGGCCAGCGGCGGAGAGGCCATGAGGCTCCTGCAAGCCGGGATCGCCGTTGATGCGCTGCTGACCGACATCCGCCTGCCGGTAGCCGATGGCTGGACGGTGGCCAAGGCCTACCGCGAGCGCTTCCCCCATCTGCCCGTCCTGTACGTGACGGGCTATGCGGAGCGGACGCAGCCCGTCCCCGGCGGGATCATCCTCTCGAAGCCCTATCGGATGGCGCAGGTGATCGGCATCCTCGGAACATGGGTCGCTTGAGACGGGCTGCATTGGCCTGGAGAGCCGCCTCCACCGAGGGGCCTCGCCAAGTTAACTTGGCCTATGCCAATCCAACTTGCCTTCCTCCCTTGTCGTGGCAGGAGAGTGCCGCAGGCAGGAGGTCTGCCCATGTGGAGCAACACACCCCGTTCCAGCCCTGAGGTCATTGGGCACCTTGCCGCCGCTCGCGCGTCCGGTTCGTCCCGTCAGACCTTCGCCGCTCCGACGGTGTCGGCCATCGTCGCACCGCGGCTGCCCATCGGCCGATCCGGGCCCACCGTCGTGTCCCTGGCGGTCTGGTGCTCCATCTCGGCGTTGATCTCGGCGCCCACCAGGACCACGATGCCGGAGATCCAGATCCAGGTCATGAAGCCGATCACGGCGCCGAGCGAGCCGTAGGTCTCGTTGTAGCTGCCGAAATTGGCCACGTACCAGGAGAACAGCATCGACACGACGAGCCACAGCACGGCGGCCACGAGGCCGCCCGGCGTCACCCACTTCCATTCGGCCTTGTCGCGGCTCGGGCCATAGCGGTAGAGGACCGACAGGCCCAGCACCACGCAGGCGAGCAGGATCGGCCAGCGCGCCAGCGCGAGCAGCCACTCCAAGCCGCTGCCCAGGCCGACAAGGCTGAGGATGATTGGCAGCACGACGATCCCAGCAAGAGCCAGGAGGAGGAAAGCGATGGCGCCGAGGGTGAACGCCAGCGACTCGAGGTTCAGCTTGAGGAAGCTGCGCTTCTCCTCCTCGTCATAGACGATGTTGAGTGCATCGATCATCGCCTTCATGCCGGCATTGGCGCTCCACAGCGAAAGGACCAGGCCGATGAGGAAGCTGAGTCCCAGCTTCCCCCCGCCCGCCGTGGCGATGCGGGTGACTTGCTCCCGGACGATGTCCATCGCCCCGCTTGGCAGCACGCCCGAGAGGGCATCGAGGTGGCCCTGGATCGTCGCGGGATCGGCGAACAGGCCGTAGATCGACACGAGGGCCGCGATCGCCGGGAACATGGCGAGCAGGGCATAGTAGGTGACGCCCGCCGCAACGGCCATGATCCGGTCCTGCCCGAACTCCTCGTAGGTCCGCCACAGGATGTCCTTCCAGCCGAGCGCCGGGATTTCCGTCGGCGTGCCGGCTTCGCGCCCCCGCCCCTTCTCATCGGCTGCTTGGGGTGGTGGATGCCGGCCATCGCCACGATCCTGACCCGTTGAACCCGCGCCGCCCTGACCGCTCCCGCGTCCGGGGCCGGCCATGACGTGACGCGCCAGCGCCCATCCGGCCACGATGGCCAGCATGGTGACCGTCGCGGGGAGGGTTTGGCGCCCCTTCGGATCCTGAGGCGGGGGAGCGGCAGCGGTCATGACGGAAGCGCGAACTCCGGAACGCGGGAAATGGGCCCAGGCTTGGCCATTGATGGTACAACCGGGACCGCAGACCCAGGGTTCCCCCGATCGGACCGGCTGCCCAGGACCTTGAGCCGGACCGGAACCAATCCGCACCGAACAACCTGATCGACCAATCCAATCGAGGGGTCGCGGGCCGAAATCGCCCGCTCGCGTGCATTGAGCCGATCCGAAGCTGATCTCGCAAATCGGCGAAGGGAGCGAGGCCTCGCGGGCGCAAAAGCACATCGCGTAAAGGACGCTTCCTGCGAAGCCAGGGAAAAGCCCAGGGGCACTCGGCTGCCCTACGGGTTCACGGGGCGGAACCAACCACCCATGGGCGCCACGACCGCCAGGTCGGGCTTCAGGCCGCGGCGGTCTGGAGCGTGCACACCACCCCGGTCGCGGCGAACTCGAGCGTCACGGCGCCGTCGAGGTCATGGGCCAGGGCGCGCTCGAGGAGCCGCGATCCGAAGCCCCTGCGCTTGGGCGGCCGTACGGACGGGCCACCGATCTCCTCCCACCGCACATGCAGCCTCGGGTGGCCGTCCGGGCCGTCCGCAAGGCCCCACCTGATCCGGACCGATCCCGTTCCGTTGGAAAGGGAGCCGTACTTCACCGCGTTCGTCGCCAGCTCCTGGAACGCCATGGACAGGGCCAGCGCGGCCCTCGGGGACAGCCGGACCGACGGCCCCTCGAACCGGAGACGCTTCCCGCCCGAATCGCCGAACGGTTCGAGGGCACGGGCGACGATCTCGCCCATGTCGGCGCCGTCCCAGCTCTCGCGGGTGAGCACGTCGTGGACGCGGGACAGGGCCAGCAGCCGGCTCTCCAGCGCCTCGTGGGCCTGACCGACCGTGGCCGAGTTGCGCAAGGTCTGCGAGGCGATGGACTGCACGGTGGCGAGCGTGTTCTTCACGCGGTGGTTCAACTCGTTGAGGAGAAGCCGACGGTGCTCCTCGGCGGCGTCCCGCGCGGCCTGACCCCGGTCGAGCTCGTCCATCAGGCCGTCGATCGCGGCGCCGACCGCCTCCAGCTCTCCGGCGCCGCCGGCCATCCCCGTGCGGGCCGTCCGCTCCCCGCCGCGCCATGCCTGGATCGTCCGCATCAGCCGCGCCACGGGTGCGCGGACGAACCTGCGGCCGAGGCCCCAGGCGGCCAGGAGGGCCACCATGCTGCCGACCAGGGCCAGCGCCGCGCCCCGGCGCATGGCCTGGTCGATCGGAGCGAAGGCCTCGTCCCGCGAGAGGCCGGCGCTGATGTACAGGCCCGTCGGGTTCGCGGTGGCCGGGATGTAGCCGATGACGCGTCGCGTCCCATCCTGGCTCGTGACCTCCCGCGTTCCCGGCGTCGGCCCGCTGACGAGGGACTGAAACGGCTCGGGGATGCGGGTGCCGATGAACCGCTCCGGGAACGGCTCGCGCGCGATGATCATGCCGGTCCGGTCGGCGATCGTGAGGGCATTACCGCCGGCAAGGTCGCGCTCGCGCAGCCGAGCCCCGAGCCAGGCAAGATCAAGGCTCGCGGACAGGACACCGACGGTCGAGCCGTCATCTCCCTTGATGGCCATCGCAAGGGTCAGGCCGCGTCGGCCCGAGATCCGGCTGGTGGTGTACTCCCCGACGACGAACCCTCCCGACTCGAGCGCCTGCCTGAAGTAGGAACGGTCATCGAGGCGCTGGCCGATGCCTCCCGGTTCGCTGCGGCACTGCACGCTGCCGGTGCGATCGAGCACCGTAATAGCACCGAGCTGCGGCGATTGATGCCGGATATCGGCCAGGTAGAGGCCGCAGGGCTCGGCGTCGAACGAGCGCACGGCCGGAACGCGAGCGACGGCGCGCAGCAGCCCCTCCGCGCCGCTGACGATACCCTGCATCTCGAGCGAGGCCAGGTGCCCGAACCGGAGGGCGAGTGCATGGATCTCGGCCTCGCGGCTGCGGCGCAGGGAGACCTCGTTGTAGCCGAGGATCGCCAGCGCCGGGGCGAGCGCCACCGCGGTCAGGATGAAGATGCGCAGCCGCAACGACAGCCTCGGATGCGTGATCGTCACCGTCGGTCCTCTCCCTTGTCCCGATCATCCCCATGGCTCGTGTACCCTGCGGCAAGCCGTGCGTACAGGGCCGGCGGGGGTGCGGGCGGGAAACTGGATCGGCCGTGCGGATGCAACCGAAGGTCAGCGGCGGTTCCGTCGGATCAGGATGACGGCGGCACCGACCAGAAGCGCTGCGAAGATGGCGATCCCGACTGTCTCGAGCATGGTCTCGACCCTTGCCGTACCGGGAGGCCTTGCCTCCAGGGCAGCCTCCCCGGTTTCGGGGATGGCGGCAGGTGGACCAAAGGCCGGCGCTTCCATGGCGGCGTCCCTCCCTTCCCGCTTCACCTGCGTGATGTCGGACCCTGTCCCGGGCGGGCGTGGACCTTGCCAACGCCAGGGCACGGCCATTGTTCGGGCGGCGTGGACCGGACTTGACCTTGTCCGGGAAACGAGGCATTCCCGAGGGGCCGATCCCGCCTCGGCGGGCACGCGATCCACAGGAACCCTGAACGAAATGCCAAGCGACAGTCCCAGTCGATTGACCACGCCGTTGCCGGCCCGCGCGGACGCCTGATCGCTTGATCGGCTCACCCGCGACCGGCCCGCGACGGCTGGTCGGAACCGAGGTGAGCCATGACCCTCCTGAACCTGTTCTCCTCCCGTGCCCGTGTGGGCAACGGGGACGCCCGATCCGAGGACCGCAGCATCATGCTGATGGTGGTCCTGCTGCTCGGGCTCGTCTTCGCGCCCGTCATCGGCCTGCACGTCGCGGCCGTTGCCTTCGGCCCGCCCGCCGCGGCATCCTCGCCTGACCACCTCGCGCACCAGACCCCGCCGCCGGTGAAGCCCACGCGCGGCTGATCCTTCACGCTGGAACTGACCGATGATGAACTTCCATGGCCTGCGCCAGGGCCGTCTCGTGCGCCTGGCGCAGGACAGCACGACGCTTCCTGCCCCATCCGACGTGCTCTGGATCGACCTCTTGGATCCCACGCACGAGGAGGAGAAGGCCGTCGAGGCGTTGCTCGGGCTTCAGGTGCCGACCCGGCAGGAGATGGCGGAGATCGAGGAGTCGGCCCGCCTGTACGAAGAGCACGGCGCCCTCGTCATGACGGCCGTGATCATCAACGGCGTGGCCGAGGGCCGGCCCGCCCGCACCCAGGTCACCTTCGTGCTGACCCGAACTCACCTGGTGTCGGTGCGCTACGCCGACCCGGTACCCTTCCGCACATTCCTGGCCAAGGGCCAGCGGCAGCCGGAAGCCCACAGCACCAGCGACAGCCTGCTGGCCTCGCTCCTGGAGAGCATCGTCGAGCGCGCCGCCGACGTGCTGGAGATGGTGGCCGCTGACCTGAACGAGGTCTCGACCCGGCTCTTCGTCGAGGACCGCGATCCGAAGCGCCGCAAGGCCAGACGCGTCGAGGACGAACTCCAGGTGCTGATCAAGCGGCTCGGGCGCAAGAACATGACGATCGCGATCCTGCGTGAGAGCCTGCTGTCGCTGTCGCGGCTCATCCCTTATGTCCGGCAGGGGGCCGAGGAGTGGCTGACCAACGGCAGCCCGGCCCGCCTGAAGCAGGTCGAGCGCGACCTGCGCTCGCTCTCCGCTTACGAGGGACAACTGTCGTCCGAGATCGTGTACCTGCACGAGGCGACGCTGGGGCTGATCAACCTCGATCAGAACCGCATCATCAAGGTGTTCTCGATCGCCGCCATGCTGTTCCTGCCGCCCACCCTGGTGGGCACGATCTACGGCATGAACTTCCAGGACATGCCGGAGCTGCGGTGGGATTACGGCTATGCCGTCGCCCTGGTGCTCATGGTGATCTCGGCCGTATTGCCCTATCATTGGTTCAAGTGGAGGGGCTGGCTCTAGCCCTCGTCCCTCCGGCCGGTCGCCAGCAGGGTTGCCACAGGGCCGCTCCGTCACGCACGTCCGCGACGAGGCCGTTGCCAAGGGCATCACGATCAACGGCCTGCCCATCTTGCTGAAGAAGTCGGGTTCCCTCGACGATCCGGATCGCGACCTGTCTCGTGATCCCGACCATCGGCGTCGGCTTCCCTCCGGGGCAGGATGGCTTGTGACGGAGGGGCCCGCGCGTCAGTTGACGGCCTCGGCTTGGGCGATCAGGCAGATCGCTTTCACCCCGAAGCGCAGGACGATCCTGACGAGACGCTGCGCAGGCTCGGGCCGGCCCACGGCTACCAAGGTGTCCGCCAAGCCGATCAGATGCCCGGCTGCACGCTCCTGCGCCAGAGCCTGCCGTCTGAGGGAGCGGTGGTGTCGCCACAGGGCGAAGCGAAGCCGCCGTGTGATCATACCCACCTCCCGCTCTGGCTCGGGACCGGGAATCGTTCCGCCCGTGTTTCGCCCTAGCTTCCCTGCTAACAGGTGGTCCCTGAACGGGAGCTTAGGATGCTCAGTCCATGGCGCGGCCTTGCTTTCCTGCTGCTGACGGCCGGGCTGATGGTCCTGGAACCGTGGAGTGCTCACGCCGAGGCTGAGGTCGACCTCGCGCTGGTGCTGGCCGTCGACGTCTCCCTGTCGATGGAGCCGGACGAGCAGGACCTCCAGCGCCAGGGCTTCGTCGAGGCCTTCCGCTCCTCGGAGGTGCACGAGGCCATCGGCAAGGGCATGCTGGGGCGCATCGCGGTGGTGTACGTCGAATGGGCCGGGGCCGGATACCAGCAGGTGGTCGTGCCCTGGACCGTGATCGAGCAGCCGGGCGACAGCCGTGCCTTTGCGGCCCGCCTGGCCGCGAGCTCCATCCAGCGCTTCGGCTACACCTCCATCTCGGGTGCCATCGACTTCAGCCTCTGGAAGCTGCGGACAAGCGGCGTTCAAGCCGTCCGGCAGGTGATCGACATCTCCGGTGATGGCGCCAACAACCAGGGCCGCATCGTGACCGCGGCGCGGGACGAGGCGCTGGCGCAGGGGATCACCATCAACGGGCTGCCGCTCATGCTGAAGCGGCCGGACGGCCTGTGGGACATCGACAACCTCGATCTCTACTTCCGTGACTGCGTGATCGGCGGACCGGGGGCCTTCATGATCCCGGTGCGGGAGAAGGCCCAATTTGCCGAAGCCATTCGGACCAAGGTTGTCCGTGAGATCGCCGACAGGCCCCGGATTCGGTCGCTTGTCCAGCCGACCCAGGCAGAGGGCCGGGCCAACTGCCTGGCCGGGGAACTCCGGCGGCAGCGGAGCGGAAACTGACCGATCCGAGAGCCGCCAGAGCCAGCCGTTCCGGTGGAAGCGCCAGTAGAGCCAGCCGCACACCGCGGCGATGATCGCCAACATGAGGGCATAGCCGTATTGCCAGTGCAGCTCGGGCATGTGCTCGAAATTCATGCCGTAGATCCCTGCCACCGCGGTGGGCACCGCCAGGATGGCGGCCCAGGCGGCGAGCTTGCGGGTGATCCCGGTCTGCTGCGCCTGTCCTGTCATCAGGCTCGTCTCGAAGGCGAAGGCCAGCACCTCGCGCAAGGACTCGATCTCCTCCTGCACCCGCCGGATGTGGTCCGACACGTCGCGGAACAGCGGCTGCATCGCGGCATCGATCCCGGGCAGGCCCGGCTGCTCGAGCCGTCGGCAGACCTCCACGAGCGGGATGGCCGCATTGCGCAGGCGCAGGAGATCGCGGCGGAGCTCGTAGAGCCGCCGCACATGAACCTGGCCGCCGCTTCGACCAGGATGCCGTCCTCGATCTCCTCCACCTCTGCCTGGATGGTCTCGATCACCGGCAGGTAGTTGTCGACGATGAAATCGAGGATGGCATAGAGGATGAAGTCTTCGCCATCCGACAGGGCCTTGGGTGAAGCCTCGCAGCGCTCGCGCACCGGCGTGTAGGAGGTCGAGGCGCCGTGACGGACCGAGACCACGTAGCCCCTGCCGACGAACAGGTGCGTCTCGCCGAAGGCGATGCGCATGGTGTTCCGTTCGGATTGCAGCCCTGAGAGATCGAAATCAGGGAGGACGAACCTGGCGGAAGTACGGCGCACGCCCTGCGAAGCCTGTGCCCTCGATCGCGAAGGAGTGGCCTCCAGCCGCGGATCCGCCTGTCGGGCACAAGCGGGCGGATCTCCAAAAAGCAGCCAATGGCCGATTTCCGCCCCAGGATTCAGCATCCAGTTTCCGACACCGTGCGGGACCTCGGGTGGTGTCCCGTCCTCGGTCATCCAGAGGATCACGGGCGTGCCGGCACGCGGCGCTGCGCCGATCGGGGACCAGCCCAACGCCGCTCCCCCTCCCGATCCTGAAGGGCAATGGGCGACCCCGAAGGGCCGCCCATGCTCATCCCGGAAACGGGCTCTCCTTAGCGGATGATCTGCACGATCTTGCGGCTGCCAGGCTCGACGAGCACAGGGGTGTCGTTCACCACCGTGTAGCGGTAGCCCTTCACCTTGTACTCGGCCGGCACCTCGTAATAGGTCACGCCGGACTCGGGCAGGACCGCACCGACACGGACCTCTTCCCTGTAGCTGTAGGAGGGCACCTTCTGGGTGGTCACATACTGGCGGAACTGCGGCTGCTGCTGATCGGCGAGGCCGCCCACAATGGCACCCGTTACGCCACCCACCACAGCGCCCACGGGCCCACCGACGACCGCACCGCCGACCGCACCCGTGGCGGCACCGGCCGCGGCACCCCCGGATTGGGCGAAGGCAGCCGCAGGGGCGAGCGAGGCAAGGACGGCGCCGGCGAGAAGGATCTTCCTGGACATCGATTGGCTCCTGAACTGTATCGGCGGGCTTCCTGCCCAGCGATGATCAAACGCGATGCCCTCGATGTAGTTTCAAATATATTTTATCTAATTCTGAAAGGTAAATCAGTATTCATCAACCTGAACGCTAGATTAACGAGATGATTATTGGATTGTTGGAGTTGAATGTGACTGTTCTTCCAGGACGTTCGTTTCCGCCATCCTGCGCCGAGGTCTGACGCCGTTCCGGCGATGCGGTGGCGGAGGCCCTTGATCTGCCACGCTTGGGCTGGGCACAAGTCGGCCGGCCCGGCGCAACGCGAATCGCGTGTCCGGGTTGTACAAGCGCAGCAATGGAAAGCCGAGGATCGTGACGACACCCACCCCAACTTCGGATGAGCCTTCCGGACCCAAGCCGCAGAGGGACATCCTGTCGTTGGCGGACCCCGCGCAGACCCTGGCTCCCTCCCGCTTCGGGCGGCTGGCCGCGCGGGTGCCACCGGCGGGCCGGGGGACCATGGAGGAAGGCAGGCGGCTAGCCAAAAGGGCGATGGCACGGACCCGCCTTATGTACGCTGGCGCCCTGCGCCGGGCGCGTGCTGCGGCGACCCGCGCCGCGACAGTCCTCGGCCCATGGCGCGAGCCGATCATCAGAGGTGCAGCATGTGTTGGCACGGGAGTGCAGCGCCTCCTGGGGCGCATCCGGCGCCGCCACGCCCTCATCGTCGCCGGCAGCTTCGCCGTCCTGCTGGCCCTGATCGTCGGCTACAGCATCGCGACCCTGCCGCTCGACGGCGGCTTGCAGGTCGACCCGACCCCGAGCGCCCTGGTCGTCGAGGCGGATGGCGGCGAGACCTTCGCGACCCGCGGCGTCTTCAAGGGCACCAAGGTCACGGCAGCCGACGTGCCCGCCCACCTTGCCCAAGCCGTCGTGTCCATCGAGGACCGACGGTTCTACAGCCACCACGGCGTCGATCCATGGGGCATCCTGCGGGCCGCCTGGCGCAACTGGCAGGCCAGCGGCACGCGCGAGGGCGGCAGCACCATCACCCAGCAATTGGCGCGGCTGATGTTCTTGTCGCCCGACCAGAACCTGCGCCGCAAGATCCAGGAGGCCGTCATTTCCCTCTGGCTGGAGCGCCAGCTCAGCAAGGAGGAGATCCTCCTGCGCTACCTGAACACGGCCTACTTTGGCTCCGGCGCCTATGGCGTCGATGCCGCCGCACGGCGCTACTTCGCCAAGGCGACGAAGGAGCTCTCGCTCGCCGAGGCAGCCATGCTCGCCGGCCTGGTGCGGGCGCCGTCCCAGCTCGCCCCGACGCGCAACCTCGGGGGCGCCAAGGAGCGCGCCGACACCGTGCTCCAAGCCATGGTCGACACCGGCGCGATCACTTCGGAGCAGGCCGAGGCGGCGCGAGCCGAGCCCGTGAACCTGCGCGTGCCACCCGAGACGCCGCCCGGCACCAACTACTTCGTCGACACGGCGGCCGCCGACGTGCGCCGACTGCTCGGCGGTGCCTCCGGCGACCTGACCCTGCGCAGCACCCTCGACTTGGAGCTCCAGCGCCTTGCCGAGGGCGTCATCGAGCGCCGGCTCGATGCCGAGGGTCGGCAGAAGAACGTCTCGCAGGCGGCCCTGGTGGCGCTCTCACCAGACGGCGCCATCCGGGCGCTCGTCGGCGGCCGCGACTACGAGGCGAGCCAGTTCAACCGCGCCACGCAGGCGCGGCGGCAGGCCGGCTCGCTGTTCAAGCTGTTCGTCTATCTCGCCGCGATGCAGAAAGGCTACGAACCGCAGTCCACGGTCGTCGACCGCCCGACCCAGATCGGCGACTGGGAGCCGCAGAATGCGAATGGTCGCTTCCGCGGCTCCGTCAGCCTGCGCAACGCCTTCGCGCAGTCGATCAACACGGTTGCGGCGCAACTGGCCGACGAGGTCGGCATCCCGGCGGTGATCGAGACGGCCAAGCGCCTGGGCGTCCAGTCCGAGCTGCCTGCGGTGCCGAGCCTGGCGCTCGGGTCCGCCGAGGTGACCCTAGTGGAGATGACCCGCGCCTACGCGGCGGTGGCGACCGGCAACCTGGCGCTTGAGCCCTACACGGTCCGCTCGATCCAGGGCACGACGCAGCAGGCCCTGTTCACCCGCCCGGGCGCTGCGCCCCGCACGGAGGGTCTGGGCGGGAGCCGTATGGCGATGCTCGACCTGCTGCAAGCGGTGGTGCGCGAGGGAACCGGCAAGGCGGCACGTCTCCCGAACGTGCCGGCGGGCGGCAAGACGGGCACCACGCAGGAGTATCGCGACGCCTGGTTCATCGGCTTCACACCAGATCTCATCGTCGGCGTCTGGGTCGGCAACGATGACAATGCGCCGATGAACAAGGTGGTCGGCGGCGACCTGCCGGCGGAGATCTGGCGCGACTTCCTGAGCCGGGCGACCCCGCTGCTGGCCAAGGACAAGCGCCAGGCTCCGGCCGACAAGGTGGCCAACGCCGATCCCGAATCCTCCGCCGCATCCGCCGCAGGAGCCAACGTCGTGCGCGGGGTGCCGGAGGTGATGGACACCGGGACCCTGGCGATCCGCGGCACAATCGTCCGGCTCGAGGGCATCCAGGGCGAGCGCGGCACCCTGGCCCGCCAGCTCGCCCGCTTCCTGCGCCGCCGCGAAGTGACCTGCGCCCCGAGCGACGCTCCCGGCGTCCAGCGCTGCCGGATCGGGAACTACAACCTCTCGGCCATCATCCTGGCGGCGGGCGGCGGCCGGGCAACCCCGGACGCGTCGGAGGAGCTTCAGGCGGCCGAGGATCAGGCCCGCTCCGCCCGGCTCGGGGTGTGGCGGCGCGGGCGATGAGGGCCATGGCCAGGGAAGTGATCCTTGCCTGTTCGTGAGTGCACTGCTCCCTGACCGAACCGTAGGCAGGCTCAGGAGTTGGCTCGCGACCGCCTTTGCAAGGACGGATCGCATCTCCTGGCCTCCTTGCCGCGAGGACAGGCATCGCGCCGCTGTTGCCGTGTGCTACCGAATGCCGGCAAAAGCCCAGGGCCACATGGACAAAGGGCATCGGTCGTGGCCAGCCGATCGTTCAAGCCGGCATCTCGGCCATGGCAGCACGCAGGCGGCGATCCCAGGCGCCAGCCAGGTCGCGGAGGGCTGCGGCCGTGTCGCCGAGGAACGACGAGCCATGCATCAAGGTTCCTCGTCGATCGGCCTGGGTGCCAGCAAATGAATGTCGGCTCTTGAGCGCCAGAGCGGGCCACGCGCTTACGTCTAAGGAGATACTGCTGGCGAATAGGCTGGAGCCGTTGAGCCAGGGATTGGCGTTCTGGGTTTAAGGGCAGCAGCACCAGCCCGGAGGTCCTCATGTCGCTCCGCCCGACCCTGTGCCGTGATGTCCCGGCCGCAACGGCAGCCGTCGCTCATGCCGCGTTCCCACATGGCAATCCCTATCTGCGCCTGCGCGACCACCTTGGGACGATCTTCTCCGAAGCCCAGTTTGCGTCCCTCTTCGCCCCTTGCGGACAGCCAGCCGAATGCCCGTGGCGGCTGGCGCTGGTGAGTTTGCTACAGTTTGCCGAGAACCTCTCCGACCGGCGAGCGGCCGATGCGGTCCGCAGCCGCATCGATTGGAAGTACTTGCTTGGTCTGGAATTGACCGACCCTGGCTTCGATGCTTCCGTCTTGAGCGAGTTCCGCAGTCGTGTGGTGGCGGGAGGCTTAGAAGAGCGTCTACTCGACACGCTCCTAGCCCTATGCCGGGAGAACAAGCTGCTGAGGGCCCGAGGCCGGCAGCGGACCGGCTCGGAACGAATACTTAGGTCGGATTTCCCCGAAGGCGAGAGGACAATTACCTTGAGGAAGCTCCGAACGGGGTGGAGGGTGAAACCTGTTGGGGATGGTCTCCTTCGGGTCAAACTTTCACCGTCCGACCTCTCAATGAACGTCAGCTTTCCCCGGCTCTGGCAGACTCACCCAAACGAGCGCCTAGCCGCGAAGATCTGTATCCTAGGAAATTTCCAGGCGAGGGAACGGCCACGAGCTTCCGTTGGAACCCGGGCTCATGATTGTCGGGCGAGGTCGTTTTGTCTAACTTGTGTGTCTCTGAGAATGCTCTGAGGCACGCCATGCAGGAGCTTGGAATCCTCGACCGCGAGCTGTCCGAGTTGGCGGAGGCCGTTCTCGACCTCGCCAGGGACTATTGGTCTGGCCTCGATCAGCGTCCGACCTATCCCGACACGAACGGGGAGGAGACGGAGAGACTCTTCTCGCGGGCATGGGTTGAGGATGGGCGCGGCCGGGAAATCCTCGACGACTTCAAGACCATCGCCGACCGCTCGCGTCCGACCGGACCTCGCTTCTTCGGGTACGTGGTCGGTTCCGGGGAGCCGGTCAGCACCTTGTCCGAGCTGTTGGCGGCCACCCTCAATCAGAACGTGACATCTTGGAGATCGGCACCGGCAGCAACGACGATCGAGCGCACCGTCATTGGATGGCTGGCTGAATCGGTCGGGTGCGCGGGCTTCTCCGGCAGTCTCTGCGGCGGCGGATCAGCGGCCAACCTCATGGCCCTGGCAATGGCGAGGGAAGCGAAGCTCCCGGCCAATGAGGCGGGCGCGCGGCCATGCGTCGTGTACGCTTCGGAACAGGCGCACATGTCCATTCCGAAGGCCGTCGCCCTTCTCGGCATTGGTCGGCGCAACCTCCGATACGTGCCAGTGGACGATGGCTTCCAAATGCAGACGGACGCACTCAGGAATGGCATAGCCCAGGACAAGCAAAACGGTCTGACCCCGATTGCCGTCGTCGCCACGGCAGGCACGGTTGCGACGGGAGCCATCGATCCTCTTCGCGAGATCGCGGACGTCGCCCGGGCCGAAGGGCTGTGGTTGCATGTTGATGGCGCGTACGGGGGATTGGCGGCGATGGCCGTTCCGGAGCGCTTCCAGGGATTGGCCATGGCCGATTCCATCTCGCTCGATGCGCACAAGTGGCTGTACCAGCCCATCGACTGTGGTTGCCTGCTCCATCGTGACACGTCCGTCGCCCACGAGGCATTCTCCTCGTCCGGGGATTACGTCAGGATCTTCAACCAGGAAACTGCGGAGCGGTTTGCCTTCTTCGATGAGTCGATGGAGCTGTCACGGCGCTTCCGTGCGCTGAAGCTATGGATGTCGCTCCAGTATCATGGAAGGCGGGCGTACCGTGCAGCCATCGCGCGCGATCTTCGCCATGCGCTGTTGCTTGCGGAAGCTGTGATGGCGCATCCCGACCTCGAGCTGCTCGCGCCTGTGACCTTGAGTGCGGTCTGCTTTCGCCATCGCACGACGGATAACGAGGCGATCCTGCGGCGCGTGATTGCGCGGGGGCGGGTTTATCTTTCGAATGCCACGATCAATGGCCAGTTCGCGCTGCGGGCGTGCTTCGTGAACCATCGGACGACCTCCGACGACGTCTGCGCTATCGTGGATGAGGTCACGACGGCCGCCGATAGACTGGATTCTTGATCAGCCGTTGGCCATGAGCCACCGCCCGCCACGACACCGAAGCCGGGGGATCGCCATGCGCCCTCTGGATGGGGCATCGTCACAAGAAACCATCTATTCCTGCCTTAGTCCTTAAGGTCGTCGGGCACCCTGCCGCCGCTCGCCGCAAGCTTGGTCATGACCTGCTTGTGCAGCCAGATGTTCATGGACGCGGAGTCGGAGGGGTCGCCGGTGTAGTTGAGCTCCTTCGCGAGCTCCTTGCGCGCGTCGAGGCTGCTGTCGAGATCGAGCAGCTTCATCAGGTCGACGATCGACTTGCGCCAATCGAGCTTCTGTCCCTTCTTCGTCGCGAGATCTGTCAGCACCGCCTCAACGTCGACCTGGGACATCGGCGCTGCGCTCGTGGCCGCTTGGGCGGACGGTGCGGCTGTCGCCCCAGTGGCCGCAGGGGCTTTGGCAGCCCCTTGCGCGGGCGGTGCGGCCGTGGATGCCGGAGAGGCCTCCTGCGCCTTAGCGGATCCGAAGATGGCGTCCTTGATCCTGCTGAAGATGCTCATGGTGTCCTTCCGTTGAACCTGTCCGCCAGCGTCCCCCGCCATCGGCAAATAGAGTCGGCATCGGCCGGGGCAATGATGCCCGTACGATCAGCGCGTTCCTTTGGCCTCGGCAGGAATGGAACCTGTTCCACGCTGTGTCTTGACCTCTAAAGGTCCGCTTGGGGTGTGCGCCGTGACAAGGCGGCGCTTTCCAGTGGGTGCAAGTCCCACCCGGCCACCGCTCCAGCCGGAAGCAACCGGAGCAGTCATGGAGGTAACGAAATGGCTGAAGCCTTCGGATAGCGGGTCACGAATTGGTGACCGCGCGAGTGTGCAGGCCGCAACGTGAGTGAACGCTGAGCAAGCCTCGAAAAGGACGATGTGCAGGCCGACCCGACAACCCTTTCGGGGAAGGCTGATACGGCTGGGTGAATGAGCAAAGAGTACGCCCAGGCGCTGCACCGGGGTAGTGGCGGCAGCATGGACACAAGGAAAGCGCACGCAACACGGGAAGCCCCAGGACGTGGTCAGGGATGACCAACCGGAGGCCCGCGAGGGACAGGCCGGGCGCCCTGGGGTGGCGGAGAGGTCCGTAGTACCGCTGAAGCCAGTCAACGCTGGTCGAGGAAAGGGACCTCAGTTCAAGACAGACGCACGACGTGGTGAGGGATCTGGAGATTGGGCAACCTATCAACTCCGAAGAGTGTTCAGAAACTGCAGACGGCGTTGCACGCGAAAGCGAAGGCAGAAGCCGGTTATCGCTTCTACGCCCTGTACGACAAGATCAGCCGCGAGGACATTCTGGCGCATGCCTATGCCCAGTGCCGCTCCAATAAGGGCGCACCGGGTGGCGACGGTCAGGACTTTGCGGACATCGAGGCGTATGGGGTCGAGCGGTGGCTGGGTGAACTGGCGCTTGCGCTCAGGCAGGAGACTTACCGACCGGACCCGATCAGACGCGTGTTCATCCCGAAGGCCAACGGCAAACTCAGGCCGCTGGGCATCTCGACCGTGCGGGATCGGGTCTGCATGACAGCAGCGATGCTGGTGCTGGACCCGATCTTCGAGGCCGACCTTCCACCAGAACTCTACGCCTACCGGACTGGGCGCAATGCCCAGCAGGCGGTGATCGAGGTGGAAGAGCTGCTGTTCCGAGGCCATCCGGACGTCGTGGACGCCGACCTCGCGGACTACTTCGGGAGCATTCCCCATGCCGAGCTGATGACGTCAGTGGCGCGCCGCATCGTTGATCGGCGCGTGCTGCACCTGATCAGAGGGTGGCTGGACTGCCCCGTGGAAGAAACCGACACACGAGGACAGACGACACGGACAACGGAGGCGCGCGATCAACGGCGCGGCATCCCGCAGGGTTCACCCCTCTCACCCTTGCTGGCCAATCTGTACATGCGCCGGTTTGTGCTGGGATGGAAGAAGCTCGGGCTGGAGCACAGCCTCGGCAGTCGCATCGTGACCTATGCGGATGACCTCGTGATCCTGTGCAGGAAGGGCAAAGCCGAAGAGGCCTTGCACCGGCTGCGCGAGATCATGGGCAAGCTGAAGCTGACGGTGAACGAGGAGAAGACACGCATCTGCAAGGTTCCGGAAGGTGAGTTCGACTTCCTGGGATACACGTTCGGACGGATGTATTCGGCGAGAACCGGCCAGGCCCGCCTGGCGCAACGGCCCTCGAAGAAGAGCATCCGGCGCATGGTCGAGAAGATCCACGCGCTGACCGCCCGAGCGGGAACATGGCAAGAGACCACAGTGCTGGTGGGCAAGTTGAACCGCACGCTGCGCGGGTGGGCGAACTACTTCTCAGTAGGCACCGTCAACCCGGCGTATCGGGCGCTCGACACCTACACAGCGGTGCGGTTGCGCCGGTGGTTGCGCTCCAAGCATAAGCTCAGGCGACGCAAGGGCGGGGCTTATCCCCTCTCGCATCTTTACGGGCACTTCGGGCTCGTCCGCCTGAGCCGGCTTGGGCACGACGTGCCGTGGGTGAAGGCGTGAGGTCTTGTCCGAGAGCCGGATGCGGGAGATCTGCATGTCCGGTTCGATGAGCGGGGTGTGGAAACGGAGCAACGGCTCGGCTAGTGAGGCACCGCTCGGCGAAAGCGGCGGAAACAGATAGGCTGATCCTACCGCCACCGCGCCACACCTCGACTCTACCAATCTGTAGCGTTGAGCGGACCCAATGAAGGTCCGCTTGTCGAGTCCTTGCAGAAATTCGGTATATCTCCGGAACGCGCCGTTCCCGGACCTTCAGGTCGTAGGCTGCCTTCGGGGCACCTGCGGGTCCGAGCGGCCAACCGGACGGCAATCCGGGTTATCTGCGGCTGCGTCTTAGCACTGGATTCAGTCCCGCTCCTCGGGATTTCTCCAGCGCGTCAGCCGCCTGGTCCGTCCGACCCGACGGATGGTGATCTGCCTGGGCGGGTCGAGTGGACGGAAGCCCATCTTGTCGAGCGCCTCCCCGAACGTCTCGGCCTTCGCGACCGGAGCGGGTTCGGGCGGTTCGGGCCTTTCCGGATTCTCCTGCTTCTCTGCCATGCTCACTCTCCCGGGATCGAGCGATCTTGCCCGTGCGATGACGGACCCGCAAGCGAGTTGCCAGATGACATGGCCCAATCTCGAAAGGGGTAAAGGATATTGGGTTGACAAGCGTGGCCATGTTTCTAATTTGTTCCGATCATGACCCAGGCTGCCGCACAGATTGCCGACTTCGGACCGCGCCTTGCGCGCCCCGCCGCCGTGCGCCCGGCCCGAATAGCCCGCATACGCTGATCTCCCGCATCCGCCCCTGACCGGTTCACGCAACGGCCTCGTGCCGTCGCCTTGGGACGAGCGTATCCATGACCCTCACCTCCCCTTCCGCCATCGTCCTTGACGATGAACCCGACGTGCTGGCCCGCATCCGCGAGGACGCGTCATCCCTTGCGTTCGGTCCGCGCGGGTCCGTCCGCTGCCAGGGCGCGCCCCTGTTCCGGACGCAAGCGGCGCGCGACCTCGCCTCCCTGCTCGACGTCGACCCTGCCGTAGAGTCCTGGACGTGCCTGCCCACCGTCCTTGCCCACGACGGTGCCGTGCACGTGCCCGACTTCGCCGTGATCCGGTCGACGGGCGCCGTCGTCGTCGACGCCGTCCCGACGGACACGAAATCGCCTCCCCGCCCTGGGTGTCCGAAGCGGCCCGCGACGCCGGCCTCCGGTACGAAGCCGTCCCCGAGGCCGACCTGCATGACGGCTTCCGCCTCGATAATGCCCGCGACCTCCTGCGCTACGCCGCGTACCGTATCACCCTCGGTGACCGAGTCCGGCTGCTCTCGCTCCTCGAGGAGCAGGGGCCGATGCCGCTCGCCGTCTGCATGCAGGCGATCCGCAACGGGCGCGACGCGATAGGCGTGATCGCCGCCATGGCCCTGCGCCGCTTCGTGGAGATCGACCTCGACGAGGCCCGCATCGGCCCGGAGACCCGCGTCTCCCGCTGCCACGACTGACGCCGACCGAACCCTATCCCCCAACCATCCAAGGTCGCCGGCCGCCACGCGGGGCCGCAGCGACGGAGCATGTATATGACCTATCTCGTCACCAGCGATGCCCCGGTTCCCGAACTCGGGCCCGAAGTCCAGCGGCTGCGCGGCCTCGTGCAGGCCCTCGACGACATCCGGCGGGGATGCCATCCCGACAAGGCCGCACTGGCCTCCTGCCCGAGGATCCATGACTGGCGCGTCTTCCATCGGCCCGACCCGAGCCTGACGGGGATCATGTTCAACCATCCGGCCATCACCGTTGTCCCCGAGTCCAGAAGTGTGACTCAAACCCAGGGCTATCCTGACTCGAATCGGCGAAAGCCTGACTCTCCGGTTCGTAAACCCTTTGATAGCGCTGCCGGTCGAGCCAATCAGGTGCATCTCGACCAAGGATTCATTCATTGCCCGCGCCCTCCCGATAGAGTGCGCGGGCTTTTCACATGCGGACGCAAAGGCCGCACACGAGTCCTCGGAGCGCTGCGGGCGAGAACTGACATTCGGACCCACCGGGAATCCTTCAACGGCGTCCGCGAAAACCATGGTGCCACGCTTGGTGAGCGTTGCGCTGGCGAATGCGTCGTCACAGGGGACGGACCCGCGATGCCCCCATTCGCACGGAATCCTGGCGGGGCGATCCACTCAACAACCGACCGCGATCAGCTCAAGTTTGCTCAATAACCGTTTAGCCGTCTACATCGAGTCACGATGGGATTAGGCTTAGGCCCAAAGGGCTCCCGCGCTCGGGCAGGCGTCCCTGGGCGACTGGACGCCGCACGACGGATGGTCGACCCCGTATCCCGCACCTGCCCCGTGAGCAAAGAGCGGCCAGGTTGGAGGTTGACGCGTTGTTGCCGCGGGTTCGAGGGACGTGTCCGATCACGCCAGCCCGGCCCGGCGGAAGTGGGATCTCCACCTTTTGCCCCATGGATGATCGACTTTCGGGGTGGAGGTCCCGTGATCCGATCCCGCTAAACTTCCCCTGAAACTGGGAAAGACCGAAGCTGATTGCAGCTTGGAAAGTTCCTTCCGCTCAACCGTCCGGGGGCGCGGCCACTGCCATGAGGCGGAGGCGGATTCACGGACGGTTGAGCGGGCCAGCCGCCTCCCGCCATGTCGTGCCCGTTCCGGAGCCTGGATGGATTCACTGTCGATGCCGATGGATCGATGCCCGGGGACGGTGCCGTCACGATCTCCGCTATCTGAAGGGTTCATGCGATGTCGAAATTCAACTGGGAGGGACGCGAGCCTGTTCGGAGAGATGGCAGGCTCTCCAATAATCAATCCCTCGGCCCGGCGCATCCCGGTCGGTCGTATGGCGGGTATCACCGAAGGGATCCCGACGCGAGCCAGGGAGGACAGGCTCACTTCGCAAACCCCAACGCCAAGTGTCCCGTTTGCAGATCATCGGTGTTTTGCTATCGGAGCCCATCCGGCAGCCGTGTCTACCTGAACGATCTCGGCCCGCAGTGGCGCGAGCATGTCTGTACCGCGAACGCGCGGCGGCTGGGCGGGTGGCGGGAACGGAATTTGATCCACGATCCGTGGGAGCCCATCACCCCCCGCACGCAAGACGAAATCCTGCGGATCATCGAGGCGATCAATAGGATGGGGCCACGGTCCAAAATGAGTTTCGGACGGCGCTCCGCCGAGGAATGGTTGCTGTTCCTGGTTACGGACATCGAGCGATCCGGCGACAGGACCGTCGCGAAGGGACGCTACGTCGCCTCCGACGAAGGTAAGTATCAGTTTTCCTTCTGCTCGGAGCGCCCGTTCCTGGAGCCAGGAGACCTCGTCTCCGTAAAAGGACTGGAAATCTCGTTCTTCGATGCGGGAACGATGTCTGCCGTAACCTTCACGCACGGCGACCGAATTCCCCCCCGGCGCCATCGTTGCCGGAAGGGCGATCCGGCAACGCACCGTGACCGCCTGCCCACCGGGCGGGAGGTTGGGAGGAATCGTCTCAGCCGATGGGCCCGTCGCCGCGACCGCAGTTGTCGCGGAAGTACGGGCTGTCATCGTTCGCCATAACGACGAGGTGGATCTCGCCTTCGGGGTCGTCCTTGTGGTTCACGAGGCGCACCTCGAACTGGATGAAGTCCTCCGTGTTGGACTCGTCTACCGAACCTCCGACTATCGGGGATTGCTACGTTGGGCTTAAGTCTCAGGTGTGCCAGATGCGGGGGGCCGTCTCATTGCCGAGATGCAGGCAACGAATGGCTCACGGGATTGAACGGCTGCACTTCAGTCACTTCTGACACAGAAAGATCGTCTTCCAATCCCGTCCAGGTTTGCCTTGGCGCATGGTGGCCCGCGAAGGGCCTCGGTCTTCAATTGAATCAAAATTAAAGGCTCTTTAACTAATTGATGCAGTGATAAAACTTTTGTGCAAACGTAGTCTTTTATGCCCTTTGTTCATTCACTAAATAGGCTCCATTCAGACATTCGCCCGCTATCGTGGCCGGCGATTGCGCTGAGGACTTCAGGAAGTTACATTGGTAAACGTCCACCTCACGGACGGTGCGATCGCCCGAATGGAACAAGCCGCCAGCGAACGCGCGATCGATGCCATCCGCATCCTTCGGGTAGCCCATAATCTTCATTGCCGTGGCTGCCGGTGCGAATCTAATGCTGGCTCGGACTGGACAACGCCGAGTCGGGTGCCTGCCATCTCGCCGTGCACGGGTCTCCACGGCATTGTAGCGCCAAGGGAGTATCGTCGCCTGTGCTACGGCATGGGGACGGGCTGCTCGCCGTCCGGCCGGCTACGGCGCTATGAAAGGCGCGCCGGCCGGACGGCGAGCAGCCCTCTCAGTCTCTGAATTCCCGTCGTGAGTTGCAAAAGCATCAGAGTCTGCTTGCCACGGTACACACCCCTCGCCGTTCAGACGCCAGAACCCTAGACAGGACCAGGGCAAGGTATGACAGACGCGATGGATTCCTCACCCCTATATTGTCTGGATAGTTAGATCCTATCGCGGGAACGGCAAGGGGGCCGCTTACAGCCCAAGCGATAGCTGCGGGTCGCCATCCTTGTTAGTATCGTCCGTCTCAGTGTTGAGCCCCGACAAGGACACACCGATGAGACGCACGGCCTTCGGCAATGGGAACAATCCTTCGAGCAAATCCTCACCGATGCGGGCGATACCGCACCTGTCGACGATATCCTCCTGAAAGGAACGGCTTCGGGTGATCTGCTGAAAATCCTGGTACTTGACTTTGAGGGTGATAGTGCGGCCACGGATCCCGGTTCTCTCGCAGTAACTCCACACCTTTTCGACTATGGGGACCAAAGCCAGTTTTATCTCCTCCAATCCGGAGAGGTCACGCGAGAAGGTGTTCTCCGCACCGATCGATTTCCTGATGCGGTCCGGCTGGACGGGACGCTCGTCCACGCCGCGGGAAATCCAGTAATAGTGGGTGCCTGCCTTGCCGAAGTGATATTGAAGGAACTTAATCGACCTTTCCTTGAGGTCCAGGCCTGTGAAGATGCCGAGGCGATTCATCTTCTCCTCAGTCTTGGTCCCGATACCATGAAACTTGCCGACCCGTAGGCCCTCAACAAAGACCGGTGCCATCTCCGGCGTAATCACGAACTGACCATTTGGCTTTTTCTGATCCGACGCCATTTTACTTAGGAATTTATTTACACTGATTCCAGCAGATGCCGTTAGGTGCGTCTCCTGCCAGATTCGAGACCTAATCTCCTTCGCGACCTGAGTAGCGTACTCAATCCCCTTCAGATTTTCAGTAACGTCGAGGTAAGCCTCGTCGAGGGACAATGGCTCGATCAACGGCGTATATTCGGCGAAGATTGCCCTGATCTGCAAAGACACCTCTTTGTAAACGTCAAAGCGGGGCTTCACGAAGATCAGGTCAGGGCATTGGCGCTTGGCAGTTACTGAGGGCATCGCAGAATGTACGCCGAAGCGACGGGCTTCGTAGCTTGCTGCGGCGACCACCCCGCGCTCGCGCGAGCCACCGACAGCGAGTGGCCTGCCGCGCAGTTCCGGATTGTCTCTCTGCTCTACGCTCGCATAGAAAGCATCCATGTCGACATGGATCACCTTGCGCTGACATCCCTGACTGGATGGCACATGGTTCGCGGCGGTTAATCCCTCATGATCCTCGGTGTTGTCGGACATGGCTTGACCTCGGATCCATCATGAGTCGTTGTCATCTCATAACAGTCCATGTTCCCGAAATGTACTCCGTGGATAGGTACGTCTCAATCCGACCAACGATTTGATCCACAGATGGTGCTGCGAGTGAGCAGAGGGCTAGAATTAACCTGTTGAATTTAATGGGACCCGCCCCGTATCAGGTGATTGTCCGTTGGCATGTAAACCCTCGACTAGATGGACAATCCCGATAGGTAGTTAGTGAGTGCTCCAATTCTCGCCTAGCCCGGCAGCGCAAACCCAACTCCTAACCTTATCGATCAGCGGGCACACTGTTTGAGTGCCATACATTTAATTTATTTACACTTTGGACGAGTGGAACAGAAATTGACGATGTAGATCAATGTTCTCTCTCTTAGTTGACACCCTCACCTGTGCATAAGACTTCCTCGCCAAGATCGCCTCCGACCTCCAGAAGCCGCGTGGCTTCTCGATCATCGGCCGCGAGGACGCCTTGGACTTCCTCGCCGACAAGCCGGTCGGCATCATCCCCGGCATCGGCGCCTCCGCCCAGAGCCGGCTCGCCAAGGTCGGCGTGACCCAGATCGTCCATCTGCGCGAGGTATCGCTCAAGACCCTGTTCGAGGCGCTCGGCCGGGACGCCCAGCGCCTGTCCCGATTGGCCTGGGGCGAGGACCGCCGCTCGGTCACCCCCGAACGGGAAACGAAGAGCGTCTCGGCGGAAACGACCTTCGAGAGCGATCTGCGCTCCTTCGAGGATCTCGAGCCGATCCTGTGGCGGCTCTCGGAGAAAGTCTCACGCCGGCTCAAGGCCTCGGGGCTTGCCGGCCGCAGCGTGACGCTGAAGCTCAAGGACAAGGATTTCCGGCTGCTGACCCGCACCCGCTCGGGCCTCGCGCCAACGCAGCTTGCCGCCCGGCTGTTCGATCCGGCGCGTCAGCTCCTGAAGGCTTCCTGCGACGGCACCGCCTTCCGCCTCATCGGGATCGGGGCTGCGGACCTCTGCGATGCGGCGGATGCCGACAAGGGCGACCTCGCCGATCAGAGCGTGGTGCGCCAGGCCCATATGGAAGCCGCCATCGACAAGATCCGCGACAAGTTCGGCGCCGGCGCCGTGCTGAAGGGAATCGTGCTGCGCAAGAACTAGGTATGCGACCCGAAAGTGGATTCCACTTTCGGGTCCAATCCGATGCTCGTTCTTAAACAGTGCGTCCTCGGGACGAACAGGAGGTGTGCTAGCGCTGGCAGGCGCTCGGCGTCTGGACGTCCAGGGTCTTCAGCTCGCCGCGCAGGGCGAAATCGCCGTAATCGAGCTTCAGGTCGCGACTGACGCCATTCTCATAGAGCTCGAAAGAGATCCTGTAGACAGGCATGCGGTCGGCCTGCCCGCCCTCGAAGTAACTGATGGTGATGGGCCAGCGGGCCTGGGCCGAAAGCTGCTGCCTCGCCGGTTCCTCGACCGATGTCAGCGCCGCTCCGGGTTCGATCCGGCGTCCGATGAGGCCCAGCGTGTCGTAGACCTTGTCGCCCTTGTTCGAGCCGTCATAGACCCGGATGGACAGGGTCGTGTCGCCCCGGCGGCCCGCCTCGATCAGGCGCTTGAGGTGCTCGGTCGGGAATACCGTCTCGCCGGTCGACCCGAACACCGTCTTCTTCGGCTGCTTCAGGTCGACATTCAGGTCGCCCTGGGCCGTGAGCTTCGCGTCGCCGTCAACCTCGCCGTCCTTGAGCATCCCCTGGCGGAACGAGGTGGACTTGAAGTGCATCGAGCGGCCGTCGCCGGTTTCGTAGGTCGCAGTCTGGATATCGAGGGTGTTGGAGCCCGACTCGCTGCTGTTGAGAATCGTGACCTGGCGATACTTGAGGGTATAGCCATCGCAGGCATCGCCGCCGAATTCCATGGCGATGCGGCCCCGCGCGTTCTCGACGCCGTTGGAGCTGCCCGCACGCATGAGGGAAAGATCGTAGACGGCTCGATGGGGAGCCAGTTGAACCGGAGACTTTGCCGCCTCCGCGAAGGCAGGCGACAAAAGGGCGATGGACAGGCCAGTGGCCGCAACAAGCAAACGCATATCTTCTCCCGATCCCACCCATCACAGGATAGGATCCTCTTGCGGACAGGGCAATGTTCCCGCTTGCGTCCTTCCGGCTCATCCGCCACTACTCCGTCCGGATGATGTCACGCATCGAGGCTTCCATGAGCGCAGTCGACACGAAACTCAAGACGCTGGGAATCACCCTGCCGACCCCGGCCGCACCGGTCGCGAACTATGTTCCCTTCGTCCGGACCGGCAATCTCGTCATTATCTCCGGCCAGCTCTGCCTTGGTCTCGACGGTAAGATGGCCGATGCCCACAAGGGCAAGCTCGGTGCGGAGATCTCGCCCGAGACGGGCCAGGAAGCCGCGCGGCTTTGCGCCATCAACCTCCTCGC
This sequence comes from Microvirga ossetica, assembly GCF_002741015.1. Classification (NCBI taxonomy): domain Bacteria; kingdom Pseudomonadati; phylum Pseudomonadota; class Alphaproteobacteria; order Hyphomicrobiales; family Methylobacteriaceae; genus Microvirga; species Microvirga ossetica. Next base: position 5,429,838 of record NZ_CP016616.1, on the reverse strand, counting down.
GCAGCTGAAAGCTGCCGTCGGCGATCTCGACCGGGTCACGCGCTGCGTCCGCCTCGGCGGCTTCATCAACGCGATGCCGACCTTCGCCGCCCTTGCGCCCGTGATGAATGGCGCCTCGGATCTGATGGTCGAGGTTCTCGGAGAAGCGGGCCGCCATGCCCGTTCCACCGTCGGCGTCGCGGAGCTGCCGCTCGATGCCTGCGTCGAGGTCGAAGGAATGTTTGAAGTCAAATGAGCACCCCGAGCTGGCTCGTCGCGAAGCCCATCGCCCATCGCGGCCTCCATAACAAAGCCGAAGGCATCATCGAGAACACGATCTCGGCCGCGGAAGCCGCCATCGCGCGCGGCTTCCCGATTGAGCTCGACGTGCAGCTGACGGGCGACAACGAAGCCATCGTGTTCCACGATTTCGAGCTCGACCGGCTCACCGGCCAGACCGGCCTCGTGGGCGAGCGCAAGCTCTCGGAGTTGAGCGGGATCGGCATCGCCGGCGCCAAGGGCGGAGACAGGATCCCGTCGTTCAAGGATTATCTCGCCGCCATCGCCGGGCGCACGCCGCTCGTCATCGAGGTCAAGAGCAAGTTCAACGGCGACATGCGGCTGACGAAGCGCGTGATCGAGGTCCTGAAGGACTATCAGGGTCCGTTCGTCGTAAAATCCTTCGATCCGGACATCGTGGCCCATCTGCGCGAGAACGCGCCCGACATCACGCGCGGCTTCATCGGCGAATTGGAATACGCCTCCAAGTCGGACGGCTTCCTGCCGCCCGAGCAGAAGCACCGGATGGCGAACCTGCTGCACTTCTCGGAGACGCAGCCGCACTTCCTCTCCTGGCGCGTGAAGGACATCCCCTGCGCCTCGACCTATCTCAGCAGGCTCATGGGCCACGTTCCGGTGATGACCTGGACCGTGCGCAATCCCGAGGATCGAGCCCGCGCCGAGAAGCACGCGGACCAGATGGTCTTCGAGGGCTTCCTGCCCTGAATCGCCTAAAGCCCTCCCCCCTTGTGGGGAGGGAAAATGCGCCCCGGCCTCAGAGCAAATCGTCGGCAGTTGTGCGAGCCAGCTTTTCACGACGGTGTTTGTCGCATCCTCCCGATATTGCATGGATCCCGCCGAGCGCTTAGCTCTAGAACCGTACGGCGGGGTCCTTCCACTCGGTGACGTTCCAAGTCAAAATTGCCCAAGGCCTGAAGGCGGTCCCCGCTGCGGATTGGGACGCCTGCACGCTCGGCCCAGGCTACGGCGACGACGATCCGTTCAACCCCTTCGTCTCGCACGCCTTCCTCTCGTCTCTCGAAGATTCGGGCTGCGTCGGTGCAAAGACCGGCTGGACGCCCGTGCATGTGCTGGTCGAGGACGACGCGGAAAAGCTCCTCGGCGCCGTACCGTGCTATCTCAAGTCCCATTCCATGGGCGAGTATGTCTTCGACCATTCCTGGGCCGATGCCTATACCCGCGCCGGCGGCCATTACTACCCGAAGCTCCAGGTCTCGGTGCCGTTCACGCCGGTCACGGGCCCGCGCCTCCTGGTTTCGAACGGCGCGCGCGCTTCCGAAATCCGCTCCTATGCGATCGCCGGCCTGCGGGCGCTGCGGGACCAGACGGGAGCCTCCTCGATCCACGCCACGTTCCTGCAGCAGGACGATCTCGACGCCTTCGCCGCTCAAGGGTTTCTTCGTCGTGACGACCGGCAGTTCCACTGGCTCAACGACGGCTACCGCAGCTTCGAGGATTTTCTCGCGGCGCTTTCCTCGCGCAAGCGCAAGGCGATCCGGCGCGAGCGCCGCGATGCGCTGGCGAACGACGTCTCCATCGAATGGATCACGGGACGCGACATCACCGAGGCCCATTGGGACGCGTTCTTCGCCTTCTACATGGATACGGGCTCGCGCAAATGGGGCCGGCCCTATCTCAACCGCAGCTTCTTCTCGCTCATCGGCGAGCGCATGGCGGAGCGCGTGCTTCTCGTGATGGCTAAGCGCGGCGGCCGCTACATCGCAGGCGCCATCAATCTCATCGGCGACAAGCGGCTCTACGGGCGCAACTGGGGCTGCATCGAGGATCACCCCTTCCTGCATTTCGAAGTCTGCTATTACCAGGCCATCGACTTCGCCATCGCCCGCGGACTCGACCGGGTCGAAGCCGGGGCGCAGGGCGAGCACAAGCTGGCGCGCGGCTACCGGCCCGTGATCACATCGTCGGCGCACGACATCGCCGATCCGTCCCTGCGCCGGGCCGTGCAGGCCTATCTCGATCAGGAGCGCCTCTATGTGTCGGAGGCTGCCGAGGAGCTCGCCGAGGCCACTCCGTTCAAGCAGCGCGAAGAGGATTGAGATCAGCGTGTCGGCACGTTCCGCCGACGAACATAGGCGACGAAGCCTTCGAGGTACTTTCGAAGCTGCTCCTCGATCTTCAGTTCCGCGATCGTCCCGTCCTCGTTGAAGACGGTTGGAGCGCGCGACACCATCAGCCGTCCCTCGGCCCAGAAGTCGGTTCTGAGCGTGCGCAGGACCGGCAGCCACGCATTCTGGGACAGGATGGTGCCGAAATTGCCCGGCGAGGCGCCGATCACGGCAACGGGCCTGCCGCCGAACACCCGCTTGATGTCCGAATCCGGTCGGGAGAGCCAGTCGATGGCATTCTTGAACACGCCGGGAATCGAGTTGTTGTATTCCGGCGTCACGAGAAGAAGGCCGTCCGCCGCGACGATGGCCTCCTTCAGCTCCGCGACCCGCTCCGGAATCCCCTCTTCGACCTCGACGTCGGCGTCGTAGAGGGGAATGCCGCGAATGGTGTCGACGACGAGTTCGGAATCCTCGGGCATCAGGCCGGCCGCGCTGCGAAGCAGGGCCGAGTTGAATGAGCCCTTGCGCAGACTTCCCGAGATACCGACCAGCTTCGTCACCATGTCCTCGCGATCCACCAAGTTATCTCAGAACTAGCGCACAGGGCGAGGTCGAAAAGAAGAAAGCCGCACCAGACGAGAGATCCGATGCGGCTTTTTCGAAATCACGATGCGACGAAGGGCGCTCTCAGAGACTGGCGAGAACCGCCTCGATGCCTTCCATGATCGCAGCGGGCGAGGTGCCCATGGCGTTCAGGCCGACATCCAGCAGCCAGTAGCAGCCGAGCAGGATGACGGGCACGAGGACCCAGCCCATAAGCTCCTCGAACCGGACGCGCCGGCGACGACGCAGGTAGCGCTTCTCGCGCCACGATAGCTTCGCCGGAGCCTCACTGGGGTGGGCCTGGAGCGGCCCCTCGTGGATCTCAGTCGTCATGCTCTAACCAGTGGAACCTTCGGAACGGTGCGGACGCCTCCACCCCCATTACCATCGGATCCCTTCGGTTTCACCGCTTTTTTCGTCTTCGACGAGGCGGACTTGGCCTTGGGCTTCCTCTTGGCCGCGTTCGTGACGACCTTCTCCGCCTTCGGCTTCACCGGGCCCTCGACATATTCGAAGCCCAGGCTCTGGAGGCCGATCTCGTCCGTCTTGACGATGACCTTGACCGCTCCGCCATCCTTGAGGCGCCCGAAGAGAACCTCGTCCGCCAGCGGAGTCTTGATGGTCGACTGGATCAGGCGACCCATCGGGCGGGCGCCCATGGCCTCGTCATAGCCGTGCTCGACCAGCCAGTCGCGTGCCTCGTCGGTGAGCTCGATCGAGACATTGCGGTCAGCCAGCTGGACGTCGAGCTGCATGACAAACTTGTCGACGACCTTCTGAACAACCTCTTTCGGCAGGTGGCCGAAGGAGATGATCGCGTCGAGACGGTTGCGGAACTCGGGCGTGAACAGCTTGTTGACCGCCTCCGTATCGTCCCCCTCCCGCTTGGTGCGGGTGAAGCCGTAGGCCGGGCGGGCCATGTCGGCGGCGCCCGCATTCGTGGTCATGATGATGATGACGTTGCGGAAGTCGACCTGCTTGCCGTTGTGATCCGTCAGCTTTCCGTGGTCCATGACCTGGAGCAGGATGTTGAACAGATCCGGATGCGCCTTCTCGATCTCGTCGAGCAGGAGCACACAATGCGGATGCTGGTCGATGCCGTCGGTCAGGAGACCGCCCTGGTCGAAGCCCACATAGCCGGGAGGCGCGCCGATCAGGCGGCTGACCGTGTGCCGCTCCATATACTCCGACATGTCGAAGCGCAGGAGCTCGACGCCGAGCGAAACAGCCAGTTGCTTGGCCACTTCCGTCTTGCCGACGCCCGTGGGTCCGGCAAAGAGGTAGGAGCCGATGGGCTTTTCCGCATCGCGCAGGCCGGCACGGGCGAGCTTGATCGCGGAGGACAGCGCCTCGATGGCCTTATCCTGCCCGTAGACGACCCGCTTGAGGGTGTCCTGCAGGTGCGCCAGCACCTCCGCGTCGTCCTTGGACACGGTCTTGGGCGGAATGCGCGCCATGGTGGCGATGGTCGCCTCGATCTCCTTGATGCCGATGGTCTTCTTGCGACGGCCTTCGGGAAGGAGCATCTGCGACGCGCCGGTCTCGTCGATCACGTCGATCGCCTTGTCCGGAAGCTTGCGGTCGTTGATGTAGCGGGCGGAGAGCTCCACCGCCGCCTTTACGGCGTCGTTGGTGTACTTGAGCTTGTGGAACTCCTCGAAATAGGGCTTCAGGCCCTTCACGATCTCGATCGCATCCGGCACCGACGGCTCGTTGACGTCGATCTTCTGGAAGCGGCGCACGAGGGCCCGGTCCTTCTCGAAATACTGGCGGTATTCCTTGTAGGTGGTCGAGCCGATGCAGCGCAGGGTGCCCTGGGCGAGGGCGGGCTTGAGCAGATTCGAGGCATCCATCGCGCCGCCGGAGGTGGCGCCGGCGCCGATCACCGTATGGATCTCGTCGATGAACATGATCGCGTTCGGATGCTGCTCGATCTCCTTCATCACCTGCTTCAGGCGCTCTTCGAAATCGCCGCGATAGCGCGTGCCGGCAAGAAGCGTGCCCATGTCGAGGGCGAAGACGGTGGCGCCTTTCAGCACCTCCGGCACCTCGCCCTGCACGATCTTGCGGGCAAGTCCCTCCGCGATGGCGGTCTTGCCGACGCCGGGATCGCCGACGAGGAGCGGGTTGTTCTTCTGGCGGCGGCACAGGACCTGGATGGTGCGCTGGACCTCCGACTCGCGACCGATCAGCGGATCGATGCGGCCATCCTTCGCCTTCTTGTTGAGGTTGACGCAATAGGCATCGAGGGCATCGCCCTTCTTCTTCTGGCGCGTGTCGTTTTCTTCCTGCGTCGGACGCTCGTTGGAGGCTTCCTCCTCGGCGCCGCGCGGAGAACGGCTCTCGGTGAGGCCGGGGCGCTTGGCGATGCCGTGGCTGATATAGTTGACCGCGTCGTAGCGGGTCATGTCCTGCTCCTGCAGGAAGTATGCGGCGTGGCTTTCCCGCTCGGCGAAGATGGCAACCAGCACGTTGGCGCCCGTCACTTCGTCGCGGCCTGAGGATTGAACATGAATCACCGCCCGCTGGATCACGCGCTGGAAACCGGCTGTCGGCTTCGAATCCTGGCGTCCATCGGCGACAAGGTTGGCGAGTTCGCTGTCGACGTAATCGACTAGGTTACGGCGGAGAACGTCGAGATCGACATTGCAGGCTCGCATGACGGCCGCAGCATCCTGGTCGTCGATCAGGGCCAGGAGGAGGTGTTCGAGGGTTGCGTATTCATGGCGACGTTCGCCTGCGAGAGCGAGCGCTCGGTGAAGGGCTTGTTCAAGACTGCGAGAAAAGCTCGGCAACGGCTTGTCCTTTATGACACAGGGCTCGGCTAATTCTTTTCCATTACACATTGCAGAGGATGCTGGTGCTTCCGGGCGTAGTCCATGACTTGCGTCACTTTCGTCTCAGCAACCTCGTAAGTAAAAACGCCACATTCCCCGACGCCATTCTGGTGGACGTGCAACATGATCCGGGTCGCATCCTCACGGTTCTTGTTGAAGAACCGCTCCAGCACATGCACCACGAACTCCATCGGGGTGTAATCATCGTTCAAGAGAAGAACGCGGTAAAGGTTCGGCCGTTTCGTGCGCGGCTTGGTTTTCGTGATGATCGCCGTGTTCGAGCGACCGCCATCGTCGCCTCCAGGAGGCTGTGACCCGCCGGCAGCGGAGATCGGAAAAGGCTCCGACCGGGTCAAAGTACCTTGAGTGAACCGCAGCATCTTCGGACGACCGCCCCTTCTTCTGTTCTTGGCCTCAAGCTTCTCTTGGCCTCAAGCTTCCGGCCCTAACCCGTTCCGGGCCATCGGCTACAGCCAAATGTATAGTCGCTCCATTCGGTTCGCCAGATCAACCAGATGGGTGGTCGCAGCCTCCGGGAAAAGAGGGACATGTTGGTCACGCCTTCGCGATGACGACAAGCGAGCCAGCCCAGCCCTCCGTGCATGCCTGCCCCAACGCAAAACGCCCGGGACGAAGCCGGGCGTTTCGTGAAAGGAGGCTTGGAATGAGCCCGGCTTTAGGCGGCCTTGGAGAGGAGCCCTTCGAAGGGCTTCATCGTCTCCGAGGCGAGGTTCGAGTAGAGCGAGCCCATCTTGGTCGTCTGGCTGACGAAGCTGTCATAGGCGCCCTTCACGAAAGCCGTCTGGATCTCGACCGCCTTGTCGAGGGTCTGAACGCCCATCAGCTTCTCGACCGTTGCGGAGGTCTGCTCGAAGGACTTGCGGGCGAAGTCGGCGGTCTCGCTGGCGATCACCTGGCTGTTGCTCGAGAAAGCGCCGAGCGCCTTCATCGTGGCGTCCAGGTTGTCCTGGCCGAACTTCTGAATGTGGGAAAACGACTGGAGCATTGTGAACCTCGACAATTAGGCGTTAAATAGGTTTTGGCGCCGCTGGATAGCTGACGGGGCCAATATGTGCAGTGCACAAAAATTTGTCAAGATATTTTGTGCAGTGCACAATAACCGCATCGTTCGCTTCGCTTCCGTTAACCCGACCGTAACCGCAACCTCTTACCGTCAAGACATGTGTCGCGCTGGCAACGGTTCCCTTTAGAGAGCCGGGCGCAAGAGCCGAAAACCAAACGAAACGGGGAATTTAGCAGCATGAATTCGGTTTGGATGGGACACCGAAAGACATGGGCCCTTATCGGTATCGCTGCGTCAGTTGCCGTCGCCGTCGCCTCCCCGGCTGACGCGGCCCGACGCAAGGCTAAACCCAGCGGCGGCGGATACAGCCCCCTCGCCGCTTCCATCGTGGTCGATTCCAAGACCGGCAAGGTCCTGCAGGGCGAGAACATCGACGAGCCGCGGATTCCCGCCTCCATCACCAAGGTGATGAGCCTCTATCTGCTGTTCGAGCAGCTCGAGCGCGGCCGTATGCGCCTCGATACCCCTCTCACGGTGTCCTCCTACGCGGCGAGCCAGCCGCCGACCAAGCTCGGTGTACGCCCCGGCTCGACCATCGACGTTGACGACGCCATCAAGGCCATGGTGACACTCTCCGCCAACGACGTCTCCGTCGTGGTCGCCGAGAACATCGCCGGCTCGGAAGATGCCTTCGCGACGATGATGACCCGCAAGGCCCGCGAGCTCGGCATGAGCTCGACGGCATTCTACAACCCGCACGGCCTGCCGAACGAGCCGCCGAACATCACGACCGCTCGCGATCTTGCCGTCCTAGGGCGCGCCATCCAGGACCGCTTCCCGAAATATTTCGCCTACTTCCAGACCCGCTCCTTCCAGTACGGCAGCCGCACCATCCGCGGCCATAACCGTCTCCTCGGCAAGGTCGAGGGCGTCGACGGCATCAAGACCGGCTACACCCGCCTCTCCGGCTTCAATCTTCTGACCTCGGTCAATACCGACACCCGCAGCATCGTCGCCGTGGTGCTCGGCGGGCGCTCGGGCGCCTCGCGCGACCAGAAGATGGCATCGTTGATCGACAGCAATCTGCCGCGCGCCTATGCCGGCAACCGCAGCACGCCGATCGTCGAGGCTGCGCCGGCCCTCGTGGCGGAAGCTCCCGCTCCGCGTCCGGTGGAGCCGGCTCCGGTGACGGTCCCCGTGAGGGTGGCCTCCGCCGTGCCGCAGGCTCCGGTCGCCCAGGCCGCGACGCCGCAGGCGGCGCCTGAGCGCAGGGCTCTCGATCTCAACGCCCTGCGGCCAGTCGTGGCCTCCGCGGCAGGCGCCAGCTCGACGACGACCCCGTCTTCCACGTCCACCGTGCGCTGGCAGAAGGGGCCTGAGGGGCTGCCTGCGAATGCGCAGGCCTATGCCGCCCTGCCGGCCCAGATTCCGGCCTCCCAGAAGGCAGCCCTCCAGGCCAAGATCGAGCCCAAGGCCGTCGAGCCGGCTCCGGCCGCTCCTGCGACCAAGACGGCGGCGCTCAAGACGGAGACACCCAAGACGGATGCTGTCGAGGCCAAGAAGATCGTGAACGGCTGGGTGATCCAGCTCGGCGCGACGGATGACGAGGACAAGGCGAAGGCGATGCTCGACTCGGCCCGTGGCCGCTTCGGCAATGTCCTCGGCAAAGCCTCGCCGTTCACGGAGAAGGTGACCGTCGACGGCACCACCCTCTACCGCGCCCGCTTCTCCGGCTTCTCCGAATCCAACGATGCCGCCAATGCCTGCAAGCTGCTCAAGAAGGGCGGCATGAACTGCTTCGCCTCTCGAGGCTGACCTTCGGCCGAGGCCTTTGCGACGGCGCGTGTGTTTGTGCCGTCGCAGCGTAAAAAGACAAACCGGATCGCGCGTGGAGTATCAGCGATGTCGGCCCAGCAAGACTTCTCTCGCCTCGTTCACGCGAGCCGCGAGATACGCCGTCCCTCCCTGGTCGGGATGGAGTTTCTTCATCAGCGTCCGGTGCGCTTTGCGGACCTCGTCGAGGCTCGCGCCCGGCTGAAGCCCCAGGATCTGATAGGCTTCCTCTTTCGTCATTACGCCCGAATGCGCTTGGGTGCGCGTCCGCGTGTCGCGATCTCCCTGAGCGTTTTCACGCCAGCCGGAAAACCGGCGATCAAGATAAGCCTCTAGGAGCGGCACGCCCTGGGGATCGTGGGCGCAGCATTCCTCATAGAGCTGGCGCAGCCCCTGAGGATCGAGGCTCGACAAGCGGCGTCCTGCAAGGGATCCGACCAGGACGCTGCCCTCGACGGCCCCGGTCGAATGGTCGATTTCCATCTCGATCATGGCCGAGCGGATGCGCGAGAACCGGCCCGTCGCCTGCTGAAACTTGCGCCAGGGCCCCGGAATGTTGAGCGAATTCCATCCCAGCGCCCAGGCTCCGAAACCGCCGAGCAGCAGCGCCATGTCGAGCCGCCCCCGGATACCGAGGAGCACGGCCGCTCCCAGCGCAGCGACGCCGGCCACCACCTTGAGGCTCTTGGCCAGAGCCTTCGTGTCGGTGCGCGTATAAGTTTTGGCGAGCCACCATAGAAGGGCGACCGCCGCAATTCCAAGAAGCAGCATCATCGTTTTCTTCCCCACCCCAACATGTGGGCCGGGATGGGGCCGATGTAAATCACCGGATCGACGATCTCGGTCTCAGCTTCCGTTTACTCCGGACGCTTCGGGATCTCGAGACCGCGCTGGACGGCCGGGCGGGCAAGCCCGCGCTCCAGCCAAGCCGGCACGCGCTTGAAGCTGTCGAACTCCACCAGCTCGCCGGCGCCGTAGAAACCGACCAGGTTGCGGACCCAGCCGAGCAGGGAAATGTCGGCGATGGTGAAATCCTCGCCCATGATCCAGTCACGTCCCTCGAGCCGCGTCTCGAGCACGCCGAGCAGGCGCTTCGATTCGTTCCGGTAGCGCTCGAGCGGGCGCTTGTCCTCGATCTCCCGGCCGGCGAATTTGTGGAAGAAGCCGAGCTGACCGAACATCGGTCCCACCGCCGCCATCTGGAAGAACACCCACTGGATCGTTTCGTAACGGCGCGCCGGATCGGACGGCAGGAACTTTCCGGTCTTTTCGGCCAGGTAAAGCAGGATCGCGCCGGATTCGAACAGGGCAAGCGGCTTGCCGCCCGGCCCGGCGGGGTCGATGATCGAGGGGATTTTCCCGTTCGGGTTCAAAGCCAGATATTCCGGCGTCCAGGTCTCGTTCTGGCCGATATTGATGAAATGCGGCTCGTAAGGAAGCCCGGTCTCCTCCAGCATGATGGAGACTTTGACCCCGTTCGGCGTCGGTGTGGAATAAAGCTGGATCCGATCGGGACGCTGGGCCGGCCAGCGGGTCGCGATCGGGAAGGCGGAAAGATCGGCCATGGAAACTCCATCATGAGCATGAGTCGTGATGGAGGAATGCTAGTGGGACAGCCAAGGCTTTCAATCGCGAAGCAGCCGGCTGCCTTCAATTAAGCGTCAGTGCAGCATCCGGACCGAGCTGCGCTGGCTTTCCCGCTCCCAGGCCTGGACGACGATGCCGTTCATGCCCGAATCGTGCAGCCGGTCGCTGAGGTCGATGAAATGCCGCTCGGTCAGCTCCACATCGATCTCGATCTGCTCGTCAGGCACATGTTCGAGTTCCGAGGCTGCGTAGCGCTCGTAAGCGGCGGACATCTCGGCATAGGCGAATGCGACGGGAAGGGTGCGGAAGATGGTGGAGAATTCGTCGTCCAGGTCACCGGTCATCAAATCCCGCATCTGGACGAGATAGCCGTCCTCATGCTCGCAGACCTCGTAGCGCCAGTGCCGGCCTTCGGATGCACAGAGTAGCATCGGAACCTCCACTCAACTGAACTGCTGAGCCAATGCGTATCGAGGCAGCGCGGTTCCCGGAGCATCCACAGCCAAAAAGTCTAACGGACGGCCCCGGCTTCGACGCGCACCCGTCCGCCAATCCGCACCCGGGTACCATTGCCGATATCGATGAAGCCCTGATTTGCCTGAAGAGCTTCCTGCCGCCCGGCCCCGGTCCGACCGGCCTGAACCGAGCTCTTGCATTCAGGCGGCAGCTGCGCGCGAACGCCGGGCGCCGGGTCGGGAATGCGGCAATCTTTCGCAAAGGCCGGACCGCCGGAGGCCACCAGAAGGAAGCAGAGGGAGATCGCTAGCCTCATCATAGCCTCGTTGAGAATTGCATAGGTCACAGGAGGCCCAGCTCGGCCAGTTCGCGCCGCATGTCGTCCGGCATCAGGGCAAGATCGCCCGATTTCAGGTCGATGTCACGCGGCGCGTCCTTGGCGACGAGATAGCGCCAGCCCTGGAACGGCCGGTAGGGGCGCGGCTCGACCGTGACGACCTTCGAGTCCAGCACCAGCCGGCAGCGGCCGATGCCGTCGGCATCCGTGAATGGCCGGACGTCGAGGAGCGTCTGGCGCGCGGCGACATGGCCCTTGATGACCCAGAAGAGCGAGCCGCCGTCGAGCAACTCGTCGACGCGCTTCGGCACCATCCGGGTGGTATGCGTCTGCTCGTAGTCGCGGCCGAGGCGGCGGTGCAGCGCGCGATTCTCCTCGATCCATTCCTCGAGATCCGTGATCGAGTCGCAGCCGACGCAGAGTTTGATCAGGTGAAGGGCCATGTGCATTTCAACCATGTCCGGGCTGCCGGGAACATCCGGCAATGCACCGCAGGCTATTCCTCCGTCTTGAGCACGATCAGGCGCGCGCCTTCGGCCACCTGCGCACCGGGTTCGGCGGCGATCTCCGCTATCTCGGCATCGGCGGGCGCGACCAGCACATGCTCCATCTTCATCGCCTCGACGATCGCAAGGCGCTGGCCTTTCTCGACCCGCTCGCCCGGCTGCACGAACACGGCGATGAGCTTGCCGTGCATCGGCGCTTTCACCGCGCCGCCCTCGTCCATGTGCTCGAGATCGACGTCGAAGGGATCGAAAGGCTGCACGAGGGTCTGGCGCCCGTTGCGGATGATGTAGACCCCGTGCGGCGCGTCGACCTCCCGGTCGACCACGTCCTCGGCCCAGGGATCGCTCTCTCCGTAAGCGACGGTGCTGGCGCCATGGTGCTCGCGGCTGAACACCTCGCGCGCTTCGGCACGTTCGCCGTCCACGAGAAGCGGCACGCCGACGCTGCGGGTCCCGAGCAGCTGGAAGCCATCCGGCGTCGACCAGGGCGAGGACGGCTCGTCGCTCTTCTGCAGCTCCGCCATGCGCAACCGCTCGATCTGCCGCGAGATGAGCGCGGAGGCGCCAAAGGAGACCGCGACCTCGTCGACGGGCTGCGGCCCGACGCCAAGGCTCTCGAGGTTGCGGTCGATGAACCCGGTATCGAACTGCCCTGCCCTGAAACCTTGCGCCTCGCAGAGTTTCTTCAGGAAGGCCGCGTTGGTCTTCGGTCCGGCGACGATGGTTTCCCCGAGCGCCGCGGCGAGCCTGTCCAACGCTTCCTCGCGCGTCTCGCCGTGGGCGATGACCTTCGCGATCATGGGATCGTAATAGGGCGTCACGTCGGCCCCGGCCTCGACGCCGGTATCGATGCGGATGCCCTCGCCCTCCGGGAATTCGAGGGCCCAGAGCTTGCCGGTCGACGGCAGGAATTCCTTTTCCGGATCCTCCGCATAAAGGCGTGCCTCGACCGCGTGGCCGTCGATGGCGAGATCCTCCTGCGAGAAGGGCAAAACCTCGCCCGCGGCGGCACGGAACTGCAACTCGACGAGATCGAGCCCGGTGATCGCCTCGGTCACCGGATGCTCCACCTGCAGGCGGGTGTTCATTTCCATGAAGTAGAAGCGGTCGGGGCGCAGGCCCTCGCGACCGTCGGCGATGAACTCGACGGTGCCGGCGCCCACATAACCGACGGCGCGGGCGGCTTCGACCGCCGCATTCCCCATCGTTGCGCGCATCTCCGGCGTCATGCCGGGAGCGGGCGCCTCCTCGATCACCTTCTGATGGCGGCGCTGCAGCGAGCAGTCGCGCTCGAACAGATGCACCACGTTGCCGTGGCTATCGGCAAACACCTGGATCTCGATATGGCGCGGCGAGAGGATGTATTTCTCCACCAGGACGCGCGGATCACCGAAGGAGTTCTGCGCCTCGCGCTGGGCGCTCTCCAACGCCGCATCGAAATCGGCCGCCTTCTCGACGCGCCGCATTCCCTTGCCGCCACCGCCGGCAACCGCCTTGATCAGCACCGGATAGCCGATCTCGTAGGCCTTCTGGCGCAGGAAGTCCGGATCCTGCTTCGAGCCGTGATAGCCCGGCACCACCGGCACGCCTGCCTGCTGCACCAGGGATTTTGCCGCGTCCTTCAGCCCCATCGCCTTGATGGCGGAGCTGGGCGGGCCGACGAAGACGATGCCGTTCTTGGCGCAGGCCTCGGCGAATTCCGCCCGCTCGGACAGGAAGCCGTAGCCGGGATGGATGGAGGCTGCCCCTGTCCGCTTAGCGACCTCGATGATCCTGTCGATCTGGAGATAGCTCTCGCGAGCCGGCGGCGGACCGATGAGATGGGCTTCGTCCGCCATCTGCACGAAGAGCGCCCCGGCATCCGCCTCCGAATAGACCGCGATGGTGCGCATCCCGAGCCGCCGGGCGGTGCGGATGATGCGGCATGCGATCTCGCCGCGGTTCGCAATCAGGACACTCTCGAGCATGACCATCCCTTGTTCGGTGCCGTCCGGCTTTCGAAAACCTAGAGCAAACCTCAGGCCTCTTGTCACGCCCGAACTCCCGCCTCCCGCTTCGCTCCGACAGGGAGCTTTGACCCTTTTGAGGGGGGAATGCCCTTCGATGCAACTTTGTGCGTCTTCCCCTCTTGCTCAAGTGTTCGTTCCACGCTAGCCTCTTATTGCAAATCATTTGCAACTGCAGAAAGATACCATGGACCAACCGGCCCCCATTTCCCTTGTGCAAAAAGCTGCGTGGCGCAGCTCGCGGGATTTGCCCTCCCTGCCGGAGGTCAACCGGACCATTGCGGTGCGGCCGGGATCGACTTGGCGGCGGGCCGCTGCCTTTATGGGCCCCGGCTATCTGGTGGCCGTGGGCTACATGGACCCCGGCAACTGGGCGACCTCCCTCGCCGGCGGCTCGAAATACGGCTACGCCCTGCTCTCCGTGGCGCTGATCTCCAACATCATGGCGATTGTCCTGCAGTCGCTCTGCGCCCGCCTTGCGGTCGCCACGGGGCGCGACCTCGCGCAGGCCTGCCGGGACGCCTATCCGAGGCCGGTCGCCTGGGGCCTATGGGTCCTGGCGGAGCTTGCCATCTGCGCCACCGACCTCGCGGAGGTCATCGGCACGGCCATCGGCCTGAACCTGCTCTTCGGCGTGCCGCTCGAAATCGGCGTCGTCATCACGGCGCTCGACGTGTTCCTGATCCTCTATCTGCAGAATCTAGGCTTCCGCTGGGTCGAGGCCTTCATCATCACCCTGCTCGGCGTGATCGCCCTGTGCTTCGGCATCCAGATCGCGATGGCCGATCCCGACTGGTCGGGCGTGATCGTGGGCTTTGCGCCGACCACAGAGATCGTCACCAATCCGGACATGCTCTACCTCGCCCTCGGCATCCTCGGCGCGACGGTGATGCCGCATAACCTCTACCTGCATTCCGGCATCGTGCAGACCCGCGCCTATGGCGAGACGCTGCCGGAGCGGCGCGAGGCGCTTCGCTTTGCGACCCTCGACTCGACCATCGCCCTGATGTTCGCGCTCACCATCAACGCGTCCCTGCTCATCCTCGCAGCAGCTGCCTTCCATCACACGGGCCGGTCCGAAATCGCGGAACTCGGTGAGGCGCATACGCTTCTCCAGCCGATCCTCGGCAGCGCCATCGCACCGATGCTGTTCGGCCTGTCGCTTCTGTGCTGCGGCCTCAACTCCACGGTGACGGCGACCATGGCCGGCCAGATCGTCATGGAGGGCTTCATCAACTTCCGGATGGCGCCCTGGCTGCGCCGCCTCGTCACCCGCGGCATCGCCATCATCCCTGCGGCGGGCGTCACCATCGCGTATGGCGAGAGCGGCACGGCGAAACTTCTGATCCTGAGCCAGGTGATCCTGAGTCTTCAGCTTCCCTTCGCCGTGATCCCGCTCGTGACGATGACCGCCTCGAAGAAAAAGATGGGCGACCTCGTCACCCCGCGCTGGCTCACCGCCTTCGCCGGCGTCATCGCCGCGGTGATCGTGGTGCTGAACGTGAAGCTGCTGGTGGATTTCGTGCTGGGGTGAGGCGCAATTGGCGCGCCTTGTCATTCCCGGCCGGAGCGCAGCGGAGGGGAAGGGAATCCATAGCGCCGAGCGTATGAGTGGATCCCCTTCCCGGCCTGCGGCCGCCGGGGATGACACCTCCGACGTCATGGCCGGTCGTGTGCCGGCCATACCGCTTCTGAAAAGCGCTGCGCCTGCCTGATCGAGATCACCGGCACGAGGCCGGTGATGACGTGCATGGGAACGAACTGTCTTACGCGTCCTTCAACCGGCTCAGCGCCTCTTCCATCTTCGCCTTGCGAGTCACGGCCTCCTCGCGGCGCTCGCGCTGCTCGTCGACCACTTCTTCCGGCGCCCGCTTGAGGAAGTCGGCGTTGCCGAGCTTCGCGTCGATCTTAGCCACTTCCGCATCGAGCTTCTGGATCTCCTTGGCGAGGCGGGCGCGCTCGGCGTCGAGGTCGATCACGCCCTCCAGCGGCAGGGCTGCCGCCTCGCCGCGGATGATGAGCTGGATCGAGCTCTTCGGCGCCGCGTCGACGAAGGAGATCTCCGAGATGCGCGCAAGCCGCTTCACGATATCGCCCCATCGGCCGGCGCGGGTCCGGACGTCGTCGGAGGACGCGACCAGCGCGAGCGGGATCTGGGCGCCTGCCGGCACATTGGTCTCGGACCGGGCGGAACGGATCTCGTTGACGAGGTCCACCACCCAGCCGATCTCGGCCTCGGCCTCGACGTCGATGAGATGAGCGAGAGCGGGCCACGGCGTGAGCGCGAGGATCGTCTCGCGCTTCGGGCCTTCCGCGCCCTTGATCGCCCACAGCTCCTCCGTGAGGAAGGGCATGAAGGGATGCAGCAGCTTGCAGATCTCGTCGAAGATAAAGGCGATGGTGGCGCGGGTCTCGTCCTTGGCGGGCGAATCCGCGCCCTGCAGCACGGGCTTGGCGAGTTCGAGCGTCCAGTCGCAGAACACGTTCCAGACGAAGCGGTAGGCGGCGAGCGCCGCCTCGTTGAACTTGTAGCCCTGAATGCCGGCCGACACTTCGTCGATCGCCTTGGCGCATTCGCTGAGCGCCCATTTGTTGAGCGTCTCCTTCACCGATTTCGGATCGAAGCCGGCAACGCGCCGGCACTCGTTCATCTCGGCAAAGCGCGCCGCGTTCCAGATCTTGGTCGCGAAGTTGCGGTAGCTCTCCACACGCTGGACGGACAGCTTGATGTCGCGCCCCTGCGCGGCCATGGCGGCGAGCGTCATGCGCAGGGCATCGGCGCCGTACTGCTCGACCACGTCGAGCGGATCGATGACGTTGCCTTTCGACTTCGACATCTTGGCACCCTTCTCGTCGCGGACGAGGGCGTGGATGTAGACCGTGTCGAAGGGAACCTCGTCCATGAAGTGGAGGCCCATCATCATCATGCGGGCGACCCAGAAGAAGATGATGTCGAAGCCCGTGACGAGCGTGTTGGTCGGGTAGTAGCGATCGAGCTCCGGCGTGTCGTCCGGCCAGCCGAGCGTCGAGAACGGCCACAGCGCCGAGGAGAACCAGGTGTCGAGCACGTCCTCGTCGCGCTTGAGCGGAACGTCGCGACCGTTCTTCTCGCGCGCCTGAGCCTTGGCGTCTTCCTCGCTGAGAGCGACGAAGACATTGCCCTGATCGTCATACCAGGCGGGAATCTGGTGGCCCCACCAGAGCTGGCGCGAGACGCACCAGGGCTCGATGTTCTCGAGCCACTGGAAATAGGTCTTCTCCCAGTTTTCCGGCACGAACTTGGTCTTGCCCTGGCGCACCGCGCCGAGCGCACGCTCGGCGAGCGGCTTCACGTTCAGGTACCATTGGTCCGTGAGGTAGGGCTCGATCACCACGTTCGAGCGGTCGCCGTGTGGGACCGTGTGAACATGCGGCTCGATCTGCACGAGCAGCTCGCGCTCCTCCAGCATGGCGACGATGCGCTTGCGGGCTTCGAAGCGATCGAGGCCGTCGAGGGCGAGAACGGCCTTGAGGTCGTCGTTCTGACTCACGCCTTCCAGGAAGGCCTCGTTGCCGGCGAGCGCAAGTTGAGCCTCGGTGCCGAAGATGTTGACGAGCGGCAGCTTGTGGCGGCGGCCGACCTCGAAATCGTTGAAGTCGTGCGCCGGGGTGATCTTCACCGCGCCCGTGCCCTTCTCCGGGTCGGAATATTCGTCGGCGACGATCGGGATGCGGCGGCCGACGAGCGGCAAGATCGCGAATTGGCCGACAAGGTCCTTGTAGCGCTCGTCGTCGGGGTGAACGGCAACGGCCACGTCGCCGAGCATGGTCTCGGGGCGCGTGGTCGCCACGGTGATCGACCGGTCGGGCATGCCCTCGATGGCGTAGCGGATATGCCAGAGGTTGCCCTTCACCTCGACCTGCTGCACCTCGAGGTCGGAGATCGCAGTCTGGAACTTCGGGTCCCAGTTCACAAGGCGCTTGTCCTTGTACATCAGGCCCTGCTTGTAGAGGTCGACGAAGACCTTCAGCACGGCCTGCGACAGGCCCTCGTCCATGGTGAAGCGCTCGCGCGACCAGTCGCAGGAGGCGCCGAGGCGCTTGAGCTGGCGCACGATGGTGCCGCCGGACTCCTCCTTCCACTCCCAGACCCGCCGGACGAATTCGTCACGGCCAAGGTCGCGGCGCTGGATTTGGCGCTCGGCGAGCCGGCGCTCAACGACCATCTGCGTGGCGATGCCGGCATGGTCCATGCCCGGCTGCCACAGCACGTCCTTGCCGCGCATGCGCTCGAAGCGGCAGAGGATGTCCTGGATCGTGTTGTTGAGGGCGTGCCCCATGTGGAGCGAGCCGGTCACGTTCGGCGGCGGGATGACGATCGTGTACGGTTCCGCGCCCTTGCGATCCTCGCGGCCAGCCTTGAAGGCCTCGGCATCCTCCCAGCGGGTGGAGATGTGTGCTTCGACAGCGGAGGGATCGAACGTCTTGTCCATCATGATGAATACCGGCCAGTTGGCGCGACGAACGCGCAAGCAAGACGGCTACAAACCGGACGGATCGGTCGAAGTCAACAGAGGCGCGACAATCTTCGAGCTGTTTCCATTTGCATGGAATCATCTCTTCTTCTTCGGTTTGCCGCATTTTTTGACGGCGAACCGGATCCACTTCGCCGAAAAATGCTCTAGGCCCGGCGGCGGACGACGCGCTCGATCTCCTCGCGGACGAGGCGCTCGACCAGGGGAGGAAGATTGTCGTCGAGCCACGCCTTCAGCATGGGCCGCAGCATCTCCTTCATGAGATCCTCGACCGTCTGGGGCTGGGCGGGGCGGACGGATTCGCTCAGGCGGGAGAAGGCGCCGGTCACCGAGGCGACAGCCTCGCTCGACAGGAGAGCCTCGGCCGTCTGCGCCGGCGCAGCGTTCTTCAGGACGGGCGCGGGAACGATGATCGGCGCCGGTCCGAAATCCTCAGGCTCGCGAAGAGCGGGAGCAGGCTCTACGGAGCCGTGCTCTGAAAGGGCGTCCAGGAATGCCGCATCCCCGCGGCTCCAGGGGCCGAGCACCGGCTCGTTAGGCGTCGATCCGAGGAGCGGAGACACGTGAAGCTCGGCGATGTCGAGGACGTTTTTCAGAGGCGAGGAATTCGGCGCTTCGGCTTCGGAGAACTGCTGAGGCTCCTCATCGTCGGCGATGATACGCCGGATGGAAGCCAAAATCTCTTCCATCGATGGCTCATTAACCTTTAGGCTCGCCGACCCCATAGCCGCATCCAAATCATCAACGCAAGAATCACATTCTTATGAATGTACTTAAAGTATTTTACGCAAACCTAAAGAAAACAAGGAGGGCCAGAACTAAAAAGTTCTGGCCCGAAAACTTATCAACGACCGTCCGGCGTCGACGTCCCGACCCAGAGATCCTTAACCTGATCGTAATGAATCTTCGGGCTGTAGTGATTCACCCTCAAGCCGAGAGCCCGCGAATTGAGCCGTCCCATCGCATTGACGAGGCTGTAGGAGGCGACCACGCGGTCGCGCTGAGCCGTGATGAGGTTGACGCGGGCGTTGAGCAGTTCCTGCTGCGCGTTCAACACGTCGAGGGTGGTGCGCTGGCCGACGCGGGCCTCTTCGCGCACACCGTTGAGCGCCGTCTCGGCCGCATCGATCTGCGCCTGCGCCGCCTGGATCTGGGCCCGGGCCGCTTCCAGCCGGCCCCAGGAGGATTGCACGGCGGCGCGGACCTGGTCGCGCACGGAATCGGCCTCGAGCCGACGCTGGCCGGCCGTCTCCTTGGCCTGGCGGGTGGCCGCATAGGCCTGGCCGCCTTCGTAGATCGGCACGGTCAGCCGCGCGACGACTGAGGCAGAAAGCGCGGCATCGCCTTCCTGCTGATTGTCGTAGCGCTGATCGATGGCACCGACGACTCCCAATTGCGGAGCAAGGGCACCCTGCTCGATCTTCACCTGCAGCTCGGCCACGTCGACCGCATGCTGGCGCGCCTTGATGGCCGGATGCTCGTTGAGGGCGACCTTCAGGGCGGAGTCGACGTTGCGGGGCGTCAGGCGGTCGAGCGGCCGGCCGGGAGCCAGCTGTGCGGGCTCTACGCCGATGACCTGACGATAGATCGCTATGCTGTTGCGCAGGGTGGCTTCGGCGAGGCTGGCCTCGGACCGGGCAGCGGCAAGGCGCGCCTCGGCCTGAGCGACGTCCGTCCGGGTCACTTCGCCGACATTGAAGCGGTCGCGGGTCTGCCGGAGCTGTTCGTCGATTACCTCGACGTTATTGCGCTGCAGGTCGAGAATAGCGGTGTCGCGCAGGACGTCCATATAGGCCGTCGCGCCGTCGAGCAGCACGCTCTGCTCGGTGGTGTTCAGGGTTTCCCGCGAACCGAGGACGGAGGATTCGGCCGCCCGGACCCTGTTCGTGGTCCGATACCCATCGAAGAGCGACTGATTGATCTCAACCCCAAACCCACGGGGGATCAGCGTATTTCTGCTTGTCGTATTCGGCGAGAAACGCGATGCGGGCGACTCGGCCTCTACCCAGCTCCGGCCGACATCGGCTACGCCACTGATCTGCGGACGATAGCCGGACTTGGCCTGGGGAACGGTCTCGTCGGTTGCGCGGACACTCGCGCGCTGAGCGTTGATGTCGGGATTGTTGCCATAGGCGCGCGCCAAAGCGCTCTCCAAGGTCTCGGCCGACACCCCGGTCGCGCCCGCCAGCACGAACACCGAGGTCATTGCCCCAAAGAGCAAGCGATACGTTTTCTTGGAGTACTTTTCGTTCACGCGCACCTGCCTAGCGATCCAACGACGGTCCAGTCGTAATCGACGCCACTTCAGAAACCACTTCCATTCAAAGCGCAACAATACCCAAGGGAAACGAGTCGGCAACAACAGGCTGCGGCCAAATCGATTTTAGCGTGAGAGTGGCGCAAAAAAGCGACACCTCCTGCACGACAAATTGAGGAATTGGAAAGGATTAGAACGTGAAGCCGGGGGTCTGGAGGAAGGGCGTCAGCAGCGGCGCGGCAGCCTCGAACAGGCTCCGCTCGCCGATCGCATCGCCCGACCGCACATAAAGCGTCGCCTGCGCCGCACGCCCGCGCCCCTTCACGCAGACGAGACGCCCGCCTTCCGCCAACTGCCCGAGGAGCGCTTCCGGACGAACCTCGACCGAGCCGTTGATGAGAATTGCGTCATAGGGCGCATTGCCGGCATAGCCCTCGTCGAGCGGACCCGCGACGACCGTCACCCCGGCGGCACCGGCAGCGCTCAGGCTCGCACGGGCGACCGAGGCCAGGGCCTCGTCGGATTCGAGCGCGGTCACCTGGGCACCGAGCTCGTGGAAGACGGCGGAGGCATAGCCGCGGCCGCAGGCCACGTCGAGAACCCGCTCGCCGGCCTCGATCGAGAGGGCCTGGATCATGCGGCCGAGGATCATCGGGGAGAGCATGTAGCGCCGCTCGGCGCCGTCGCTGACGAGGATGTCCTGGTCGATATAGGCAAGGTCCTGGCGACCGGGGAGCGCGAAGAGCTCGCGCGGGACGGTATCCATGGCATCCAGGAGCGGCATGTCGTTCACATCGAAAGTGCGCAGCTGGCCATCGACCATTGTCCGGCGCGCTTGAGCGAAATCGACCATGGATAGTGCCTTCAGAAACTTATTGGAGGCCTCGCCCGGAATCGAACCGGGGTGCAAGGATTTGCAGTCCTCTGCGTAACCACTCCGCCACGAGGCCGTCCTGGGAGTGCCGCGAACGCGACGGCTGCTCAATAGCAACCATCCCCCCAAAGAGCAACAGCCCCTTTTCGCTCGCCCGCGCCAATAAGGCACTTGCAACCGTCGAAACCCGTGCTATATGCCTCCCACCTCGCCGACGGACGGCCTTTCGAAGGCTCCGCGGCGTTCAGGGAAGCTCAAAGCAAAGCTTCTTCGAATGGTATGGCATATTCCGGCGTGGCGCAGCGGTAGCGCAGCGGACTGTTAATCCGTTGGTCGTAGGTTCGAATCCTACCGCCGGAGCCAACCTTCCTACCCTCCCGATCAGATCCTGACCGAACCCGGCACGCCTCACGTTCGAGGCTTGGCATTCGGCTGCGGCGCACGCCTCGCAGGTTCGCCGTGACAACCGTCGCAGGTTCGACGATCGCGGGTTCGAATGCTGCTCCTCCCCGGTTCATTCCGCACACGTCGGTTATGGCTTGACCGCCGCGCGTCCTTGCCGTCAGCATCGCCCCTCTTTTTCGAACGGGACAATCATGGCCGCCACGACGCTTCTTTTCCGCGACGATGCTTATGCCACCTCCTGCGAGGCAAAAATCCTCGGGATCACGCCGGAGGGCGGAATCGTTCTCGACCGCACGATCTTCTATGCCCAGGGCGGCGGACAGCCGGGCGACACCGGCGCGCTGGTCACGTCGAAGGGAGAGAGAATCGAGATCGCGAACACAGTCTACGGCGCCGATCGTTCGCAGGTCGCACATCTCGTCGGCGCGGAGGCCGCCTCGCGCCTGACGGAGGGCGAGACCGTCACGCTCGAGCTCGATTGGCCGCGGCGGCTCAAGCGCATGCGCGTCCACACGGCGCTTCATCTCTTGAGCGTCGTCCTGCCCTACCCGGTCACCGGCGGCTCCATCGGCGACGGCGATGGGCGGCTCGATTTCGACATTCCGGATGCGGGCCTCGACAAGGCGGAAGTCACGGAAAAGCTGAATGCGCTGATCGCGCGCGACGCACCCGTGACCGAGCGCTGGATCACCGACGAGGAGCTCGATGCCAATCCGGGGCTGGTGAAGACCATGTCGGTGAAGCCGCCGCGCGGATCGGGCCGCGTGCGCCTCGTCGAGATCGACGGCATCGATCTCCAGCCCTGCGGCGGCACGCATGTGCGGCGCACCGGCGAGATCGGCTCCGTCGTGATCACCGACATCGAGAAGAAGGGCAAGCAGAACCGCCGCGTCCGCCTGTCCCTTGTCGACTGAGGGATTCATCCGCTCGAATCGAAAGGAATTGCCCATGTCCCAACCCTTCGTATCGACCGCATGGCTGCAGGAGCACCTGAACGACCCGGATCTCGTGGTCGTGGACGGCTCCTGGTACCTGCCTACGCAGAATCGCGATCCGCAGGCCGAGTATCTTGCCGGCCATATTCCCGGCGCGGTGCGGTTCGACATCGACAGCGTAAAGGACACCTCCTCCGCCCTGCCCCACATGCTGCCTTCGCCGGACAACTTCGCGCAGGCTGCCGGCGCGATGGGAATCGGCGAGGACACGACCATCGTGGTCTATGACGGCGCCGGCCTCTTCGCGGCGCCGCGCGTGCGCTGGACCTTCCAGGTCTTCGGCGCGCGCAACGTGTCGATTCTCGAAGGCGGCTTTCCGGCCTGGAAGGCGGAAGGACGGCCCGTCGAGACCGGGCCCGAGACACCGCGCGCTCCTCGAACCTTCAAGCCTTCCTTCGACCCGGCCGTGGTCGCGGATGCCTCGACGATCCAGGCGGCGCTGCGATCCGGTGCGGCGCAGGTCGTCGATGCCCGGCCCGGAGATCGTTTCCGCGGCGAAGCCCCCGAGCCGCGCCCGGGCCTGCGCTCCGGCCATATTCCGGGAAGCCTCAACCTGCCCTTCGGCGAGATCGTCGAGAACGGACGGCTGAAGGACAAGGCCGGGCTCGAGAAGGCCATCGCGGATGCAGGCATCGATCCGGGCCAGCCGGTGATCACCACCTGCGGCTCCGGCGTCTCGGCGGCGATCCTCGGCGTCGCCTTCGAAGTGGCCGGGCGCCCGATCCAGGCGATCTACGACGGCTCGTGGTCCGAATGGGGCGCGCGGGAGGACCTGCCGGTGGAAACGGGATCGGCGAAGAAGACTGATTGACGGCATCCCCCGCTTCCCTCCCCTTGCGGGGAGGGATCGAGGGTGGGGGTCGCAAAGTCGAAGCGATGCGCTTCATTCAGAGAGATCAGCGGTCGCTACAGCATCCGACTCGATCAATCTCTCACCCCGTCGAACGACCCCCACCCCTACCCCTACCCGCAAGGGGGAGGGAAACATGTGCAGGGCGTGCTCCTTTATCGAATGCAAAAGGCCCCGGATCACGCCGGGGCCTTTTGCAATCCGCTCGGTTCCGCTCAGTGCAGGATCTGGGACAGGAAGAGCTTGGTGCGCTCGTGCTGCGGATTCTTGAAGAACTCCTCCGGGGTGTTCATCTCCACGATCTGCCCGTAATCCATGAAGATCACCCGGTCGGCGACCTGACGGGCGAAGCCCATCTCGTGCGTCACGCAGAGCATGGTCATGCCCTCCTCTGCGAGACCCACCATGGTGTCGAGCACCTCCTTCACCATCTCGGGGTCGAGGGCCGAGGTCGGCTCGTCGAACAGCATGATCTTCGGGCTCATGCACAGCGAGCGGGCGATCGCCACGCGCTGCTGCTGACCGCCGGAGAGCTGGCCCGGATACTTGTTCGCCTGCTCCGGGATCTTGACCCGCTTCAGGTAGTGCATCGCGACCTCTTCCGCCTCCTTCTTGGGCATCTTCTTCACCCAGATCGGGGCGAGCGTGCAGTTCTCGAGAATGGTCAGGTGCGGGAAGAGGTTGAAGTGCTGGAACACCATGCCGACTTCGCGGCGCACCTCGTCGATGCGCTTCAGGTCGTTGGTGAGCTCCGTGCCGTCGACGATGATGCGGCCCTTCTGGTGCTCCTCGAGCCGGTTGATGCAGCGGATCATCGTGGACTTGCCGGAGCCGGATGGGCCGCAGATCACGATGCGCTCGCGGCGGCGAACGTTCAGGTTGATGTCCCGCAGAACATGGAACTCGCCATACCACTTGTGCACATCGAGCATCTGCACGGCGGCTTCGGCGTTCGCGTCGGTGTCGACGGAGCGGATCTGTTGGGGAGAAAGTGTCGTTGCCATGGATGATTACCGTTTCTGACCAGCTGCAAGACGCCGCTCGACGCCGAGCGAATAGCGCGACATGCCAAAGCAGAAGATGAAGTAGAACAGGGCTGCGAAGGCATAGCCCGTGAGTCCGATGGTGGGCGCCGCCCAGGCCGGGTCAATGCGCGAGGCCTCGATGGTCTTCACGAGATCGAAGATGCCGACGATCGCCACCAGCGACGTATCCTTGAACAGGCCGATGAAGGTGTTCACGATACCCGGAATCACGATCCGCAGGGCCTGCGGCAGGATGATCAGGGTCATCATCTGCGGATAGTTGAGACCGAGCGACATCGCGCCTTCATATTGTCCCTTCGGCATGGCCTGGAGGCCGCCGCGCACCACCTCGGCCATGTAGGCGGAGGCGAAGAGCGCGGTGCCGATCAGTGGCCGCAGAAGACGGTCCACGGTCATGTCGCCGGGCAGGAAGAGCGGCAGCATGGTGTTCGCCATGATCAGCACCGTGATGAGCGGCACGCCGCGCACGAACTCGATGAAGATCACCGAGGCCATCCGCACGATCGGCAGTTTCGAGCGCCGCCCGAGCGCCAGAACGATGCCGAAGGGCAGCGAGACCACGATGCCCACCGTCGCCACCAGCAGGGTGACGAGGATGCCGCCCCACAGGGAGGTCGGCACATGGGCGAGGCCGAAATCGATGTCGATCAGCGCCAGGGTGACGCCGACCACTGCGACGATGCCTCCGCCCATGATGAGCGCCGGGCGCATGGCAGTCTTCAGCAATGCGGCGAAGAACGCGAAGAGCGCGATCACGAGCGCTGCGAAGATGGCGAAGCCGAGCCAGAAGCGGACGCCGAGATCCGCATTGCCGCCGGTCAGGAGAACGTAGGAGAGGACCGGGAAGATCCAGAAGAAGTACACCGCTCCGAGATCGCGGCGCGGCGCCTTCAGCCAGAGCAGCCAGACCACGCCGAGGGCGAGCAGAGCGAAGAAGATATTGACCCGCCAGCGCTCCGAGATCGTGTAGGAGCCGTAGATGAAGTAGTTCAGCTTGTCCCAGATGAAGGCCCAGCAGGCGCCGCTCTCGCTGCCGCCGGAATCGGCGCGGCAGGCCGCCCGGTCGGTGCCGGTCCAGACCGCATCGATGACGAGAAACTTCAGGAGCGGCGGAACGATGATGTAGAGGAGGTAGAACACCACCAGCGTCAGGATCGTGTTGAAGGTGCCGGAAAAGAGGTTTTCCCGAACCCAGGCGATGGGGCCGCGGGCCAGATTGGGCGGAGGCAGCGCATCCACCTCCTTGGCGCGGACGAAACGGGGCATATCGACGGCGGTGCTCATAGGATCTCCTACCGTTCGATGATCGCCACGCGGCGATTGTAGATGTTCATGACGAAGGAGGTCACGAGACTGATCGTCAGATAGACGCCCATGGTGATGACGACGACCTCGATGGCCTGGCCCGTCTGGTTCAGCACCGTTCCCATGAACACCTGCACGAGGTCGGGATAGCCGATGGCGACGGCGAGGGACGAGTTCTTCGTCAGGTTCAGGTATTGGCTCGTCAGCGGCGGAATGATGACGCGCATGGCCTGCGGGATCACCACGAGGCGCAGGGTCTGGCCCGGGGTGAGGCCGAGGGAGCCTGCGGCCTCCGTCTGCCCTTTCGAGACCGCGAGGATGCCCGCGCGGACGACCTCGGCGATGAAGGCTGCGGTATAGGTGACGAGGCCGAGAAGCAGCGCCACGAATTCCGGCAGGATCTGCATGCCCCCGGTCAGGTTGAACGTGCCCTTGCGCGGCATTTCGAAGGTGATGGGGTTGGCGCCGATGAGCGCCAGTACGATCCAGGTCAGGATCGGAAGGCCGAAAACCAAGGCAAGGGTGACCTTGCCGACCGGAGATTGCCGGCCGGTCTGCTCCTGCTGCTTCCTGGCCCAGCGGCGATACAGGAACGTGCCGACGAGTCCGATCACGAGAACGGTGACGAGGATCGAGATATTGGGGCCCCAGAGGGGCTTCGCCATGAAGAGGCCGCGGGAATTCAGGTAGAAGCCGGCACCCATCTCGAGCGAGTTGCGCGGCTGCGGCAGCGTGCCGAGAACGGCGATGTACCAGAACAGCAACTGCACCAGCAGCGGAATGTTGCGCAGCACCTCGACATAGACCATCGCCACCTTCGCCACCATCCAGTTCTTGGACAGGCGCGCGATGCCGATGACGAAGCCGAGGATCGTCGTGAAGAAGATGCCGATCGCCGAGACGAGCAGGGTGTTGAGCAAGCCGACGATGAAGGCATCGCCATAGGTTCCGCCGGCTGCGCTGAACTGGATCAGCGTCTGGCTGATATCGAAGCCGGCCGTGTTGTTCAGGAAGCCGAAGCCTGAGGCGATCTTGGCGCGCTGCAGGTTTTCGATGGCATTCGTCGCGGCCACATAGAAGAGGAAGACGATCGCGGCGACGAGGACGACCTGGTAGAAGATTCCACGAACCTTCGGATCGTACAGAAACGATTTTTTGGGGGGCGATGTCTGACTGACAACGGTCTGCACTGAGTTCACCTCTGACGGCTATTCTTATTTTATACCGGGCCGTCCTCCCCTGCTCATGCTCCTGTGGAGTTTCATGAACGGGCGGCATTTCTTGTTATTGTCGAAGGGCGCCCGGAATATCCGGACGCCCTGTTTTCAGTGGTCGCTTAGCGAACCGGGATGCCGTATTGCAGGCCGCCCTTGGTCCACTGGGCGTTCTGACCGCGCTTGATCTTCAGACGCGAGCCTTCGCCGACGTTCCGCTCGAAGGACTCGCCGTAGTTGCCCACATGCTTGATGATGCGCACAGCCCAGTCGTTGGTCAGGCCGGTGGCCTCACCGAACTTGCCTTCCGTGCCGAGAAGACGCTTGATCTCCGGGTTGTCGGAGGTCTTCATCTGATCGACATTGGCCTTGGTCACACCGAGCTCTTCGGCATTCAGCATGGCCATGTGAGTCCAGCGGACGATATCGCCCCACTGGTTGTCGCCATGGCGGACTGCCGGGCCAAGCGGCTCCTTGGAGATGATCTCGGGCAGGACGATATGATCGTCCGGGGCCGAGGCGCGCAGGCGCTCGGCGTAGAGACCCGAGGCGTCCGTGGTGAAGGCGTCGCAGCGGCCGGCGTCATAGGCCTTGAACGTCTCGTCCGAGGTCGCGAAAGCCACCACTTCGTACTTCATGTTGTTGGCACGGAAGTAGTCGGCAAGGTTGAGCTCGGTCGTGGTGCCCTGCTGGGTGCAGATCGATGCGCCGTTCAGCTCCTTGGCGGAGGCAACGCCGAGCTTCTTGC
Organism: Microvirga ossetica; assembly: GCF_002741015.1. Taxonomy (NCBI): domain Bacteria; kingdom Pseudomonadati; phylum Pseudomonadota; class Alphaproteobacteria; order Hyphomicrobiales; family Methylobacteriaceae; genus Microvirga; species Microvirga ossetica. The sequence continues at coordinate 5,402,093 of NZ_CP016616.1, read as the reverse complement.
GGACCATGAAGCCCTGGCCGTCGTAATAGTTGATGGCCGGGAAGTCGAGGCCGAGCTGCGTCTCGCGCGACATCGTCGCGGTCGAGTTGCGGGCCAGGACGTCCACTTCGCCCGACTGGAGCGCGGTGAAGCGGTCCTTGGCGGCGAGCGGAATGAAGCGAACCTTGGTCGGGTCGTCGAAGATGGCCGCAGCGATGGCGCGGCAGAAATCGACGTCGAGGCCGGTCCAGTTACCCTGCGCGTCAGGCTGGCCGAAGCCGGCAAGACCCGTGTTCGAGCCGCAGGTCAGGAAGCCTTTCTGCTTCACGCTGTTGAGCGTGGCCTGGGCCGAGGCACCCGTTGCGAACAGGCTGGCCGTCAGGCCGAAGGCAATCGATACGAGAGCCTTTTTCATGTTGGTATCTTCTCCCAATAGTTCGACATGGCTCGACCGTTTATGGTTATTACCCCCCAGCCGAGCCCCGAATAGACCGTTCCGCGCCACCTCGGTTGAGGCGGCATCGAGATCCATCACATTCCATGATTAATCACTGGTCAAGTCTTGATGGAAGGCATTTCTTGCCTGACTTGACGGCAGGGCCTGCCCGGTTTCAGATCGTGACCTCCTCAGCAAGCCCTTGAAGCAATGTCAAAACTCCCCCCAAAGCCCCAAAATATATCCGAACGCACCCGTCTCGTTCATGCCGGACGGGAGCCGTTCGACCAGTACGGCTTCATCAACACGCCGATCTATCGCGGCTCCACGGTCCTGTACCCGACGACCGACGATCTCCTGCACCGGCGCGGCCGCTATTCCTATGGAACGAAAGGGACTCCGACCACGAATTCCCTTGAAACGGCCTGGACCGAGCTGACCGGCGCGGCAGGCACCGTCCTTGCCCCGTCGGGTCTGGCCGCGGTGACGCTCGGACTGATGTCCTGCCTCAAGTCCGGCGATCACCTGCTGGTGACGGATTCGGTCTACCTGCCGACACGTCACTTCTGTAACGGCGTGCTGAAGAAATTTGGTGTGGAAACCACCTATTACGATCCGCAGATCGGCGCCGGGATCGAAGCTCTGATCCGGCCGAACACCGCCGCGGTGTTGACGGAAGCCCCCGGATCACAATCGCTTGAGATGCAGGACATTCCCGCCATTGCCGAGGTGGCACACCGGCACGGGGCCGTGGTCCTGATGGACAATACCTGGGCCACCCCCCTGCTCTTCCCGCCGCACGAACGCGGCGTGGACATCGCCATCGAGGCCGGCACGAAGTATCTCAGCGGCGGGTCCGACCTCCTGCTCGGCATGGTCTCGGCCAACGAGCGCTGCTTCAAGGCGCTGCGCGACACCTACGATTCCTTTGCCATGTGTCCGGGTCCGGAAGACGTCTTCCTGGGATTGAGGGGCCTGCGCACCATGGCGCTGCGCCTGCGGGAGCACGAGAAGCAGGCGCTCGAGATGGCGCGCTGGCTCGAAGCGCGACCGGAAGTGGCCAGGGTGCTGCATCCGGCCCTCGAGAGCTATCCCGGCCACGCCATCTGGAAGCGCGACTTCAAGGGCTCGTCGGGCCTGTTCTCGATCATCCTCAAGCCCTGCTCCGACCAGGCGCTCGCGGCCATGCTCGACGGTCTGGCTCTGTTCGGGATGGGTTATTCCTGGGGTGGGTTCGAGAGCCTCGTGATCCCGTTCAACTGCGCAACCTACCGCACGGCGACCCGATGGGAGCCCGGCGGACATGCGCTGCGCTTCCATATCGGGCTGGAAGAACTGGATGATCTCAAGCGCGATCTCGACGCCGGTTTCGCACGGCTGCGGGAGACGGATACTCGGGCAGCTTGAGGAATTTGACGCTTCGGCCGTCCTTATCCCGCCGAAGCTTCGACCTCCGAGCCGGAGACGACGGCGCCTTCCGCCTTCTTCTTCTCCTTGGCGATCAGCATCAGGTTGCGGATATAGATGAAGATCGAGAAGGCCTGGCCGAGAATGATCACGATGTCGCTGCGGGCAAAGCCGTAGATCAGGGTCATCAGGCCGCCGGAGATCGACAGAATCCAGAACCCGACCGGGATGACGCTCTTTTCCGCCTTCTCGCTCGCGATCCACTGCACGAGGAAGCGGGCGCCGAACACGAACTGGGCGATCACGCCGAAGGCCGCCCAGAGATCGAACCGGGCAACGACCAGATCGTAGAAATAAAGTCCCAGATCGTGGGAAAGGCGCATCAACATCAGACGATTTCCTGAGCTGCGGGAACGCGGCGGCGGCGGCGGATCAACCACCAGACTCCGGCTAAATCAAGGATGCCGACCCAAAGCCGGTCGAACATACCATAATTGGAGCGCCCGGCATGCCGCGGCCGATCGACCACGTCCACATGAGCGATCCGGTGCCCCTCGCGCTTGACCAGGGCGGGCATGAAGCGGTGCAGGGCGTCGAAATAGGGCAGCCGGAGATAGACGTCGCGGCGGAACGCCTTCAGGCCACAGCCCGTATCCCGCGTCCCGTCCTTCAAAATCCGCCCCCTCACCCCGTTGGCGATGCGGGACTGCCACTTCTTGTAGGCGCCGTCCTTGCGGCCGACCCGCTGTCCGGCCACCAAAGCGACCGACGGGTCGTCGAGGGCCGCCACCAGTTGCGGGATGAAGGCCGGATCGTTCTGCCCGTCGCCGTCCAGAGTCACGACGATGGGGCCGTGCGCGGCATGGACGCCGGTGCGTACCGCCGCGCTCTGGCCGCAGCTCGCCTCATGCCGGACGAGGCGCAGCCACGGCCGCGTTGCCCGGGCGCTCAGGACCTGCTCGACGGTCGCATCGGTCGAGCCGTCGTCCACATAGACCACTTCGAAGGGCCCCAGCGGCGCGCAGGCGCGTTCGATCTCCTCCACCAGGGGGAGGATGTTGAGCGCTTCGTTCTTGACAGGGACCACGACGCTGACGCGAGGCCCCGGGGAAAATTCAGTCATCGGCTACGGCCATCGCTGGCCACCCCTTCGAAAGGCGAGCCGGGCCTTAGAAGCCCGTTGCATAGGCCGCGATATCGACCCGCCGCCCACTGTTGATATTGAATCCCTGAACCCGGGTCGAGAGCACGGGCTGCTGCTTCAGGCGCTCGTTCTCCGCCCGGAACTCGCCCTCGAAGCGCTTTTCCACGAAGACGACCCGGCAGCCGCCAGAGCGCAGGAATGCGGCGGCCTCGGCCCCGGTTTCGACCATGTCGAGATTCGTACCGGTCAGGAAGACCAGGCTGGGCTCGCGATAGCCGAGGGTCGCGACCTGCGGGCTCTCGCAGGGCACGTTGCGGGCGACCTCGGCAAGACGATCCGACACCTTGAGCGAGCGCAGGTCGAGCTGGGCGAAACCGAAGACGCCGATGGAGAGGAAGGCCGCCGAGGCGAAGCTCACCCAGAGGGTCGGGACCATCCGGTTCTTCACGAAAAGCCACCAGGCCCAAAGCGCGAGGAGCGAGGAGATCACGAGCGCCGGCAGGGCGCGGAAAGGCACCATCCCATCGAAGGTCCAGCCGACCGCCGACAGGCCGATGGTGAGGCCGACCGGGATGAACGGGATCAGGATCGTAGCGAGCTTGGCCGCCGGCCGATGGGGACCGACGAAGTGCCGCGCGATGGCCATGACGGTAAGGATCGCAACCGCCGGAAGCAGGGGCAGCGTGTAATGGGGCAGCTTGGTCGGCACCGCCTCGAAGACGATCCAGGACGGCACGATCCAGGCCAGCGCAAAGGCCACCGTCTCCTCGCGGCGGTGGATCCAGGCGAACGGCACCGCAATGGCCGCCAGGATGGCGCCGGGCCAGAAGGTGGCGAAGAACGAGATCAGATAGAAGCCTGGCGGGGCCCAGTGGTATTTCTGGGCAGTGCCGACCTTGCCGAGCATATCGTGGCCGACGGCCTCGGAATAGAAGGCGCCACCGGTCTTGAGCGCGATGGCGACGAACCAGGGCAGCACGACCGCCAGGGTGAAGAGGGCGCCGAGCCCCGGCCGCAGGGTGAGGAGCCAGCGTGCTGAGCGCTCCCTATAGCAGAGAACCGCGGCCGTTAGGCCCGCGAACATCAGGATCAGCGGTCCTTTGATGAGGACTCCAAGAGCAAAGCCCGTCCAGAAGATCAGCAGCGCCCGCCGCGGAAGCACGCCCGCACCTCGGCTCAGATAGGCCCGGGCCAGCCCGCCCATCACCGCCACTGAACAGGCCGTCAGCATGGCATCGGTCTTCGCGAGCCGCGCCTCGACCATCAGGATGACGCAGGTCGCCATGAGCGCCGCGGTCAGGAAGGCCCCTCGCCTCCCGAAGAAGGCCAAAGCCGCCCAATAGGTCAGCAGAACCGTTGCGATGGCGCCGAACAGGGATGGAAGCCGATAGAGGAAGATGGTGGTGTGCGCCTCGGGAACGCCGAGCGCCTGGCCGATGGCGACGCTGGCGCTCTGCATCCAGTAGATGCCGACAGGCTTCTTGTGCCGCGCCTCGTCCTGGAAGCGGATATCGACGAAATCCCCTGTCTCCAGCATTTGCTTGGATGCCTGCGCATAGCGCGGCTCGTCCCGGTCCATGGGCTGGAGGGAAGTGAAGCCCGGCAGGAAGCAGACGAGCGACAGCAGCACGAGAACCGCGCACAGGCGGGCATGGCTCCGCTCGACGACGTTCGTCAGCTGGGCCACGGATAGGTGGCGCAGAGACATCCGCTGCTGGGGGACAGAACCGTCCATCAATCACTCCGGAGGCGGCAACAAGCCTTCGTCCCGACAGGATTCCCCACGGGCACAGGTCCATCAAGCCGCGTCATGTCCTCCAAACCCGGCATGAAGTCAAATTGACGGAAGGTAGCGGGTAGGATCTCAAGGCCCAGCGCATTGCTTGGCTTTCTCCAAACCCTCATCCTGAGGAGCAGACGTAGTCTGCGTCTCGAAGGAGGATCCAGAGACCACTGAAATCTCCTTCGAGACGGCGCTTACGCGCCTCCTCAGGATGAGGTGAGAGTTTCTCCCAGGAACATGGTCGCTCGGGCGGGCATTGCCTGGACGACAGGGTTCGAAGCTGGAGGTTGAGACATGAAGACGACCGTCCGATGGTGCGGCCTTGCCCTTGCGGTGTTGTCGGCCTGTCCGGCCGCAGCGCTCGAACAGCCCGTCGTCTGGCGGGACGAGGATACGGGCTGCGCCTATCTGCTGACCCCGCAGGGCGGCATCGCGCCCCGGCACCGCCGGGATGGAACGCTCGATTGCCCGGATGTGGCCGCCAATGCGGGTATCGTCGAGGGCATGGGGAAAGACATCGCCCGCGGGCTCGACGCGTTGCAGCGCGAGGTGGAGCGGCTGCGCGAGCGGTACAATCGCCCTTGAGTGCGAGGGAGCGCCTGCACCACCCCTATGCCCGGCCCTGGCATCTCGGTGGAGCCAGGGCCGGGCCGATCTTATCGAAACCAGCCGAAATAGAGCGACCAGAGGCTGGGCGAACGGATCCCGCGGACCCGGCGAGCCGCTTCCTCGGCACGCATCGACTCCCCGCCATGGCACGAGCATAGGACGATATGGGCGTCGTGCTCGGAGATCTGGAAGAAATCGACCGCATCCCCGAACCTGTCGCTGAGAAGCCCGGCCGTCCGCAGCACCGGGTCGGCATAGGCGATCGTCAGGGCCGACCCGTCGGCGCGGAGCGCCCGCCGCTCGGCCTCGGGCTTCCACTCGATCTCGTCGAGGGTCTTCAGCTCCCGGTCGGGACTTTTGTCGAGAAGCTCGATCCAGCGGTCCAGGCGTTCCCGCTTCGACAGGACGACCGGGGCCTTCGCCTCCTCGTGGATCTTCAGGTCGGCGACGGTACTGAGTTCGGACAGAGGCCTGTGTTCCATGCTCCCCTCCTTGGCAGAAGAGCGATTGCGAGCCCACCCAGCTACAAGCTCAACCTTGAAGCTGGTGCAAAAGTTCGAGGAACATGCTGTCCGGAAGCGCTGATATTTTGTGCATATGGGCCGGCCAGAAGGCCCTGCGGAAGCAGGCGAACGAACACACGGCGTCCGCTCACATGATGGTGAGGCGTACGCCGTGCATTCATTAAAGGGATCTTGGAAAGGATCTTGTCAGGCGCTCGCCGCGTGGTCGTGGTCGAACCGTGTCGTACCCATCAGTTCGGCAAGCCGGTTGCGGGCGCGGTTGACGCGACTCTTGATGGTGCCGACCTTCACGCCGAGGGCCTCTGCCGCATCCTCGTAAGACATGCCTTCGGCACCGATGAGGATGATGGCCTCGCGCTGTTCCTGGGGCAGCTTATCGAGCGCGGTCGAGAGATCCTGCAGCGCGAGCTTGTCCTCCTGATCGGGGATCGCGATCATGCTTGCGGCATGCGTCCCGTCTCCGTCCTCGACCTCGCGGCTCGTCTTGCGGTGCGTCGAATAGAAGCCGTTGCGCAGGATCGTGAAGAGCCAGGCCTGGAGGTTCGTGCCGGATTCGAAGGTGTCCTGCTTGGTCAGCGCCTTGAGCACCGTATCCTGCACCAGATCCTCCGCCTGATCGACCTTGCCCGTCAGCGAGAGAGCGAAGGCGCGCAGGTTCGGCAGCGCATCCATCACGCCGTTGATGAAGACCTGATCGACCGGCTCCGTATGGGCGCGGATGACCTGCGCGACGCGATCGGCGAGCCGCGCGAGATCGCGCGGCAGCTTGTCCTCAGCGGGATCGCCGTAGAGGGCACGTAATTGCTTTCCCAGATGCAGTCGTACGGCAGCGCTCAGCGCGGCCGCCGAAGACGGTACATCGGGACGGGTGAACTCGGACTGGTTTTTGGCATTCTGAGACATGCCGAACTATTTGGGGCGTGCCGATCCCGTTTAAATATCCGGGCGACAATTCGACCACGAGATTTTTTCATGGCCGGCCCTCTGGATTTTATCACCTGTATGCCTAGACGGCCGGACTGGGCTATATGCTCCCTTTCCGCGTGGTCCTTGGCCGGCAGCAAACAGGGAGCTTGGGCGTGCCTCATTATCTCGGCATCGATGTCGGCACTTCCGCCGTGAAGGCGGTTCTCGTGGATGACGGGCAGAATGCGGTTGCCGAGGCGGATGTCCCGCTAAAAGTCTCCCGCCCGCACGATCTCTGGTCGGAGCAGGACCCCGAGGCCTGGTGGCAGGCGGTGCAGAGAGCCGTCGAGCAACTGCGCGTAACGAATGCGTCCGCATTCGCGGATATCCGCGGGATCGGCCTGTCGGGGCAGATGCACGGCGCGGTTCTGCTCGACGAGAACGAACAGCCTCTTCGCCCGGCGATTCTCTGGAACGACGGCCGCTCCTTCCGGGAGGCTCAGGAGCTCGGCGCCAAGCACCCGGATCTCTCGCATGCCATGGGCGTGATCCCCATGCCGGGCTTCACGGCGCCGAAACTGCTGTGGGTCGCGCGGCATGAACCGGAGATCTTCCGCGCAATCCGCAAGGTGATGCTGCCGAAGGACTACATCCGTCTCAAACTGACCGGCGCGGTCGTGACGGAGATGTCCGATGCCGCCGGCACCTGGTGGCTCGACGAGGCGAGGCGCGACTGGTCGGATGCGGCACTGGCCGCAACGGGCCTGAGCCGCGCTCATATGCCAGATCTCGTCGAGGGCTCGCAGCCCTCGGGCACCGTGCGTGGCGAGATCGCGCAGCAGTGGGGTCTGCAAGGCAATGTCGTCGTCGCGGGCGGTGGCGGCGATGCGGCTGCCGGCGCGGTTGGCCTGGGCGCCATCGAGGACGGATCGGCCTTCATCTCGCTCGGCACGTCCGGCCAGCTCTTCGTCACCACACGGGAGTTCAGCCCGGCGCCCGAAGCGGTGGTGCATTCCTTCTGCCACGCGGTGCCCGGGCGCTGGTTTCAGATGGCAGCCATGCTGAACGCGGCGAGCTGCCTCGCCTGGGCCGCGAACCTTCTGAAACGAGACATCGGCGAGCTTCTGCGCGAGACGGAGGCCGCCTATCGCACCCCGTCCAGCCTCCTCTTCCTGCCCTTTCTTGCGGGAGAGCGAACCCCGCACAACGATCCTTACGCGCGCGGCGTCTTCTTCGGGCTCTCGCCGGAGACGCAGCAGACGGATCTCGTGCAGGCGGTCCTGGAGGGCGTCGCCTTCAGTTTCGCCGATGCGAAGCAATGCCTCGAGCAGGCCGGCACGCCGCTGGCCTATGCGGGCATGATCGGCGGAGGATCGCGCAGCGTCTTCTGGGCCAAGATCTTCGCCAGCGTCCTGAACGTCCCGATGGTGCGCTACAAGGGCAGCGACAAGGGACCGGCCTTCGGCGCAGCGCGCCTCGCACGCCTCGCCGCGACCGGCGAGGCGGCGGAAGCCGTATGCACCCCGCCGAGCATCCTCGAGACCGTCGATCCGCAGCCGGATCTCGTCGAACTCTACCGCCCCCGGATCGACGCATTCCGCAGCCTGTACCGCGCCCTCAAGCCGGAATTCGTGCGCACGTAAAGGAAGTGCGGCGGAGATATTTGATCCGCAAATAGATACTTTGTATCGTCTAAAAATAGCGGTGACGGCACGAGCATCATTGTGCCGGAATGGAAAATCTGTGGACGCTTATCAACACTCATTAGGGAGGGATTGAAACCCGATTGTATTGAAACATTTACGGCAATCACGATCCCGTCTGGCCATCCGGTCTTTTGGCATGATGTGTTCTACAAGCGTCAGAGTCGACAACGTCCGCTTCAATAAGCCGTCTTTAGGGAAACGCCCATGACAGGATCCGCCCCGATCCTCGAAATGAAAGACATCTCGAAGACGTTTCCGGGCGTGAAGGCGCTCACGAACGTCTCGCTGACGGTCTATCCCGGTGAAATTCATGCGCTGATGGGCGAAAACGGCGCCGGGAAATCGACGCTGATGAAGATCCTGTCCGGCGCCTATCAGGCCGATCCGGGCGGCGAGATCCGCATCAACGGCCAGCATGTCACCATCGACGGTCCTCTGACCGCACGGCATCACGGCATCTCGATCATCTATCAGGAGCTTTCGCTCGCGCCGAACCTTTCGGTGGCGGAGAACATGCTGCTCGGGCGGGAGCACAAGTCCGGCCCGATGGTCGACCGCCGTTCGATGGAGAAGGCCAGTCAGGCCATCCTCGAGCGCCTCGGGGTGCACTTCAAGGCGACGACGAAGGTCAGCGAATTGTCGATGGCCGAGCGGCAGCTCGTCGAGATCGCCCGCGCGCTCATCGCGGATTCGCGCATCCTGGTGATGGACGAGCCCACCACCTCCCTCTCCTCCCGCGAGACGGAGGCGCTGTTCAGGCTGATCCGGCAGCTGCGGGCGGAAGGGCTCGCCATCATCTATATCAGCCACCGCATGGCCGAGATCTACGAGCTTGCCGAGCGGGTCTCGGTGCTGCGCGACGGCTCCTATGTCGGCACCCTCGTCGGCGACGAGATCTCGGCGGAGCGTCTCGTGCAGATGATGGTCGGCCGCGATCTGTCTTCGTTCTACAAGAAGGAGCACGACGCCCACCAGAGCCGTGGACACGTCATGTTCGCGGTCCGCAACATGGGCGACGGCGTTCGGGTGCACGATTGCTCGTTCGAGCTGCACGAGGGCGAGGTTCTCGGGATCGCCGGCCTCGTGGGCGCCGGGCGCACGGAGCTCGCCCGCCTCATCTACGGCGCCGATTCCCGCACGAGCGGCGAGGTATTCCTCCAGGGCAAGCGACTGTCGATCCATCGGCCGGAGGATTCGATCAATTCCGGTGTCGTCTACCTGACGGAAGACCGCAAGCATCTCGGCCTGTTCCTCGATCTCACCGTCCGCGAGAACGTGAATGTCAGCGTGCTCTGGCGGGACGCGCGCATGGGCGGCATCCTCAACCTGAAGTCCGGCAAGCGTAGAGCCGCGGAAGCGATCCGGGCGCTCGGCATCCGCGTCGCGGCGGACGTGGTGCCCGTCGGCAGCCTGTCCGGGGGCAATCAGCAGAAGGTCCTGCTCTCGCGCCTGCTCGAGACCAAGCCCAAGGTGCTCATCCTCGACGAGCCGACCCGCGGCGTCGATATCGGCGCCAAGTCCGAAATCTACCGCCTGATCGACAGCCTCGCCCGCAACGGCGTCGGCGTGATCGTCATATCGAGCGAATTGCCGGAAGTCGTCGGCATCTGCGACCGCGTGCTGGTGATGCGCGAGGGCCGGCTTGCCGGCGAGGTCGGAGGCGCCGGTCATCCGCCGGTGACCCAGGAAAACATCATCACCATTGCGACAGGCGTAAGGGAAGCGGCCGAATGACATCCCCGAATGAGACCAGCGCAGGCCTGCAAACGACCGGAGCCAAGGGCGCCGATGCGGCGTCTCAAAGCCTCAAGCGCCGTCTTGCATGGCGTTCCACCCTGCAGGCGGTCGGCATGCTGCCGGTGCTTATCATCCTCGGCGTCGTGTTCGAACTCATGTCCGGCCGGTTCCTGAGTTTCCAGAACCTGTCGATCGTGATGCAGCAGGCCTCGATCAACACGGTGCTCGCGGCCGGCATGACCTTCGTCATCCTGACCGGCGGCATCGATCTTTCGGTGGGCTCGATCCTGGCAGCCGCCGCGATGGTGGCGATCCTGGGCTCCCTGATCCCCGAATGGGGCATGCTCGGCATTCCGGCCGCCCTGCTCGCGGGCCTCGGCCTCGGCCTCGTCAACGGGGTGCTCATCGCCTTCGCGAAGCTGCCGCCCTTCATCGTCACCCTGGGATCGTTGACCGCCGTGCGCGGCTTCGCGCGCCTGCTCGGCGGCGACACCACCCAGTTCAATCCGCAATTGCCCTTTGCCTTCATCGGCAACGGCACCCTGTTCGGCCTGCCCTGGCTGGTCTGGATCGCCTTCGCGGTCGTGCTGATTTCCTGGTTCATTCTCAGGCGGACGGTGCTGGGCGTTCACATCTACGCGGTCGGCGGCAACCCCGATGCGGCGCGGCTCACCGGCATCAAGGTCTGGGCGGTCCTGCTCTTCGTCTACGCCTTCTCGGGGCTGGCGGCGGGCCTCGGCGGCGTCATGTCGGCCGCCCGCCTCTTCGCCGCGAACGGCCTGCAGCTCGGACAATCCTACGAGCTCGACGCCATCGCCGCCGTCATCCTCGGCGGCACCAGCTTCGTGGGCGGCATCGGCTCGATCTGGGGCACGCTGATCGGCGCGCTCATCATCGCCATCCTGACGAACGGCCTCATTCTCGTGGGCGTGTCCGACATCTGGCAGTTCATCATCAAGGGTCTCGTGATCATCGGAGCCGTGGCACTCGACCGCTATCGCCTGAAAGGATCGGCGCGCACCTGATCAAGAAATACCGGCGCCCTTTCCGGGCGCTCGTATATGCGATCGCCCGGAAGCATGCGCAAGGTCCGGGGATCGCGGGGCAACAAGCCGCCTGCAAAAGACACCTGCAAAGGATATCTGGAGGAACCTATGGCACTTTCCCGTCTCACGCTCAGCCTTGCCGCCGCTGCCATTCTCGCAGCCCCGGCCTACGCCAAGGACGTCAAGAACGTCGGCATCTCCGTCGGCCTGCTCGGCAACCCGTTCTTCGTCGCCACCATCAAGGGCATCGAGGCCAAGGCGAAGGAGATCACGCCCGGCGCGAAGATCACCTCCGTGTCGGCGGATTACGATCTGAACAAGCAGTTCACGCAGATGGACAACTTCTCGGCCGCCGGCACCGACATCGTCATGATCAATGCGGTCGACCCGAAGGCCATCGAGCCCAGTGTGAAGCGCGCCCAGGCCGCCGGCATGGTCGTGGCGGCTTTCGACGTGGCAGCGGCCGGCGCAGACGTGACGGTGATGACCGACAACGTCAAGGCCGGCGAGCTCGCCTGCCAGTACATCGCCGATCATCTCAAGGGAAAGGGCGATGTGCTCATCATCAATGGCCCGCAGGTCTCGTCGATCACGGACCGCGTGAAAGGATGCAAAAACGTCTTCTCCAAGCACCCGGACATCAAGATTCTTTCGGATGACCAAAATGCTCAGGGCTCGCGTGAAGGCGGCTTCGCCGTCGGCCAGAGCCTGCTGACCCGCTTCCCGAAGATCGATGCCGTGTTCGCGATCAACGATCCGACCGCCATCGGCATCAACCTGGCGGCGAAGCAGCTCAACCGCAACGAGTTCATCATCACCGCGGTCGACGGGGCGCCGGACATCGAGACCGAGCTGAAGTCGGGCAACTCCCTGATCAAGGCCTCGGCCTCGCAGGATCCTTACGTCATGGCCGGTCAGTCCTACGAGCTCGCCGCCGGCATCGTGAACGGCAAGAAGCCCGAGAAGAACGTGATCCTGCTCGATCCGAAGCTGATCACCGCCGACAACATCAAGGATTACAAGGGCTGGACAGCCGCCCGCTAAGCCGGTCTCAATTGCGGCGGTCATGGCGCGAGCCGTGGCCGCCGTTTTTCCATTCAGGAGGCGCCCCGATGTTGAAGCAGCTGCGCGAGCAGGTTCTGGAAGCCAATCTGGAAGTGGTGCGCCGCGGGCTCGTGCTTTACACCTTCGGCAATGTCAGCGGCATCAGCCGGGGGGACAACCTCGTCGTCATCAAGCCGAGCGGCGTCCCCTACGAGCGCATGAAGGCCGACGACCTCGTGGTCACCGATCTCGACGGAAAGGTCGTCTGGGGCGAGCTGCGTCCCTCCTCGGATCTCGACACCCACGTCCATCTCTACAAGTCGTTCCCGACCATCGGCGGCGTGGTGCATACGCATTCGGAGCATGCCACCGCCTGGGCGCAGGCCTGCCGCGCGATTCCGGCGCTTGGCACTACCCATGCCGATTATTTCTACGGCCCGGTGCCGATCACCCGCCAGCTGACCACCGAGGAGATCAGGGACGATTACGTGCGCGCCACGGGCGTCGCCATCACGGAAGCCTTCGGCAACCGCGATCCGATGGAGGTCCCCGCAGCCCTCGTCGCCGGGCACGGCCCGTTCGCCTGGGGCAAGACGCCCGATGACGCCGTGCATAACGCGGTCGTGCTGGAGGCGGTGGCCCGCATGGCGATGTATACGTTCTCGCTGCAGCCGGAACCGCCGGGCGTGTCGCAGGCTCTGCTCGACCGGCACTATTTTCGCAAGCATGGGGCGACGGCGACCTATGGCCAGGACAAGAAATAGCCGCGCGCATCATCGTCAGCGGCATACGCCCCGTTTTGGGAGATACAGATGGCGGTTGTAGCAGGTGTCGATTTCGGCACTCTGAGCGTCAGGGTCACCCTCGTCGACGACCGCAAGGGCCCGCTCGGCCTTGCGACGGCGGAGTACCCGCTTCACCGCAGGCGCGAGAACCCGGATTACGCGACCCAGGCCCATGCCGATCATATGGACGCTCTTGCCCGCGCCATGCGCGGCGCCCTGGCTTCTGCCAGGGTGACGGGAGACGACGTCGCGGCGCTCGCCATCGACACCACCGGCTCGAGCGTGGTGATGGTCGGCGAAGGCCTGGAGCCGCTCGACGAATATTACCTGTGGTGCGATCACCGTGCGAAATCCGAGGCCGAGGAGATCACCCGGCTCGCCCACGAGGAAGGGCTTGAGGCCATCCAATGGTGCGGCGGCGTCTATTCGCACGAGTGGGGCTTCTCCAAGCTGCTGCACTGGCTGCGTCACAACCCGGAAAAACGCCACCGGCTGGTGACGGCGCTGGAGCATTGCGACATGGTGGCAGCGACGCTCACCGGCGTCACCGATCCGCGCCGTCTCAAGCGCAGCATCTGCGCCATGGGCCATAAATGGATGTGGAACCCGCGCTGGGGCGGCCTGCCCCCGCAGGACTTCCTTTCCAAGGTCGATCCGCTCTTCGACGGCATCCGCGACAAGCTCGCCGGCGAATACGTCACCTCCGACGTCGTTGCCGGCCACCTCACCCCCTATTGGGCCGAGCGGCTCGGCCTGAAGGCCGGCATCCCGATCCCGGTCGGCGCCTTCGACGCCCATTGGGACGCGATCGGCGCCGGCTGCCGCGTCGGCGATGTGGTCAACGTGGTCGGCACCTCGACCTGCATCATCGCCATGGCCGAGGAGACCAGCCTCATCCAGGGCGTGTGCGGCGTCGTGCCGGGCAGCGTCGATCCCAAGCTCGTGGGAATCGAGGCCGGCCTCTCGGCCACGGGCGACATCTTCGAGGCGATCGCCCGGCGCGCCAGCACCAACGTCAAGGAACTCTCGAAAGGTCTCGAGCAATACCGCGCCGGCCAGACCGGCCTGCTGCGGCTGACCTGGGACAACGGCGACCGCACGGTGCTCGTGAAGGCCGATCTCGGCGGCATCACGCTTGGCTGGAACCTGCTGCACACGGCCCAGGACGAGCTGTTTGCCGCCATCGAGGGCACCGCCTTCCACACCCGCATCATCCTCGAGCGCATGGCCGAGGGCGGCGTGCCGGTGGAGCGGGTGATCAATGCGGGCGGCATTCCGCAGCACAATGCGGTGCTGAACCAGGTCTACGCCAATGTGCTCGGCCGGCCGGTTCTGGTGCCGAACGGCATCCCGACCGGCCTCGGCTCCAGCATCTTCGCGAGCCTTGCCGCCGGATCGCATCCGGACCTCGACGCGGCTCAAGCCGCGATCTGCCTGCCCTTCCGCACCTTCGAGCCGGATCCCGCCGCCCACGCGGTCTACGAGAAGCTCTTCGCCCATTACAGGACGCTCTATTTCGGCTTCGGCGGCGTCAGTGGACCCGTGTCGCTGGATCATGTACTGCGCGATCTGAAACGGATCGCGGCGCTTCCCTCCGAGCCCGTTCCGCCCGATGTTGCCGAGCGCGTTCCGGTCTGACGCCGGGAGAGCGCATCTTAGTCTGGACGCCGCAATGCTTCTTCTCTGCCTGTCAGGAGTTCTCCGATGATCCTGGTTTCCGGCGAAGCCCTGATCGATCTGTTTATCGGTACCCCCGCCCCGGCGGGCTTCCCGGCCGAGGCGATCGCAGGCGGCTCCCCGTTCAACGTCGCCATCGGCATCGGCCGCCTCGGCCGCCCGGCCGCCTTCCTGTCGACCCTGTCGGATGACGTCTTCGGCACCTTCCTCGCGGAAAAGCTCGCGGAATCCGGCGTGAGCCCGGCCTATCTCCAACGCTGCCCGAACTACACCACGCTGAGCGTGGTGGCGACGAGCGCATCGGGCCAGCCGCAATATTCCTTCTATGCGCCGAACAGCGCCGACCGCGCCCTCACGCCCGAGGCGCTTCCCGCCCAATTGCCCCCCGAGGTGAACGCCATCGCTGCCGGCTCCTACGCGCTCGGCGTCGAGCCCATCGCCAGTGCGATCGAGACGCTGCTGCGCCGGGAAGCCGGAGCGCGCGTGATCTCCCTCGACCCGAATGTGAGGCCGCGCGTGGTCGGCGATCTCAAGGCCTACCGCGAGCGGTTCGAGCGCCTGCTCGCCCATGCCGATATCGTGAAGGCAAGCGACGAGGACATCGAGATTCTCTATTCCACCCACGACCTCGCATCCGCAGCCCGCGCCTGGCTCCAGCGCGGCCCCAAGCTCGTCATCGTCACGCGCGGCGAGAAGGGCCCTCTGGCGGCGTTCGGCGACAGGATCGTGGAGCGCCCTGCCCCCAGGATCGAGGTCGTCGACACGGTCGGCGCCGGCGACACGTTCCATGCCGGCCTCCTGTCCTGGCTCGATGCCAACAACCTGCTCACGCCGCAAGGCGTTGCGGCGCTCACCGACGAGCAGGTCACCGCTGCCCTTGATTTCGCGGCGGCGGCGGCCGCCATCGTCTGTACGCGGAGGGGGGCAAATCCGCCGTCCTGGGCCGAGGCCGAACATTTCATGGCCGCCCGCGCCCGATCGTAATGGATGCCACGATGACGAACTTCCAACCCGTTCTCCCACCGCTTGGCCCAAGCTGGCGCTCCAATCGCTTTCACAGGAAATGGCTGCTGGCGCAGGCCAACAACCTCTTCGACTTTTTCCAGGCCGGCATCATCAACCCGGCTGGCGGCTTCTTCGATCTCGACGATGCGGGACAGCCCATCGAGACCGCCAATCCGGTCCGGCAGATCCACAACACCACCCGCATGGTGCATTGCTTTGCCATCGGCACCCTGCTCGGGCGCCCCGGCAGCGATCGGATCGTCGATCATGGCATGAGATATCTCTGGAATGCCCATCGGGATGCCAAGAACGGCGGCTATGTCTGGTCGCTCGACGATGACGGGCCGAAGGACGACACCAAGCAGGCCTATGGGCACGCCTTCGTCCTGCTGGCGGCTTCGAGCGCGAAGGTGGTCGGGCATCTCCTGGCAGATCGCCTGATCGAGGATGTCACCCAGATTCTCGAAGAGCGTTTCTGGGAAGAGCAGCACGGGGCCGTGACCGAGGAATTCTCCCGCGACTGGCAGCCCTTGAGCCAGTATCGCGGCCAAAACTCCAACATGCACCTGACCGAATCCCTGATGGCCGCCTTCGAGGCCACCGGCGACAGGGCCTATCTCGACAAGGCCGAGCGGATCGCGAGCCTGATCATCGGCCGCCATGCCGCCTCCCTCGGTTATCGGGTCGCCGAGCACTTCCATGCCGATTGGACCGTCGACAAGGAATATCGCGGCTACGACGTGTTCAGGCCCTACGGCACCACGCCGGGCCACTGGCTCGAATGGGCCCGCCTCGTCCTCCAACTTTGGACGCTTGGCGGAAAGCGTCATGCCTGGATGCCGGAGGCGGCGCGCGAGTTGTTCCGGCAATCCATCGAACTGGGCTGGGACAAGGATAAGGGCGGCTTCTTCTACGCCCTCGACTGGGACGACAAGCCGAGGCTGCCGCAGAAGCTCTGGTGGCCCTGCGCCGAGGCCATCGGCGCCGCCGCCTTCCTGAACGAGCATAGCCCGAACGATTTCCACGAGCAGTGGTACCGCACCCTCTGGGGCTTTGCGGACAGCAAGCTGATCGACCATCGCCACGGCGGATGGCGGCCCGAGCTGACGGAAGACCTCGAGCCGGGCACCACCCTGTTCACCGGCAAGCCCGATCTCTATCACGCCCTGCAGGCCTGCCTGATCCCGCTCTTCCCGGCAACCGGCAGCCTGACGAAGGTAATCCCGGAGACGGCCACTCAGGCCTGAGCGAGGTGGCGCTCAAGCGCCTCCCTGCCAGGCATTCCCGCTTGGGCGCCGGCAGTGAGGCATGACAGGGATGCGGCGGCGCAGGCCCGCTCCATGGCCTGCCCGATCTCCAGCCCCTCGGCGACGCCGTTCGCCAGCACTCCGACGAAGGTATCGCCCGCGCCGGTGGTGTCGACCGGCACGATCGGACGGGCCGCCGCCTGGATCCGGGACCCATCCGGTGCAATGGCGAAGGCACCCCGCGATCCCGCCGTCACGATGCAGGTCGCCGCGAAGGAGCAGGCGATGGCGGTCCCGGC
Organism: Microvirga ossetica; assembly: GCF_002741015.1. NCBI lineage: Bacteria > Pseudomonadati > Pseudomonadota > Alphaproteobacteria > Hyphomicrobiales > Methylobacteriaceae > Microvirga > Microvirga ossetica. The sequence continues at coordinate 5,384,759 of NZ_CP016616.1, read as the reverse complement.
CTTCAGATAATCGTCTCCTGCAGGCTCGCCGACGATCTCGGCGATGGCGAGCGCCTCATGCTCGTTGACCACGAGCACGTCGGTGACCTCCAGGAGTTCGGCCATGGCCGAGCGCTCCCTGACAGGCGGCACCGGGGCGAAGTTCCAGACGACCTTCACCCCCGCCCGTCGCGCCCGGGCGGCGACCTCCAGGTTCTCCGCGATGGAGACTTCCATCTGCAGCACGAGCACGGAGGTCTTGGACAGGAGGTCGTCTGGCAGATCGGCGGAGCGCAGGGCCATGTTGGCGCCGCTCGCCACGGTGATCGCGTTCTCGCCGCTGCCGTCGACGGTGATGAAGGCGCAGCCGGTCGGCTCGTCCGTCACCCGGATGGCGCGGACATCCATGCCGTTCTCTTCGAGATTCTGACGGCAGGCCTCACCGAACGGATCCTTGCCGATGGCGCCCGCCATGGCCACCCGGATCGGGCCGCCGCTGCTTGCCCGCGCCGCCGCGACGGCCTGATTGGCGCCCTTGCCGCCGAAGAAACTGTCGGCCCGGCGCGACAGGACGGTTTCGCCCGGACGGGCGATCCGCTCCACCCTGGCGACAAGATCCATATTGATGGAGCCGAAGACGACGATCATGGCACTGCCCTTTTTTGAGGCGGTTTCCTTACCATCCGGCAGGCGGCATTGACGAGGATTTCCTGGATCGACCTCCCCTTGCAGATCCGTCTTCCGAGCCATCCACAGCTATTTCTCCCTTCGGTACTGCAGAGGGATTATGCCCTGGAACCATGCAGGCTGCCTCAACATTTGACTCGCAGGTAGGCGTAGCAGCGGCAATACTGTCATCAGAATCAAAGATAGTTTGCCACTGGCAGATTGAAGAACAGGCTTTGATGGGCAGGCAGGTTGATCCTCACACTCTGGATCGCGGAAATCCACCGCCCGCCTCCACTCGCTCTGGCATCATCCCTTCTCTTGCGAATTTTGCCTCCAGACGCCTCTGCGCGGCGCCTGGATAGTTTCTCTATGCGCAGTTTCAACCCCGGAGTTGGTCATTGAGCAAGCATCACGAGAAGCAGAGACGCAAGACCCGCCGCTCCACTGAAACAGCGCAGGTCTTCGACCTCACCGGATCCAAGTTCCAGGCCGAACGCAGCCTTCCCCCCATCAAGCCGCTCAATGCAACGCAGGACGATTATCTCGACGCTCTGAAACGCAATGCCCAGGTCGTGGTGCTGGGACCCGCCGGTACCGGCAAGACCTGGATCGCTGCCACCTACGCGGCGGACCTGTTCCGCCAACGGCGGATTCGGAAGATCATTCTTACCAGGCCCAACGTGCCGAGCGGTCGCTCCCTCGGCTTCTTTCCGGGAACGCTCGAGGAGAAGTTCGGCCCCTGGGCGGCACCCGTCATCGAGGCCATCAAGGAGCGCATCGGTGCGGCGGCCTACGAGATCGCGGTCAAGAACGGCGATATCGAGATGGTGCCCTTCGAAGTGATGCGCGGGCGGTCCTGGCGCGATGCCTTCATTCTTCTCGACGAGGCTCAGAACGCCACTCCGGCCGAAATGAAGACCTTCCTGACCCGGATCGGCGAGGACTGCACGGTGGTGATTAACGGGGACGTGAGTCAGTGCGACCTGCGCGAGACGTCAGGCCTGCGCACGGTCATCCACCTGATCAAGTCGCAGATGCTGCCGGTGCCGATCGTCGAGTTCACCCTCAACGATATCGTGCGGTCCGGGGTCTGCGAGATGTGGGTACGCGCATTCGAAGAGGTCCACTGCTGACGCAGTGGACCCCGAATTTTTCAAAAGCGGAGCGGCCGGAAGGCCTCAGGCGATCTCGATCGCGCCGACTTCGGGGCCCTTGCGACCTTCGACGATGGCGACGCGAACGGCTTGGCCCTGTGCGAGCTGGCTGAGACCGGCACGCTCCACGACGGAGATATGCAGGAACAGGTCCTTGCTCTCACCCTCGACGGAGACGAAGCCATAGCCCTTCACCGAGTCGAACCACTTGACGGTGGCCGGCACATCCGGAGGACCGCTGGCAGGCCGCGGGCCGCCGCTCGGACGGGGCGAGAACCCACCGGACTGGCCGCCGGGACCACCCGGACGCGCAGGACGCGGCGGACGGGCACCGCGCGGCGGCTCGGGTTCGGCCGTGCTGGTATCGACGCTGACGATTTCCTGGACCTGCGGTCCCTTCTGGCCGGCGCCGACCTTGATCATCAGGGTCGTGCCCGACTCGAGAGCCGTATGGCCCGCAGCTTCGACCTGCCGGATATGCAGGAAGGCCTCGCCGGAGCCGTCGGTCATCTCGACGAAGCCGAAGCCCTTGTCAGGATTGAACCATTTCACCTTGGCCTCGGTCTCGGGTCCCGATGCCGATGGATAGGATGGCTGCCGCGTGGGCCGTTCATAAGATAGTGGTGGTGGGGCGAAATCGCCCCAGTGATCTTCGGGTTGACCGCCGAACTGACGTCGGCGATCACGGTGATCGTTACCCCGGCCCATAAGGACTGCCTTCTAAGTCGCAAGTTTCGTAAACGCTCTAGGCGTAGCGCCCCCAACCATTGAGGGCAAGACGATAACTACTCATACCTAAACATTTCATGCAAGATCTCAAATGGAGCTTATGAAGATTGTGGGGCTCCAATACGGGAATTCAGCCCTCCGATCACTGCCTTTAGGACATGATGACTATCCCTCTCCCCGGCCAGCCGCCCGCTCCATGCATGGATACGGTCGTGGACGAAAGACAATTTGGCGATCACCGCCGGCGGCAGGACGAAAGGATACAGATCGGGCTGCCCCATGCTGCGGTTCAAGGAGTTTACCGCGAATGTCAGCGGGAGCCAGGCGGTGACCAGCCGGTTCAGGTCCGTCTCGCGATGGGGGTCGAAATCGATCTCCGACGTGAGCTCGGGCCCGCGGCGAATCCTGGGGCGCACCTTCATGCCGAAGGCGCCGGCCGTTTCCAAGGTGTCGACGATGTGCAGATAATGCGCCCAGGTCTCGGCGAAATCCTCCCACGGATGCGAGGCGGCATAGGCGCTGACGAACTCCTCCTGCCAGTCGTCCTTCGGGCCTTTGGCATAATGGACCTTCAGGGCCTCGCCGTAATCCTGCCGCTCGTCGCCGAAGATCTGGCGGAAACGTTCGAGGGTCGGATCGTTTCGGACGAGAACATTCCAGTAATAATGGCCGATCTCGTGCCGTAAATGGCCGAGGAGCGTCCGATACGGCTCTCCCATGCTGTGGCGCCGCCGCTCCCTTTCCGCATCGTCCGCCTCGGCGATGTTGATTGTGATCAGTCCGTTGTCGTGCCCGGTCAGGATCGAGGGAGTGTCGGGTGAGTTCTCCACCGGATCGGCCAGGAAATCGAAGGCGAGCCCCTGCGGATCCTCGGCGCGGGTGACAAGCGGCAGATCCAGTTTCAGAAGCGTATAGAACAGACGCCGCTTGGCGGTTTCGAGACTGCGCCAGCGCCGGAGATTCCGCTCGACGAAAAGATCCGGCACCGTGCGGTTATGTCTGCACGCCGTGCAATAGGGATGGTCATCCTCCATCGGGATCAGCCAGTTGCAGGCGTCGTGGTCCGCATTTCTGCAGAAGCGGACGCGCGATCCAGGCGCGGCCAGTGGCTTCCATTGACCCTCCTTCGGCTCGAGGGCGCTGATCTCCTGGATCGCCGGAAGGCAGCCGAGCCGCCGCCCGCAACTCTCGCAGCGGCTGTTTTCGAAATAGAGCGGCTGCCCGCATGCCTGACACTCGAAGAGCTTCATGAACCGATCCCGCCTCGCCGTGACAGCAACGGCGCTCGGATCCGTTAGTTCACAAGGATTCGCTCCATCGTCGGGAAGCCGCTGCCCATAATTTAATCTTCCAGCGGAGACGCCTTCCATTTCATCATGGACGACAACGGATTCGAGATCCGGATTCCACCACATGAGGAGGGCAGCTCATGGCATCCATTGCCAAACAGGCGACGCAGGACGGCACGTTCACCGTCTATCTCGGCGACAGGCCTGTCGCATGGGGTCTCACCAGTCAGGCCGCGGACGCCCTGATCCAGCGGCTGCGTGGCCGCTGATCCCCTTGGGCCCGATCCTCGGTGCATTCCGCCCGTGTGGCTGATATAGCCGTGCCCATTCGCCGGATTCGAATGGAAGATCGATGGAACTTGGTGTCTATACGTTTGGTGAACTGACCCAGGATCCTGCCACAGGGCATCTGCTCTCCTCCGCTCAGCGTCTGCGCGATCTCATCGAGGAGATCGAACTGGCCGATCAGGTCGGCCTGGATGTGTTCGGCCTCGGCGAGCACCATCGTTCCGACTACATCGTCTCCGCACCCGCGGTGGTCCTGGCGGCTGCGGCGGAGCGCACGAAGCGGATCCGCCTGACCAGCGCCGTGACGGTGCTCAGTTCGGACGACCCGGTGCGGGTCTTCCAGAATTTCGCGACCCTGGACCTTCTGTCGGGCGGGCGGGCCGAGATCATGGCCGGCCGCGGCTCGTTCATCGAGTCCTTCCCGCTCTTCGGCTACGATCTCGACGACTACGACACGCTCTTCGCCGAAAAGCTCGATCTGCTTTTGAAGATCCGAAGCGACGAGCGCGTGACCTGGTCCGGCCGACACCGGGCGCCCCTTGCGGACCAGCCGGTCTATCCCCGCCCGGTCCAGGAGCCGCTTCCGGTCTGGATCGCCGTCGGCGGGACGCCGCAATCGGTGGTGCGCGCCGGCGCCCTCGGTTTGCCCCTGGCGCTTGGAATCATCGGCGGGCAGCCGGAGCGCTTCGCGCCGCTGGCGTCACTTTACCGTGAGGCCGGGAGCCGGGCCGGCCACGATCCGGCGAGCCTCAAGGTGGGCATCAACACGCACGCTTATATCGCGGATACATCGCAGCAGGCTGCGGACGAGTTCTTTCCGGCCTATGCCCAGGTGATGACCAAGCTCGGCCGTGAACGCGGGTGGCCGCCCACGACCCGCCCGCACTTTGAGGCCATGCGGGAGCCGCGCGGCGCGCTGGCTGTCGGCAGCCCGCAGGAAGTGATCGACAAGATCCTCTTCCAATACGAGCTTTTCCGGCATGATCGCTATCTGGCCCAATTCAGCGTCGGGACCCTGCCGCACGGGCAGATCATGCGCTCCATTGAACTTCTAGGTACGAAGGTGGCGCCGATCGTTCGCGCAGAAATTGCACGCCGCAACACCGTATAACCTGTCCCGTTCTGACTATTTACTTCGACCGGCACGGGGGGTTACCATGCTATCTCAAGTCTTACTAACGTAAGATAGTGAAGGCACGCCAGTGCCTAGACTATAGTGATTGTAACTGATTCTTATAACAGCGTTCAGAAGGCGCATCGTCAGCTGCAATTCGAACCGGAGGGGCTATGCTCGAAGGCCGCAGAAAGCGTGTCCTGATCGTCGAGGACGAAGCCATGATCTCGATGCTGATCGAGGACATGGTGCTCGATTTCGGCTGTGAGATCGTGGGCCCGGCGGCACGGCTGGACCATGCGCTGACCCTGGCGCTCCAGGCGGAGATCGATATCGGGCTTCTCGACATCAACGTCGACGGATCGGTCGTCTTCCCGGTTGCCGACGTCCTGCGCTTCCGCGGCATTCCGTTCATCTTCTCGACCGGCTACGACTTCCGCTCGCTTCCCGAGCGCTTTCGCTCGTGCTCGACGCTGTCGAAGCCATTCTCCTACGACAACTTCGCGACAACGCTGCGCAGCACCCTCGCCGGAACGTCGGACACGCCAGAGGTCGTCTAGACCGGTCCTGCGATGGCAGGCCGGGCGACGGCCTCGACGCCCCAACATCTCCCCTGCAAAAAACTTAGGCTGGATCTGGAGATGATTCAGCCATGTCCCAATTACATCGCCCCGCCCCAACCGCTATTGGATGCGTCCAAGACTGCTCGTACGTTCGGAGTTCCGGCCTGCTATGAAAGCCAAACCGTCAGAAGGGCCGTTTCGGATTGGAAAATCCGCAACCGGTCTCGGTCTCTTTGCCACCGATGTCATCGAAAAGGGAAAATTCATCATCGAGTATGTCGGGCCGAAGATCACAAGCGAGGAAGTCGAACGCCGACGCAACACCCGCTATCTCTTCGAGATCAACAGCCGCTGGACCGTCGACGGCTCGCCCCGCTGGAACACAGCACGCTACATCAATCACGGCTGCCGCCCCAACGCCCAGGCCACCGTGTCGAAGGGCAAGATCCGCATCAAGGCAATCAAGCGCATCAAGCCCGGCGACGAGATCACCTACAACTACGGCAAGAACTACTTCGAGACCTTCATCAAGCCGTATGGCTGCAAGTGCCGCTCCTGCGAGAGCAAGAGGGCGAAGGCGGCGGGCGCCTGAAAGGCAAGATCCGCCTGCCGGGGCGGCCTAAGGCCGGGCCGGGGATCAATAAACGTGACGCTCTCAATAGAGGGCGATCGGCGCCGCGTCCCTTTCTGCGACGTGAGAGCATCGGGCCTGAAAGTGGACTCCGACAGTGGAGTCCACTCGACGCTTTTCTCAAGCCGGTGCATCGTCCGCGACTTGACGCTAAATGGACTTATTTCCGCGTTATGTTTTCGCACAGTATCGGTGCGTACACCTTATGTAATCTTGAGAGAATTTCGCTCGCTTATGACCTGAAGAGTTATAATTCTTGAGGGTGAAGCAGGAATTATTTACCAGGAAGGCGCCCGCAAAGACTCGATTCATTCAATATATCCTCATTGAGAGGAATGACTGCCGTCTATACAAGGCCGCATCCCGCGAGAATTATACCTCAAAAGGTGTAGTGAAAGCCTCAAGTCCCATAGACAAACGTTCCCTGTGACTGGGAAGATCGAATGGCACTCATATTTGGCAGCGGACGTCGCGAGACCCTGAACGGCACCATCGGCGCTGATCGCATTTTCGGAAGAGGCGGCAACGACCGTCTGTTCGGCCTGAGCGGCAATGATTCTCTAGAGCATCGGCTGTTCTGATTGAATCGGAGGCTATGCGGCGTGACGGCTTTGTGATTCCCTTATCTCGGCCCTCTTTAGAGGAGATGAGCGATGACCAAGTCCTACTCGCTGGATCTGCGGCAACGGGTGGTGCGCTTTGTTGAGGCGGGGCATTCCTGCCATGAGGCCGCGCGCCATTTTGAGGTGTCGGTCGCGTTTGTGGTGCGGCTCATGGCGGCGTATCGGGCCACCGGCAGCCTGGCGCCCAAACCAGAGGGCGGCTGGCGCTACTCCAAGCTCGACCCGCATCGCGACTTCCTGATCCGTCGCGTCGCCGAGAGGAACGACATCACCATGCCCCAGCTCGCGGCCGAACTGCTGGCCTTGGGCACCAAGATCACGCCGGCGTCCATCGCGCGCTGGTTCATCCGCCACGGCTATAGCGTCAAAAAAAACTTTGCGGGCCAGCGAACAAGAACGCTCCGACGTGCGCCAGGCCCGCGAGCATTGGCACACAAAACGCCAGCCGCGCATGCGCCAGGAGCCGCACCGGCTCGTGTTTCTCGATGAGACCGGCACATCCACCAAGATGACGCGCCTGCGCGGCCGCTGCCTCAAAGGGCAGCGTCTGTATGCAAGGGCACCATTCGGCCACTGGCTGACCCAGACCTTTGTCGCCGGGCTGCGCTACTGTGGTCTGACGGCGCCTTGGGTGATCGATGGGCCGATGACCCGTCAGATCTTTGAGACTTATGTGGAGACCCAGCTTGCTCCGACCTTGTCCAAGGGCGACGTGGTGATCCTCGACAACCTGCCGGCGCACAAGAGCGAGACGGCGGCGCAGTGTCTGAAGCAACGCGGCGCCTGGTTCCTGTTCCTGCCTGCTTATTCGCCCGATTTGAACCCAATTGAGCAACTCTTCGCCAAGATCAAAGCACATCTGCGCAAAGCCGAAGCCCGCACCTTTGACGCGCTCTGGCGGGCCATCGGGGACATCTGTGATGGGGTCGAAGCTGAGGAATGCCGCAACTACTTCACTGCCGCAGGTTATGGATTCGTCTGAACAGCCGATGCTCTAGATGGTGGCAACGGACACGATCGGCTGTTCGGTGGCAACGGCCATGACCGCCTGTTAGGCCGGAGCGGAAACGACACCCTGGATGGTGGCAACGGCAACGATCGGCTGTTCGGCAACGACGGTCACGACCGTCTGCTCGGTGGAAGCGGCAACGACACTTTGGATGGCGGCAACGGCAATGACCGTCTGTTTGGAAACAATGGTCACGACCGGCTTCTCGGCCGCAGGGGCAACGATTCTCTCGATGGCGGCGCCGGGAATGACCGGCTGTTCGGCGGGGAAGGCGACGATCGCCTGCTCGGCGGCAGCGGAAGAGACACCCTCGATGGCGGAAACGGTAACGATTTCCTCCAGGGCGGCGTCGGCAACGACGTCGCGTTTGGTGGAGAAGGCGACGACCGCTTCACCTGGAACCCGGGTGACGGAGACGACACCTTCGATGGCGGCGGCGGCACGGACACCCTGATCTTCAACGGCGCGAACGGCGCCGAGCGGATGACGATCACCACCCTCGCCGGGGGCGGCTTCGTGTTCTTCCGCGATCTCGGCGACATCACCGTCAACACCACCAATGTCGAGCGCGTCGACGTCGATGGTCTCGGCGGGAACGACACCATCGACGGCTCGGGCCAGACCGATGCCAATGTCGTGCTCGACATCAGCGGCGGCGCCGGTGACGACAGCCTGGAAGGCGGCGCCGGCAACGACATTCTGGACGGCGGCGACGGCAACGACATTATGATCGGCAATAGGGGCGACGACGACGCATCCGGCGGTCTCGGCAACGACAGTTTCCAATGGGATCCCGGCGATGGCGACGACGTTTTCGATGGCGGCGGCGGTACCGACACCTTGATCTTCAACGGTGCGGGCGCCGACGAGATCATGACGGTCACGACGCAAGCCAACGGCGGGTTCCAGTTCTTCCGCGACGTCGCCAGCATCACGATCGACACAACCAATGTGGAGCGGGTCGAGGTCGATGGGTTGGGTGGCAACGACTCCATTGACGGCTCGGGCCAGACGAACATCGCCGTCGCGCTGGAAATCACCGGCGGAGACGGCAACGACACGCTGACCGGCGGTGCCGGCAATGACACCCTGATCGGTGGCGCCGGGAACGACAGCCTGACGGGCGGCGCCGGGAACGACAGCCTGACGGGCAGTGCCGGTGCCGATGCATTCGTCTTCAGCGCGGAAACCGCCAACGCCGTGACTGAAACCGATCTCATCGTCGGCTACAGCGAGGCCGAGGGAGACGTGATCGACCTGCGCACGGTCGGAGCCGTGATCGACGACAATGTCGTCGGAACCGATCTCCAACTCACCCTTGCCGGCGGCGACAATGACATTGTGGTGGTCCAGGGTGTCGCTAGCATCGACGACGTGACGTTCCTTCTCATCTGAGACCGTGCGCGACCACGCTTCTCATGGAACAGAGCCGCCGCCAGGATGCCTGGCGGCGGTGATGACGTGGAGGGTGTGGAAGGCTAATCGGCCTTGAACTCCGCGACGGTGCGCTTGGCGCCTTGCCCATACAGACGTGCAAGGTTCTCTATGACCGCCTTCGTAAACCGCGGATCCTTCGGCAGATCGTCGCCGAAGATTTCGCGCACCGAGAAAAGGTCGGCAGCGAGTTTCTCGGGCGAGCCCCCTGCCCGGTCGGCGATCTCGCGCAGACGCGCCGCCATGGGGTCGCGCACGTCGATGGGCGCGCCCTTCTCGTCGACGCCCGTGATATAACGCATCCAGGCCGCCACGCCGAGAGTCAGCCGACCGATGCCTGCATTCTCGCGCAGGCGGTCGCGTACGGTGCCGAGCAGGCGCTGCGGCAGCTTCTGCGAGCCGTCCATGGCGATCTGCCAGGTGCGGTGCTTCAGGGCCGGGTTCCGGAAGCGCTCGACCAGCGCGCGCTTGTAGGCGGTGAGATCCGCCCCCGCCGGCATATGCAGCGTCGGCGTGACCTCCTCGTCCATCAGCCCCTGGATCAGCCGCACGAAGGCGGGATCGGCCATGGTGTCGGCAACGGTCTCGTAGCCCGCGAGATAGCCCAGATAGGCGAGCGTCGAGTGGCTGCCGTTGAGCAGCCTGAGCTTCATATGCTCGTAGGGCTCCACATCCGCCACGAACTCGGCGCCGAACGCCTCCCAGGCCGGACGGCCCTGCGGGAAGCTGTCCTCGATCACCCACTGGGTGAAAGGCTCGGTCACGACCGGCCAGGCGTCGGTAGCGCCGAGCGCCTGAGCGATCCGCGCCCGATCCTGGTCGCTGGTCGCCGGAACGATGCGGTCGACCATGGTCGAGGGGCAGAAGACCTCGTCCGCGACGAAGCGCCCGAGCGCCGGATCGACCAGCTCGGCAAAGCGCGTGAGAACGCGCTTCACCGTACGCCCGTTGGAGGGCAGGTTATCGCAGGTGAGCACCGTGAAAGGCGGCACGCCCGCCGCGCGCCGGCGGCGCAGTGCCTCGACGATGAAGCCGGGCGCCGACCTGGGTGTTCTGTGAAACTCGAGGTCGTGCACGATGTCCGGATGGGACTCGTTCAAGGCACCAGTCGCCGGGTCATGGCAATAGCCCTTCTCGGTCACGGTCAGGGTGACGATCCGCGTCTGCGGCGCGCTCATCGCCTCGAGGAGTTGCTCGACCTCCCGCGGCGCGACGATCACCTGCCGGATCGAGCCGATGACCCGGAGCGCCTCGCCGGACTGTGAGCGCACCGCGAGGGTATAGAGCCCGTCCTGCGGATCGAGGGCATCGTAGGTGTCGGGACTGCGCAGGCTTGCCGCGACGATTCCCCAGCGCGGATCCTGGCTGAGGACATCGTCCGTATAGACGGCCTGATGCGCCCGGTGGAAGGCTCCGACGCCGAGATGCACGATCCCGGTCTTTATCGCCTTTCGATCATAGGCTGGACGGCGAACGCCTTCCGGCAGATCGGCAAGCGAGTCTTCGTTCAAGCGATCCGACATTCTGTCCTCGGTCGATAAAATCATTGCGCCTTTTCCCGACTCTTGTGGGACGGCCAGGACGGGAGTGCAAGCGATAGCCTATCAAGGTGTGGCGCCACTTCACCTCTCCTTGAGGGAGAGGTCGCGCCGGAGGCGCGGGTGAGGGGTTACGCCTTATTCGGATAGACCTGTGCCCCCTCACCCTCGCTGCGCTCGACCTCTCCCCATGCCAGTCGGGTGTTCCCGACTGGCACAGCAGAAACGGATCTCGGGAACACCCGAGATCCGGGGAGAGGTGATGCCTGCGGCAGCTCAGCGCTGGACTGACCAGTGTCACGCGGCCCCTCTCAATGGGCCGGCTGCTGCTTCGCCCGGGTCACGATCTGCGTCGGGTTGACGAAGCGCAGGGCGATGATGAGCCATATCAGTGTCGTCACCATATAGACCACCGCCATGGCGTCGATGGACTGCACGGCGCGCACACCCGCCGCGAAGACGGCGTAATAGAGCGCCACCACGAGAGTCTGGCTCGTCGGCCCGGCCACCAGGAACGTCAGCTCGAACATGGCGATGGTGCGCACCAGCACCAGCAGCAGCGCCGCGAGGATGCCGGGCAGGAGAAGCGGCAACAGCACATAGACGAACAGCTTGAAGGTGTTCGCTCCGAACACGCGCGCCGCCGCCTCGATCTTGGGATCGATCTGCTCGATGAACGGGATCATGACCAGGATCACGAAGGGCACGGTCGGCACGAGATTGGCCGCCACCACGCCCCAGAACGTTCCCGCCAGACCGGTCCGGTAGAGCACGGTCGCCAGCGGGATGCCGAAGGTCATCGACGGGATCAGGAGCGGCAGCAGGAAGAGCAGCACGAGAAGGCGCTTTCCCGGAAAATCACGGCGCGCCAGCGCATAGGCCGCCGTCACTCCGAGGGCGCCGGAGATGAAGACCACGGCCCCGATCACCTGGAAGGTGACGATCAGGACGTCCCAGAGCTGGAACTCGGCCCAGGCGGAGGAATACCAACGCGTGGTCCAGCCTGCCGGGAGCCATGTGCCGAGCCAGCGGGTGGCAAACGAGCTCGTCACCACGGTGGCGATCATGGCGAACAGGTTGACGACGAAGAAGCCCACGGTCGCCCAGATGGCCGCAGCCCAGAGCTTGGAGCCGAGTGTGGTATCGCGGATCATCGGCTTACCCTTTCGCGCCGGAGGCCGGGCCGCGGTAGAACAACCCGCGGGAGGCGAGCACCGCCACCACGATGCCGAGCTGGACGAAGCCCATGATCATCGCGATCGCCGAGGCCATGGAGTAGTCGTATTCCTCGAAAGCCGCCGTTGCCGCCGCAATCGAGATGACGCGGGTGACGCCTGCGGGCTCGCCGAGCAGCACCGCCGACGGGAAGACCGAGAAGGCCTGCACGAACGACAGGCAGAAGGTGATGGCAAAGCCCGGCATCAGCAGCGGCAGATACACATGGCGGAAGCGCTGCCACGCACTGGCGCCGAGCGTCGCCGCCGCCTGCTCGAGCGCCGGATCGATGCCCGTCACATAGGAGAGGGTCAGCAGGAATGTGAACGGGAAGCCCGTGATCACCAGAGAGGCGAAAACACCCCAGTAATTGTGAACGAGCTTCAAGGGCTGCGAAATCAGGCCGAAGGTGAGCAAGGTGCGGTTGAACCAGCCCTGCGGACCGAGATAATTCAACAGGCCCTCGGCCACGAGGACCGTGCCGAGCGTGATCGGCAGAACGAGGATCGTGGTCAGAAGGCGCTGGCGCCGCATGAGGCGCACGCGGAACGCGATCGGCACCGCCAGCAGCAGGTTGACGAGCGTGACCGGGATCGCGAGCCAGAGCGTGTTGGCGATCGTCTTGTAGAGAAACGGGTCCGAGAAGAAGCGCCGGTAATTGGCGAGCCAGTCGCCTCCGGCTTTCGGTTCGAAGGACAGGACGAAGCCGAAGGCGAAGGGATAGACGAAGAGCAGAAGCGTGAAAATCGCTGCGGGAACGACGAGCAGGGTGACGGCATCGAAGCCCCGGGCCGCCAGGCGCTGGCGAAGGTTGGGTCCTTGCTCAATGGCCGGGGCCGGCGCGACAGCGTCCATCACTGCCTCCCCTGGATCGGCTCCCCGAAGACGAGAACGCGCTCGTCCTCCGACCGCAGATGAATCTTCGAGCCGGGCTCGACCGAATGATGGGAGCGGAACACGAAGTCGAGCCCGCCGGGAGAATGCGCCGTCCCGACGAATTCGCGGCCGCGATACTCGATGGTGTCGACGCTCGCGGCGATGGCATTGGAGCCGGCCTCCCCGACCACGAGATCGTCCGGACGGATGGCGGCATAGGCCGTCGATCCCACGGCGACGCGCTCCCGGGCGATGCCGCTGATCCGCGCGCCCTCCACGTCGAGGACGGCGCGGCCGCCCTCGAGGGCGACGACCTGCCCTTTCAGCTTGTTGCGGAAGCCCATGAAGTCGGCGACGTCGAAATGCGCCGGGGCTTCATAGAGCTCCTTCGGCGTGCCGACCTGCCGGATGACGCCGTCGCGCAGGACGACGATCCGGTCGGCGAGCGACAGGGCCTCGTCCTGGTCGTGAGTCACGTAGATGGTCGTCGCACCGAGCTCGTTGTGGATGCGGCGGATCTCCGCGCGCATCTCGAGGCGCAGCTTCGCGTCGAGATTCGAGAGCGGCTCGTCCATCAGCACGAGCGGCGGTTCGATGACGATGGCGCGGGCGATCGCCACGCGCTGCTGCTGGCCGCCGGAAAGCTGGCCCGGCAGCTTGTTCTCCTGTCCGCGCAGGCGGACGAGGTTCAGGGCCTCGTCGACCTTGCGGTCGATCTCGGCCTTGGGCTTGCCTCGCATCTTGAGGCCGAAGCCGATGTTCTGGCGGACATTGAGATGGGGAAAGAGCGCGTAGTTCTGAAACACCATGCCGAACCCGCGCTCCTCCGGCCGCAGGGTATCGACCCGGCTCTTGTCGAGCCAGATCGCCCCGCCGGTGACGGGAAGAAGACCCGCGATGCAGTTCAATGTCGTCGACTTTCCGCAGCCCGACGGTCCGAGCAGGGCGATGAACTCGCCGCGCCGGATGGACAGGGAAACGTCGCGCAGGGCATTGAGCGCCCCGAAATCGCGGCTCACACGATCGAGCCGGACTTCGTCGAATTGGGAAAGGGCAATGGTCATCGCGGGTCCTTGAGTTCCTACTTGCGCCGTCTTATTTTCTCTTCGCGCCGCCGACCTGCTCGTCCCAGAGGCGGAAGGCGACGACCATCTGGTCGGGCTGGAGCGGCAATTCGATCGGATTGTCGGCGATCAATTTCTCGTATTCGGGACGGCCGAATTCCTTGATGGCGGCCTGGCTCTCCGGCGGTGCCATGTCGAGCGTCACGCCCTTCACGGCCGGACCCGGATAGAAGTAGCCTTCACCATAGGTGTACGCCTGCTGCTCCTTGCTGAGCAGGAAGGTCATGAGGTCGAGGAGAACCGCGAGCTTGTCGTTCGGCAGGCCCTTGGGCACGCACATGTAATGAGCGTCCGCCACCCAGTGGAAGCCCTTCAGCGCCGCCACCTTCGCCTCCTTCGGCACGACGCCGAGGACGCGCGGGTTGATGTCCCAGCCCGTCGTCGACACGGTCATGTCGCGGGAGCCTTCGCCGAGCTCCTTCATCACCGCGCCGGTGCCGGACGGGTAGTATTCGATGTTCTGCCCCAGCTCCTTCAGGTAGGCCCAGGTCTTGTCCCAGCCCTTGGCGGGATCCTGCGGATTGCTGTCGCCGAGGATGTAGGGCAGGCCCATGATGAAGGTGCGGCCCGGACCGGAATTGGCGGGACGCGCATAGAGGAAGCGGCCCGGATTGGCCTTGGTGTAGGCGAGCAGCTCCTCGGCCGTGGTCGGCACGGTCTTGACCTTGTCGGGCATGTATTCGAGCAGCGGGCCCGATGGGTAATAGGTGACGACGACGCCCTGCCCTTTGGCGAGACCCTGCATCTTGGCAGCGGCCGGCTGATAGATGTCGTCGAGCTTCGGCAGGGAATTCGCGTGGCCCGGGATCAGGTCGACCCAGAGCTTCTGCTCGATGCCGGCGGAGAGCGCATCGGTGCCGGTGAGCACGAGGTCGATGTCGACCCGGCCCGCATCCTGCTGCGCCTTGATCTTGCCTGCGAGTTCCGGAGCCGTCGCCTTGGTGAAGGTGATGCGCGAAACCAGGTTCGGCTTCGCCTTGCGGTAGTTCTCGATGGCCTTCTGCGTCAGCGCCAGGTTGCCGGCGACATCGATAACGTTGAGCGCGACGGGGCTCGTCGGCAGGGTCGCCTGCGCAAAGCTCGTCCCGCCGAGGGCCGCAACGCCGGCAGCGCCCGCGGCGCCACCGACGAAGGTCCGTCTGGTGATCAGGTTCGTCATGTCTTCCTCCCGTTCTGTGCGACATGGCTCATGAGCGGCCACGTCCCGTCTCACAGCTTGTAGGCCTCTTTCGCGAGGCGATAGGCAAGATCGTGGGCGACCTCGTGCGCCTCGTCCTCGTCGAGGCGATGGGTGACCACGAGATTGGCGAGATAGGCGCAATCCACCCGGCGGGCCATGTCATGCCGCGCCGGAATGGACAGATAGGCCCGCGTGTCGTCGTTGAAGCCGACGGTGTTGTAGAACCCGGCCGTCTCCGTCGTCAGTTCGCGGAAGCGGCGCATGCCCTCCGGCGCATCGAAGAACCACCAGGCCGGCCCGAGCTTCAGCGCCGGATAATGCCCGGCGAGCGGCGCAAGCTCGCGCGAATAGCTCGTCTCGTCGAGGGTGAAGAGGATGAACGTGAAGTTCGGCTCGTTGCCGAAGCGGTCGAGCAAGGGTTTCAGGCCGCGCACGTAATCCGTCCGCAGCGGAATATCCGCGCCCATGTCGCGGCCGAAGCGGCGGAAGAGCGAAAGGTTGTGGTTGCGGAACGAACCGGGATGGAGCTGCATGACCATGCCGTCCTCGACGCTCATGGAGGCCATCTCGGTCAGCATCTGGGCGCGGAACATCTCCGCATCCTCCGGACCCGCATCGCCCGTGGACACGCGGCGGAACAGAGCCTCGGCGGCGGCCGGCGAAAGATCGGCGGTTCTGGCCGTCGGGTGGCCGTGATCGGTGGAGGTCGCGCCATAATCCCGGAAGAAGGCGCGCCGCTTTCGATGCGCGTCGAGATAGCCGCTCCAGGTAGCGGTGTCGCATCCCGTGATCTCGCCAAAGCGTACGAGATTGTCCCGAAAACCTTCGAATTCCGGATCGACGACGGGATCGGGGCGATAGGCCGTGACCACGCGGCCGTTCCAGCCCGAGTGTCGAATGGTTTCGTGGTGCTTCAGCGGATCGAGCGGACTCTCCGTCGTGGCGATGGCCTCGATGCGGAAGCGCTCGAACAGCGCGCGCGGGCGGAACTCCGGCGTGCTCAAGGCGGCATCGATTTTGTCGTAATACTCGTCGGCATTGGCCGCCGTGAGCCGCTCGGTGAAGCCGAAAAGGGTCGCGAAGGTGTGGTCGAGCCACATCCGTGTCGGTGTGCCGCGAAAGAGATGGTAATGCGCCGCGAAACGGCGCCAGATCGCGCGCGGGTCGCGCTCGACGATGCCGCCCTCCTTCGTGGCGATGCCGAGATCCTCGAGCCGCACGCCCTGGCTGTAGAGCATGCGGAAAATGTAGTGGTCGGGAATGACGAACAGCGTCGCCGGATCCGAGAACGGCGCGTTGTCGGCGAACCAGCGCGGATCCGTATGGCCATGCGGCGACACGATCGGCAGATCGCGGACGTCCGCATAGAGCCTGTGCGCCACCTCGCGGGCAGCGGGCTCTGCAGGAAACAGCCGGTCCGGATGGATCAGCATGGCGTACTCCCTCGGCGCTCCGCCGAACCCCTTTTCGGGTCCGGTACCGAGCACGTGACGAGGCGAACCTTAAGCCGATCCACGCTCCTTTGCAATGGTCTACTAGTATGGTAGTGTGCCACTTATGACGGATAGACCATCCCTCGCGAAGCTCGATGTCAGCCGGGAGCCCATGGCGCGGCAGGTCACGCGCGCCCTTCGCCAAGCCATTGTCAGCATGAGAATTTCGCCAGGCGAAATGCTCTCGGAACAGGATCTCGCGCAGCGATTCGGCGTCAGCCGTTCGCCGGTGCGCGAGGCGCTGATCAAGTTGAGCGAAGCGGGGCTCGTGCGGGTCCTGCCGCAGCGCGGCACCCAGGTCGTCAAGATCTCGCGCGCCGCCGTGGAGGATGCGCGCTTCATCCGCGAGGCGGTCGAATGCGCCGTCGTCCGGGAAGCGGCCCTGAAGGCCACACCCGTCATGTTGGCCGAACTCAATGCCAGCCTGACCCGGCAGCGCCGCTCCCAGCGCGCGACGTCCACCGACGATTTCATGGCCCTCGACGAGGAGTTCCATCGTCTCCTGGCCGAAGCGGCCGGTCGCCCCTCCACATGGAGCATGATCGAGGACGTGAAGCCCCAGATGGACCGCGTGCGCTATCTCGACGTGAAGCAGGCCACACCTCGCCATCTCATCGTCGCGCAGCACGCCACGATCGTCGATGCCATCAAGAGATCGGATCCGGTTGCGGCGGAAAAGGCCATGCATCAGCACCTCAGCGAGATCCTGCGCTCTCTGCCGGAGCTTGCGGCACAATATCCGGATCTTTTCGAGCCCGAGGCCGAGGCCCTGCCCGAGGTACTCAGCGCGTGATGCCAGCAGAATTCGACGCCCCGCCGACGACCGCGTTCGGCCTCCAACGATAAGGCAATTCCATGGAACAGACTTGGCGCTGGTTCGGTCCGGACGATGTCGTCCAGCTCTCTCATATCTGCCAGACCGGCGCGACGGGAATCGTGACGGCCCTGCATCAGATCCCCTATGGGGTGATCTGGAGCGTGGAGGAGATCGAGAAGCGTAAAGCGCTCATCGCCGCCGACGCTTCGCTGGGCTTGCGCTGGAGCGTCGTCGAGAGCCTGCCGATCCATGAAAGCATCAAGATCGGCGAAGGCGACCTCAAGCCCCTGTTCGACAATTACCGCCAGTCCATGCGCAATCTCGCACAATGCGGGGTCACGACGATCTGCTACAACTTCATGCCCGTGGTCGACTGGACCCGCACCGAACTCGCCTATCCCCTGCCGGGCGGAGCGACGGCCCTGCGCTTCAACCTGCACGAATTCGCGGCCTTCGACTGCCACATGCTACAGCGCCCAGGCGCGGAGGCCGAGTACTCGGCCGATGTCCTTGCACGGGCGAAGGACTGGTACACCCGCTCCTCGGAAGGCGGCAGACGCAAGCTTCTTGCCAACATCATGGCGGGGCTGCCGGGCGCCTATGATCGTTACGACGTTCCAGGCCTTCGCGCGATGCTCGACCGCTACAGCGGCATCGACGCGGCGGCTTTGCGCGAAAACCTCGCACGCTTCCTGCAGGAGGTGATCCCGACGGCGGAAGAGGTCGGGATCCGCATGTGCATCCATCCCGACGATCCGCCGCGCCCGCTCATGGGCCTGCCGCGCATCGTGTCAAACGCCGACGATCTCGCCTTCATCCTCGATGCGGTCCCCTCGCCGGCGAACGGCTTAACCTTGTGCAGCGGCTCGCTCGGGGCCAATCCCGTCAACGACGTGCCGGCCATCGCCGGGCGCTTCGCCGACCGGATCTGGTTCGCCCATCTGCGCAACGTGGCGAAGGATCCGGATGGCTCCTTCATGGAGGCCGACCATCTCGGCGGCGACACGGACATGGTGGCGCTCGTCACCGCCCTTCTGGAGGAGCAGAAGCGCCGGAAGGATGCGGGCGAGACGCACTGGCGCATCCCCATGCGTCCCGACCACGGCCACGAACTGCTCGACGACGTCGGCAAGCCGACGCATCCGGGCTACCCGGCCATCGGGCGCCTGCGCGGGCTCGCGGAGCTGAGGGGTGTGATGCAGGCGGTTTCAGCGCTGCGCGGTCTGCCGCTTTAGTCTATCTGCCCGGTTACAACACTCGACGTCATGGCCGGCCTCGTGCGGCCATGATGTAAGAGGATGCGTTAACTGTCATTCCGGGGCGGCCAAAGGCCGAGCCCGGAATCCATAACCACTGACGATGCAGAAAGACGCGCAACGCTACTCGCTGTTTTTCTGAGACGTTGTGTTTATGGATTCCGGGCTCCGCTGCGCGGCCCCGGAATGACAGCGGACGCGCGCTCTATCCCAGCAAATTCTTGATCGCGCGCATGAAGACCCGCGTGCCGATGCCGATGAGGTCGTCCGGGAAATCGTAATCCGGGTTGTGCAGGCTCGGATGGTTTTCACCGGCCCCGAGAAAAAACATGGCGGCCGGCGCCCTCTGGCCGAAGCGGCCGAAATCCTCCGACGCGCGCATGGGCAGATCGCCGCGGTCGTGCACTATTCCCTCTTCATCGAGCGCGCGTCGCAGATGCGCAACGGCTTCCGGCGCGTTCTCGCAGTGCTGGAAGATGTCGTCGTGAGATATCTCGACGCTCAAGCCTTTCTGCGTTGCAGCGCTCAGAACGAGATGCTCGGCGCTGACGCACAGCTCTTCCATGCTCTCATCGGTCAGCGTGCGCAGGGTCGCCCAGATTTCCGCACGCGCGGGAGCGACGCCGAAGGCGGGTTCGCCGATCTTCGCATGGGTGATCGTCACCATGGCGAAATCCTCGTCGAGAGGACCGCCTCGTCCGAGCGCGGTGAGCGCCGGCATCAGTTCGGCCACCACGCTCACGGGCGAGATCCCGGTTTCCGGCATCGAAGCGTGAGCGGTCTTGCCGTTCAGGACGATGCGCATGCCGCGGGATGCGCAATTCACAGGTCCTTCCGTCAGCGCCACCTTGCCGAGCGCGAGGCCTGGAAGGTTATGGAGGGCGAAGGCAAAATCCGGCGTCAGCTCGCGAAACCGCGGATCGGCGACGACGGCGGCCGCGCCCGACCCATCCTCCTCCGCCGGCTGGAACAGCAGGACGACGCGGCCGCTTTGCGGACGCCGACGGCCGAGAAGCCGCGCCAAGCCGGTGAGGATGGTCATGTGCCCGTCATGTCCACAGAGATGCCCCTTGCCCGGCACGGTGGAGCGATAGGGAATCTCGGAGATCTCCTCGATCGGCAGCCCGTCGAGCTCGGCGCGGATCATCACGGTCGGTCCAGGCTGAGCGCCCTCATAGACGGCGGCGATCCCATGACCGCCCAGGCCCGTGATGAGCCGGTCCGGATTGGTGGCCACCAGCACCGCGCGGATCTCTTGCGCAGTCTGCGCCTCCTCGCGGGACAGTTCAGGCATGCGGTGGAGCTTGTGCCGGAAAGCCACCAGCTCGACCATGTCCTGGTTGGTCAGCACCATGGATCGCCTCCGTACCGGGATCCTGCGGGAGCACATGTCGCTCGACCGATTGCAGTCCGGCCTTTTCGGACACAGGTTATGGACCAACTCCCCTCGCGGGATCAACCCGACATCATGCAAGCAACGTTTGCAGCGTCGAGCGCCCACAATCCTGTCCGAGTGCCGGACCGCTCTCACCCGCACTGTTGCTGCCCGCAGGCGATGTCGCTAGGGTCCCTCCGACATTCCTTTCGGCTCAGTGTTACTCAATCTCATGAATCTCTTCGTCTTCGGCCTCGGCTACTCGGCCCGACAGTTCATCGGCCGTTACCGCGACAGGTTCGCCGAGATCGCCGGAACGGTTCGCTCGCCGGAGAAGGCTCAGGAGATCGCGGCGGAGGGCGTCGAGGCGTATCGATTCGACGCGACGGACCACGATCCACGCATCCTCTCCAGCCTCGCGTGTGCAGATGCACTTCTGATCTCGATCCCGCCGGTCGGTGAGACCGATCCGGTCCTGGACCGGTTTTCCGAAGCCATCGCCGCGGCACCGAGCCTGCGCTGGGTCGGATACCTGTCGACGGTCGGCGTCTATGGCAATGCCGATGGCGGATGGGTCGACGAGGACACGCCGCCGAACCCGGCGACGCTCCGCTCCCGCCACCGCACCGCAGCCGAGCGGCAATGGCTGGATCTGGGAACGGGCGGCGCGTTTGCCGTGCAGGTCTTTCGCCTCGCAGGGATCTACGGCCCCGGCCGCAACGCGCTCGTGAAGATCGCGGACGGCACGGCCAAGCGCATCGTCAAGCCGGGCCAGGTGTTCAACCGGATCCATACGGAGGACATCGCCCAGGTTCTGATGGCGTCGATCGATCGCCCGAGCCGCAACGCGATCTACAACGTCGCCGACGACGAGCCGGGTCCGCCGCAGGATGTCATCGCCTATGCCGCCGAACTGCTCGGCCGCGAGCCGCCGCCGGAAATCCCCTTCGACGAGGCCGACCAGACGCCCATGGCGCGGTCCTTCTACGCGGACAACAAGCGCGTGCGGAATACGCGCCTCAAGACCGAGCTCGGTGTAAAACTCCGCTATCCGACCTATCGCGAGGGACTCAGGGCGCTGCTCGAGGCAGGCGAAGGCGTCAGACGGGAGGGGTGACGTCCGAGGATTGCGACAGCTTCCGGCCCGATGCGGTCACCAGCGGCTTCAGGTGAAAGCTGTCCTCCGGCATGGCGCCGACCGGCCAGCCGGCCTTCTCGACAGCTTCGGCCGTGACGGGACCGATGGCGGCGATCAGGATCCGCTGCATGGCGGCATCGAGCTCCGCTTCCCTGCCGAACCGCCGCGCGACCTCCTGCAGCCGCCGCACCTGCGCCGTGCTGGTGAAGGCGATGAGATCGACCGCGCCTGAGACGAGAGCCTCGATGAAATGCAGAACCCGCTCGTCCTCCTCGTCCGAGGCATAGCGGTAGCAGAGAATCGAGTCCTCGATGGCTCCGGCCCGTTGCAGGAATTCGGACAATGCCCGTTCGCCGCCGGGATAGAGCTGCACGCCGACGCGCTTCCCGTTGAGATCTATGGCCGACAGAGTCTGCACCAACCCGGCCGTGGTGGGCTCCTGCGCCATCAGATTCGGAACCAATCCGATGCCGCGCAGCACCTTTGCCGGCTTCGGGCCGCGGGCGACGACGAAGGTCTTGCCCAAAGCGGCAACGACATCCGCCTCGATGCCTTTGCGACCCGCGAAACCGAGCAGCCGGGACAACCCCTCGCCGGTATAGAGAACGAGGAGGTCATGCTCACCGGCGACGAGCCGGCCAAGCCATTCCTCGACGGGTGTCGCATCCTCGACGTCGTGGATCGACACCAATGGACAGCGGATCGCGATGGCGCCGTTGCGTTCGAGCATCCGCGTGAACAGATCGAGTTCCCGGCTCTCGGGGACGGCGACGCGACGACCTTCCAGCATGTTCGTTTCCTCGTGGATGCCGTCAGGCTTCCGCACTCAGCCGCGCAACCGGCTCGATGGCACGGCCAGCCGCATGTGCGGCACGTTCGAAAACCCGCCCCACACCGATGATGACCGGCTTCGACGGATCGCGCCGCTCGCTCGCCCATCCGAGATCGGCGATGGAACCGGCCCAACGCTCGTCGCCGCGGGAAACATCCGACACCATCACGGCAGGCAGGGTCGGAGGACTTCCGGCTGCGATGAGACGCTCGGCGATGGCGCCCGCCGTGCCGCCGGCCATGTAGAAGATCGTCGTGGTGTTCGGATCGGTAAGCCCCTGCCAGTCGAGACCGCTCGGAAGCTGCCCGGTCTTGGCGCATCCCGTCACGAACCGGACGGATTGCGCCATATCGCGATGGGTGAGCGACGTGCCGAGAACCGACGCGAGGGCAATGCCGGCGGTGATGCCGGGCACCACATCGACGGGGATGCCGGCCTTCTCCAGATGCTCGATCTCCTCGCCCGCCCGTCCGAAGATCATCGGATCACCGGATTTGAGCCGCACCACCTGCTTGCCCTGAAGAGCAAGGCGCGTCATCAGGTCGTTGATGTCGTCTTGAGCGCAGGAGGCGCGCCCTCCCCGCTTGCCGACCATCATGCGCTTTGCCTCGCGGCGGGCGAGTTCGAGCACATCGTCCGAGACCAGATCGTCGAAGAGGATCACGTCCGCGGATTGCAGGGCCCGCATCGCCTTCAGCGTCAGCAGTTCGGCATCCCCGGGACCCGCTCCGACGAGGGTCACACGCCCGACCTTTTCGCCCGTCTGCGCGGCGATGCGCTCCAGCACCGTATCGACGGTGTCGGAGTAGGCGTCCGGCGCCTTGCCTCGAAACGCCAGATCGGAGAAGCGCTCCCAGAACGCACGTCGCGCCATGCCCTGCGGCAGGTGCTGCGTCACCCGTTCGCGCATGTGTTTGGCGAAACCGGCCCAGGAGGCGACGGTGGGGTGCAGCAGCGTCTCGATCTTGCGCCGGATCGCCTGGCCCAGGATGGGAGCGGCGCCGTCCGTCGAGATGCCGATCACCACCGGCGAACGGTTGACAACCGAGCCGAACTGGAAATCGCAGAAGGCCGGCTTGTCGACCACGTTCACCGGCACGCCTGCATCGCTCGCGGCTGCCGCAAACGCCTCGGCCTCTTCCTCGTCTTCGAGGTCGGCGACTGCGAGCGCGGCATCCTTGAAGATATCGGCCGACCACGCCGAGCGGTGCAGCGTGAGCGAACCGTCCGCACCGCCGCGCGCCAGCAAGGCTTCCATCTCGGATGAGGGGTCGGCGGCATAGATGTCGACATCGGCGCCGGCGGCGGCGAGAAGCTCCGCTTTCCAGGCCGCACCCGCCGATCCGCCGACGAGCACCGCGCGGCGGCTCTTGAGGTCGAAGAAGACCGGCAGCTTGGCGAGGCGGCCGAGCCGTGCCGGTTCGGCCTCAGACGGCTTTCTTAAGGGCTGCAGCATCGATCAACCTCCTGATTTCAACGCGGCACGAGCCGCAATTCGTGCCGGCGCGCAATGCAGCGCCAACGGCTTCCACGCTCGAGGCCCCATGCTCGACGGCCGCCGCGATCTGGTTCGCGCCGACGGAAAAGCAGGCGCAGACGATGGGACCGGGATCGGGCTGATCGAGACCGGGCCGCCCGCTCAACAGGCGCAGGCGCTCGGCACCGGCGATGGAAGAAGCCTTCAGGCGCTCGACGGCCCAGGTCCGCGACACCGCTACCGGCTGCGGAGCGGCGAACAGCGCGCCCAGCAATGCGTCACCCGAGAAGGTCGCGAGCCGGAAGCTGGCCTGGTCCTGATCGCTGTACGACAGCGTCTCCAGGTTCTCGCCGCTGCCGATCAGATCGGCGGCGAAATCTGCCCAATCCTCCACCGGTTCGGCACCGGCGAGCTCGATGCGCCAGCCTCCCTCGGCCTGCGCGATCGCCCAGTAATCCGCCGGAATTGTCTCGGGCCTGTTGCGCAGCACCGCGAACCCGTACCAGGCGACATCGAACGGCTCGATGCGGGCGCCGGAGAACTTGAGGCCGGGCTGGCCGGAGACCGGATCGACAGCCGCCAGAGTTGCCGCGCCGATGCGTCCCTGCGCCGTCTGCTGGTCCGTCCAGTGCATGGGGACGAAGATGCTGCCCTTCTGTTGGCGCTCGGTCACGAGGGCGCGGACGATGACTGTCCCCTGCGGCGTGACGATGCGCACCAGCGTGGCGGGCGCAACTCCGGCGTCCTCCGCATCATCCGGATGGATCTCGCAGAAGCTTTCCGCATAATGGCTCATCAGGCGCGGCGTCTTCGCCGTCCGTGTCATCGTGTGCCACTGGTCGCGGATGCGGCCGGTGTTGAGGATCAGCGGAAAATCAAGGGAGACCGCTTGCTGCGAAACCGGCGTCGCGACGAACCGCCCTCGCCTGTTGGGCGTATAGAACCCGCCCCCTGCGAAGAAGCGCGTCGTGCCGGCATCGAGCGCCTCGCCCTGCCGGCGCGGCCATTGGAACGGCTCCAGAGCATCGTAGGCAGCCTCGCTCAGTTCGGCACAGGCGCCGATGTCGAAATCGCGTCTTCCGTCATTGGCGAGACCGGAGAGAGCGGCGTGCTCACGGAAGATCTCGGCCGGTGACTGATAATCGAATGCTTCGGCAAAGCCCATGCGGGCAGCGACATCGCAGATGATGCGCCAATCGGGCCGTGCCTCGCCGGGAGGCTTCAGGAAAGAGCGCTGGCGCGAGATGCGGCGCTCGGAATTCGTCACCGTGCCGCTCTTCTCCGCCCAGGCAGCGGCGGGCAGGAGCACGTGCGCATGGCGCGTCGTGTCGGTGCGCACCACATCGCTCACCACCACGAACGGGCAGCGGCGCAGGGCGTCCTGAACGGCATCCGCATCGGGGAGGGAATCGGCAGGATTCGTGCCCATGATCCAGACCGCCTTGACCTGCCCTTGCCCGACGGCGCGAAAGAGATCGACGGCCTTCAGGCCCGGCCTTCCGGCCATGCGCGGGCCGTTCCAGAACGCCTGCACCATCCCGCGATGATTGGGGTTGGCGATGTCCAGGTGCGCCGCGAGCATGTTCGCCAATCCGCCGACCTCGCGCCCGCCCATGGCGTTGGGCTGGCCGGTGAGCGAGAACGGCCCCATGCCGGGCCGACCGATGCGGCTGGTGAACAGGTGGCAATTGATGATGGCGGTCACCTTGTCGGTGCCGACGACGGATTGGTTGACGCCCTGCGAATAGGCGGTCACCACGCGCTCGGAGCAGCTCCACAGCGTATAGAACTCGCGCAGTTGCTCGGCCGGGAGACGGGTCGCGGTCAAGGCTCCGGGAAAGCCGCATTCCCGAGCGGCTTGCAGAGCCTCGTCGAGGCCGGACGTGTGGCTGCCGACATAATCGCCGTCGCAGAGGCCCATCCTGTCGAGATGATCGAGAAGACCGGCGAAGAGCGCCACATCCGAGTTGGGAGCCACCGCCAGATGGAGATCGGCAGCCTCAGCGGTGACCGTGCGGCGGGGATCGATGACCACGATCTTCGTGCCGCGCCGCTCCCGGGCCGCGAGAAGCCGCTGGAACAGGACGGGATGGCACCAGGTCATGTTGGAGCCGACGAGCACGACGAGATCGGCCTCCTCCAGATCCTCATAGGTGCCGGGCACGGTGTCGGAGCCGAAGGCGCGGATATGTCCGGCCACGGACGAGGCCATGCAGAGGCGGGAGTTGGTGTCGATGTTCGCCGCGCCGATGAAGCCCTTCATCAGCTTGTTGGCGACGTAGTAATCCTCGGTGAGGAGCTGGCCCGAACCGTAGAAGGCGACCGATTCCGGCCCGTGTTCGGCAATGGTTTCGGAAAAGCGCGCGGCGACGAGATCGAGCGCCTCGTTCCAGCCGGCGCGGCGCCCGTCGATTTCGGGATGAAGCAGCCGGTCGTCGAGGCTCAGCGTCTCGCCCAGCGCCGAACCCTTCGAGCAGAGGCGGCCGTAATTGGCCGGATGCCGCTCGTCCCCCTTGATCGCGACGGAGCCGTCCTCCTGCGGCGTCGCCACCACACCGCAGCCAACGCCGCAATAGGGGCAGGTGGTCCGGGTTGGGGTGCCGCTCGCCATTCCTCTTCCTTCAGGCAGCGCGGGCCATGAGAGCCGAGGCTGCAAGCAGGATGCGCGCGCCCTCGATCCGCAGCGGGATCTTGTTGGTGCAGCCGTGATCCGCGCCCTGGGCTTCCCCCGTTTCCAGGCTGATCACCCAGTTGTGCAGCGGGCATGTCACGGAATGGCCGTGCACGATGCCTTGCGACAAGGGCCCTCCCTTATGCGGGCAACGGTCGCGCAGGGCGAACAGCGTTCCGTCCGCCGCCTTGAAGACCGCGATGTCGCCGCCGGGCGCCTGCACGACGCGGGACCCGAGAACAGGCACATCCTCGACCGCGCCGATATCGATCCACTCGCTCATTCCGCAGCCTCCGCCAGGGTGAAGTTCGCCATGGGCCTGAACTCGTGCGCGTCGCGTCCGGCGACCCGCTCGGCCCAGGGATCGACCTGCGCATTGCGCTGCGAGACCACGAAGCGCTCGTAGAGGGTCCGGCGCTTTTCCAGGTCGTCGACCACGGTCGCACGGATGGAATCCACACCGATCCGGTCGGCCCATTTGTACATGCGCTCGAGGTAGTGCCCCTGCTCGCGGTAGAGCTGCGTCAGGGCCGCGATGACCTCGATGCACTCGTCCTCCTCGGGGACCTTGCACAGCAGCTGCGTGCCCTTGATGTGGAGGCCGGCGGCACCGGCGAAATGGATCTCGTAGCCGGAATCGACGCAGATCACGCCCACATCCTTGCACGTCGATTCCGCGCAGTTCCGCGGACAGCCGGAGACGCCCATCTTGACCTTCGCCGGCGTCCAGGACCCCCACATGAACTTCTCGATCTTGACGCCGAGGCCGGTGGAATCCTGCGTGCCGAAGCGGCACCAATCCGTGCCGACGCAGGTCTTCACCGTACGCAGGCCCTTGGCATAGGCATGGCCCGAGACCATGCCCGCATCGTTGAGATCGGCCCAGACCGCCGGCAGATCCTCCTTGCGCACGCCCAACAGGTCGATACGCTGCCCACCCGTGACCTTCACCGTCGGGATGTTGTAGCGCTCGGCCACATCCGCGATGGCGCGCAGCTCCCGCGGGTTCGTGAGCCCGCCCCACATGCGCGGCACGACCGAATAGGTGCCGTCCTTCTGGATGTTGGCGTGGACACGCTCGTTGACGAAGCGCGAGCGCCCGTCGTCCTCGTATTCCTCGGGCCAGTCGCAGAGGAGATAATAGTTCAGTGCCGGGCGGCACTTGGCGCAGCCGCAGGAGCTCTTCCAGCCGAGTTCCTGCATGACCGCCGGGATCGACTTCAGCTCCGCCGCGCGGATGAGCCGGCGCACGTCGTCATGTCCGAGATCGGTGCAGCCGCACATAGGCTCGACCGCCGATTTTGCGAACTTGTCGCCGAGCGTCAGGGTCATCACCTGCTCGACCAAGCCGGTGCAGGTGCCGCAGGAGGCGGAGGCCTTGGTATGCGCTCTCACCTCGGTGAGAGAGCTCAGTCCCTTGTCCGTGATCGCCTGAACGATCTTGCCCTTGCACACGCCGTTGCAGCCGCAGATTTCCGCATCATCCGGCAAGGCTGCAACGGCCGCCGTAGGGTCCAGGGGAGCGCCTCCGACGTAGGACTGACCGAAGATCAGGGTATCGCGCAATTCCGAGACATCCGCCTCCTTGCGCAGCAGATCGAAGAACCAGGACCCATCGCCCGTCTCCCCATAGAGAACGGCGCCGACGATCCGGTTTTCCTTGAGCACGAGGCGCTTGTAGACGCCCCGGGCGGCATCGCGCAGGACGATGTCCTGCCGATCCTTGGCCTCGCCGAAATCGCCGGCCGAGAACAGATCGATGCCCGTGACCTTCAGCTTGGTCGCCGTGACCGAGCCGGTATAGGCGGCCGTCTCGTCACCGGCGAGCTGGGCTGCCACCACCTTCGCCATCTCATAGAGCGGCGCCACGAGGCCGTAGCAGAGGCCACGATGCTCGACGCATTCGCCGACCGAGAACACATCAGGGTCGCTGGTGCGCATGTCGTCGCCGACGAGCACGCCCCGGTTGGTCTCGAGCCCCGCCTCCTTGGCTAGAACCGCATTCGGACGGATGCCGACAGCCATGACGACGATGTCTGCGGCAAGCTCCGTGCCGTCGTCGAGCCGGACGCCGGTGACATGGGTCTCGCCCAGGATCGCATGGGTGTTCGCCTTGCAGCGCACCGCGATTCCGCGATCCTCGAACGCCTTCTGCAGCAGGTAGCCGGACGAGGGATCGAGCTGGCGCTCCATCAGCGTGGGCATGAGGTGAAGAACCGTGACCTCCATGCCCTGGGCCTTGAGGCCGGCCGCCGCCTCGAGCCCGAGCAGGCCGCCGCCGATGACGACGGCATGCCCGCCCTTCCCGGCCGCTTCGAGCATCTTGTTCACGTCGTCGAGGTCGCGGTAGGTGACAACGCCCGGCAGGGTCGCGCCGGGGATCGGCACCACGAAGGGCATCGAGCCTGTGGCGACGAGGAGCCGGTCGTAATCCGCCGTCGCTCCGTCCGCTGCGGTCACACGCTTGCACGCGCGGTCGATCTCGACGACCTGCTTGCCGCGATGAAGCGTGATGCCGTGCGTCTCGTACCAGGCATCGTCGTGGATCAGGATGTCCTCATAGGCCTTTTCGCCGGAGAGGACGGGCGAGAGCATGATGCGGTTGTAATTCACCCGCGGCTCGGCGCCGAAGATGGTCACGTCGTATGCACCGGGAGCGCGCTCGAACAGCTCCTCCAGGGCACGGCCTGCGGCCATGCCGTTGCCGATGACGACAAGCTTCTTGGGCATCGTCACTCTCCTCACGCTGCGAGTGTCGGAGCCCGGTGGCGTGCATAGAGGAACTCCAGCACGGCGGCACGGGCGTCGTTGTAGGTGGAATTGCCGACCAGTTCGAGGCGCTTGCGCGGGCGATCCAGGTCGACGCTCATGTCCTCGCCGATCGTGGCGGCGGGCCCGTTCGTCATCATGACGATCCGGTCGGAGAGGAGAACCGCCTCGTCCACGTCGTGGGTGATCATGATGATCGTGTTGCCGAGCCGGCTGTGGATCTCCATGACCTGATCCTGCAGATGGGCGCGGGTCAGCGCGTCGAGCGCTCCGAACGGCTCGTCGAGCAGCAGGATCTTCGGCTCCATCGCCAGCGCGCGGGCGATGCCGACGCGCTGCTTCATGCCGCCGGAAATCTCGTGCGGGCGCTTGTTCTCGGCATGGGCCATATGCACCAGCTCGAGATTGTGCCGGGTCCAGTCGCGGCGCTCCGCCTTCGACTTCCTGCCGCGAAAAACCTTGTTGACCGCGAGATCGACATTCTCGCGCACGGTCAGCCATGGCAGCAGCGAGTGGTTCTGGAACACCACGGCACGGTCCGGGCCCGGGCCGCTGACGGCCTTGCCTTCCAGGAGCACGCCGCCCTGGGAGGGCTCCAGGAGCCCTGCCACGATGTTGAGCACCGTGGACTTGCCGCAGCCCGAGTGGCCGATGATCGAGACGTATTCGCCCTTCTCGATGGAGAGGTTCACGTCCCGCAGCACTTCGGTCGTGGCGCCGGCGCGCTGGAAGGAGATGCTGACATGATCGATCTTGAGATAGGCCATGATGCTTTCCCCTTACTGCGCAGCGGTGCCGCGGGTGAGCAGATGGCCGATGGCCGCGATGGAGCGGTCGAGCAGGAAGCCGACGACGCCCACATAGACCAGGGCCACGATGATGTCGGAGATGAGCGAGGAGTTCCACGCGTCCCAGATGAAGAAGCCGATGCCGACGCCGCCGATCAGCATCTCGGCCGCGACGATGGCGAGCCATGACAGGCCGATGCCGATGCGAAGGCCGGTGAACATGTGCGGCACAGTGGCGGGCACCATGACGCGCGCGAAGAACTCGATCGGCGACAGGCGCAGGACCTTGGCGACGTTGCGATAATCTTGCGGGATGTTGCGGATGCCCACCGAGGTGTTGATCAGGATCGGCCAGACGCTGGTGATGAAGATCACGAAGATGGCGGAGGGCTGCCCGTCGCGGAAGGCCGCCAGCGACAGCGGCAGCCAGGCCAGAGGAGGAATGGTGCGCAGAACCTGGAACACCGGATCGAGGCCGCGCATGGCGAGCGTCGACTGGCCGAGCAGGACGCCCACTCCGATGCCGACGATCGCAGCGAGGATATAGCCGTAGCCGACGCGGACGAGGGAGGCCGACACGTGCCAGAACAGGCCCTGGTCAATGCCGTTCCCGACCTTGAACGGGTTGACGATGATGTCCCAGCTCTCGTCGATCACCTTGAGAGGGCTTGGAAGCGCCGAAGTGGGACCCGATGCCAGCATCTGCCAGAGAAGCAGCAGGAGGGCGATGGTCAGAACCGGCGGTGCCACCTGTGTGACGATTCCGGCGCCGAGCCGGGCGGCACGGGAGAGAACGCTGACGGGCTTCGGTGCCAGCGGATGCAGTGCGGCCTGCTGGGCTGGCGCTGGAATCTTCGGATTCGGGAGGGCGAGGACGCGTGCGGAATGAACCATGAGCCTGTTCTCCGACGGTTACGCGATGCGCTTGATGGGCAGGCTCGCCAGATAAGCCTGCGGATTGTCCGGATCGAACACCTTGCCGTCGAAGAAGGTCTCCTTGCCGCGGCTGTCGCTGGCCGGGATGTCGCTTGCCGCGACGCCGAGCGTCGTGGCGGCGTCGCGCCAGAGATCGGCGCGGTTGACCTTGTCGACGAGCGCCTTGGCGTCGGTGTTCGTCTCGAACTTGCCCCAGCGCATGTTCTCGGCGATGAACCACAGGTCGTGCGACTTGAACGGGAACGAGGCGTGGTCGCGCCAGAACTTCATGATCCCTGGCGAGTCCTTCACCACCTTGCCGTCGATGCCGTAATCGTAATCGCCCTTCTGGCGCGGCAGGATGTCGGCGACGGGCACGTTGAACCAGGCGCGGGTGCCGACGATCTTGCACATCTCCTCGCGGTTCTCGAGCTTGTCGCACCAGGCCTGAGCCTCCATCACAGCCATGAGCAGGGCGCGGGCCGCCTTCGGGTGCTTGTCGACCCAGGCGGCGCGAAGACCCAGCGCCTTTTCCGGATGCTTGTTCCAGATCTCGTAGGTGTTGGCGGCGGTGTATCCGAGCTTCTGGTTGATGAGCTGCGCGTTCCAGGGCTCGCCGACGCAGAACGCATCCATGGTGCCGACCTTCATGTTGGCGACCATCTGGGGCGGCGGCACGACGATGGTGGACACGTCCTTGTCGGGATCGATGCCGCCGGACGCGAGCCAGTAGCGGATCCAGAGATCGTGCGTGCCGCCCGGGAACGTCATGGCGACCTTCGGATCGCCGCCCGCCGCGCGCTTCTTCGCGAAGGCCTCCTTCAGCGGCGACGCATCGAGACCGAGCTTCAAGCCATTGTATTCGGCCGCGACGGAGATCGCCTGCGCATCGAGATTGAGGCGGGCAAGGATATACATCGGCGTCGGCACGCCGCCCTGAGTCACCTTGCCGGTCGAGATCAGATACGGCATCGGCGTGAGGATATGTGCGCCGTCGATGCCGTTTGCTTCCGAGCCCAGAACGAGATTGTCGCGAGTCGCGCCCCACGACGCCTGCTTCAGCACTTCCGCATCCGGCAAGCCGTGCTTGGCGAAGAAGCCCTTTTCCTTGGCGATGACCAGAGCCGCCGCATCGGTGAGCGCGATGTAGCCGAGTTTGACGGTCTTCGTTTCGGGCTCGGCACTCTGCGCGAAGGCACCGCCGGGAAAAGCGGCCTTCACGGCAGCCAGCGTCAAGGCTGCGCTTGCACTGCGGAGCGCATCTCGACGGGTGATCTTCGGTGTCTGCATCGTGCTTCCCCTGTTCCTGCCGTCGCGCCGTGCGGACGAGAGTCGATGAAACTTCGTCAGGCGGATCGGTCTGGAGCCCGAGGCTCGACGACAGACGCAGATCTCCTGTCGCCGGACCATGCGGGCTCGGCCGAAACGCAAAAAACGCCGCGAGATGAACTGTATGCCGCATATGAGCGGGCACAGCTGATCCGGCGACGTCGTTGTCGGGAACGCCTCTTGAGAGGCATAACGGCCCGTCATCGTTGACCGGCCTGTCTTCGAGAGTGGCTCGGACGTCCTTGTCCGACCCGTCTCTCACTTAGAAAAGGTATAGACTGCCCATATTCTGCTCAAGGTCATAATTTGTGCACTGCGCCTTACTTGTGTGCGGTGCAATGCCTATTCGTCGACCGCGGCATTCGCGGCAGTGCGGATCGGAAATCCTTCGACATAGGCGGGGATGTCATCGGGCGAGAAGCTGCGGCCGTCGATGAATGTCTCCTCCAGCCCCTCGACCCTGCTGTCGACAAGCGGCACGGAAGTGCCCGAGCCTGCCAATATGTCTCGATAGAGATCGGGGCGATAAGCGGCCTTCACCTGTGCAAGATTGGCTTCACTGTGAGCCACCTGACCCCACCGCACCATCTGGCTGTAGATCCAGAGCGCCTGGCTGGTCCATGGGAAGTTCGCGGCCTGCCCGTAGAACCTCAGGTAATTCTCCACGTGTCGCACGCGACCGTCCGGATCGATTGTCAGCCGTCCTGAGAACAGGCGCAGGATCAGGCCCGATGGAACGCCGAGATAGGTTTGATCGGACATCATGTCCGCCAGCGCGGCATGGTTCTCCCGCGTATCGCACCAGCGCGCCGCCGCGTCGAGCGCCACGACGAGGCGCGACAGCGTCTCAGGATTCTCCTCCGCCCATTCCGGACTGACGCCGAGCACCTTCTCCGGCGCCGAGGGCCAGATATCGGCCTTGGTCGCCACCATCCGCCCGATGCCTTTCTCGACAGCGATCATGTTCCAGGGCGCGTTGACGCAAAAGCCGTCGATGGCCCGTGTCGTCATGGCATCCACCGTGAGTGGCGGCGGCACCACGGTCATGGTGACGTCGGTATCCGGATTGATGCCGGCGGCCGCGAGCCAGAACCGGAACTCGTAGTTATGCGAGGAGAACGGATAGGTCATGGCGAAGACGAGAGGCTTCCGGCCGGCCACGCGCCTGCGCTCCACCACCTGTTTCAGGGCCAATGCGTTCGCAAGCGCTCCTTCCGATCCGTCGAGTCCGGCCAGAGCCTGCATCTCGCGATAGAGATCGAGCGAGAGCGTGATCGCGTTGCCTCCGCGTCCCAAGGCGAAGGGCGTGAAGCAGCAATAGGGATTGGAGCCGAGATGGAGCTGGGATGCGATCGGCATCGGGCTCAGCATGTGAGCGACGTCGAACTGGCGAAAGGCCAGCCGGTCGCGGATATTGGACCACGACACGTCCTTCATCAGTTGCAGGCGGATGCCTTCGCGTTCGGCAAAACCCTGCTCGGCCGCGGCCACGAGCACTGCCATGTCGACGAGCGGGATGAACCCGACGCGCACCAGGCGCTCCGGAGCCCGGCGCCCGCTCCTCGTCGACGGGGTATCGTCCACGGATCCGGTCCGGCTTGCAGGATCCCCGCTCACATCCTCTATTCCCCACACGTCTTCATTTCTCCAGAAGAGAAGCGGCCGTCACCACGCTCTGGGCGATGTCGACCAGCTTCCGTTTCTCGTTCATGGCGGTCTGGCGAAGAAGCGCATAGGCCTCCTCCTCCGAGAGCTGCCGCGTTCTCATGAGAATGCCCTTCGCGCGTTCGACAACCTTTCGGGAGGCCAGCTCGCTCCTGGCTTCCACCAGCTCACGCTGCAGGCGCTCGAAGGCATTGAACCGGCTCACCGCCATGTCGACGATCGCCTTCACCCGTTCCTTGCGCAGGCCGTCGACCACATAGGCGGATACGCCCGCCTCGACGGCAGCCTCGATCATCGAGCCGTCCGAGCGGTCCACGAACATCGCCACAGGGCGCGAGACCAGCTTCGAGACCTGGAACATCTGCTCCAGCACGTCCCGGCTCGGGTTCTCGATGCCGATGATGATCACATCCGGGTCGATGATGCTCAGGCGTCGGAGCATGTGGGTCATCGCCTCGATGACCTCCACGTCCAAAATCCCGGCCTCCCTCAGCCCATCGACGAGGATCGCCGCCCGGATACTGTTTTCTTCGATGATCGCAACGCGAAGAGGCCGCTGACCGAATTGGCTGTCTTTGGTCAAATTTGTGAAAGCTCTCGCTGCGCAATGGTCCGGGACTTGGCCAGATGAAGCAAGTTTCAGGCCAAAGGACCGCGTCCATCGTCCCCTCGGCAGCCGAGCATTCCGCTGCGTAAATTTTAGGCAGCGGAGTGGGGAGTCTGTAGAGAGCGACGACACCCGTCCGGTTGGGCTGGCCAGGAATCCAGCAGGGGATGAACAACGAACCACCAGTGGACCAGTTGCAAATTGGTTCGCAATTGGGCTAGCGTCGTTTCGTGAACGCCCTCGACCCCGCAAGAAGAGGTCGCAGGAAGCGCCCCTGCAGCAACATTGGTTCGTAGAGCCTTGGATTTCATGTCCGAACCCGATCCATTGACGGATAGCTCCAACTTCGCCCTCGGGCGCTTGCGGGCTCTTCTGGACGACAGCTCGTTCGACGCCGGGCAGCGCCTGCCGCCTGAGCGCGAGCTGGCGGCCCGGATCGGGATCGGCCGCCGTGCCCTGCGGCGGGCGCTGGAGGTCCTGGAAGCAGAGGGCCGGATATGGCGCCATCAGGGCAAGGGCACGTTCCTCGGCTCCCGCCCCGCCCATGCCGCGACCGATCTGGAAGAGCTGGCGAAGCGCACCCATCCGCTCGAGGTGATGGACGCGCGACTGGAGATCGAACCGGCCCTCGCCCGTCTCGCCGCCATGCGGGCCACCAACGGCGACATCGAGCGCCTCCTCCGTCTGGCCGAGAGGACTGCGTCGAGCTCGGACGCAGACGGGCGCGAGCTCTGGGACAGCGCCCTGCACCGCACCATTGCGGAAGCGGCGGGCAACTCTCTGCTCCTGGCCGTCTTCGACATGATCGACCGCATCCGGCAGGACACGACCTGGCGCCTTCTGCGGGAGCGGGCGCGCTCCGGCGAGCGCCAGCAGATCTATGTGGAGCAGCACCGCCGCGTCATCGCCGCCATCGCCCAGCGCGAGGCCCATGCGGCGGAGCAGACGATGCGCGAGCATCTCGAGCTCGTGCGGGACGGCCTTCTCAAGGTCATGACCAGCCCCCTGCCCGACCGCATCGACGGAAGCGTTCCACCGGAACCCGTGACAACAAGCAACAAGGATCGAATTCGCCATGGGACATGAGGCGGTGCGGCAGCCGATCACCAAGATTCAAGACCTGAGCAGCGCCGCTACGGCTTCCGACGCTCCCCTTCTGACGGTCCAGGGATTGTCGGTTCGCTTCGATGGCGCGCCCAAGGGCATCAACGTGGTCGACGACGTGTCATTCTCCGTGAGCAAGGGCAAGACCCTGTGCATCGTGGGCGAGTCCGGTTGCGGCAAGAGCGTCACGTCGCTGGCGCTCATGGGCCTCCTGCCGACGCCGCCGGCGCGGATCGTTGCAGGCACCGCCCTCTTCGATGGCAGGGACCTGCTGACGCTCTCCGAACGCGAGCGTTCGGATCTTCGCGGCGACCGGATGGCCATGATCTTCCAGGAGCCGATGACGTCGCTCAATCCCGCCTTCACCATCGGCGACCAGATCGCGGAGGGCATCGCCCGGCATCGCAAGGTCTCGAAGGCCGAGGCCTGGGAGCGGGCGCTCGATATGCTCAAGAAGGTGCGTATTCCCGCGCCTGAAAAGCGCCTGCGCGCTTATCCGCACGAAATGTCCGGCGGCATGCGCCAGCGCGTGATGATCGCCATGGCGCTCGCCAACGACCCGCAGCTTCTGATCGCCGACGAGCCGACAACGGCGCTCGACGTGACGATCCAGGCGCAGATCCTGACCCTCATCCGCCGACTGCAGGAGGAGACCGGCACGGCCATGATGCTCATCACCCACGATCTCGGCGTGGTGGCGGAAGTCGCCGACGAGGTCGCCGTGATGTATGCCGGTCGGGTCGTCGAGAGTGCACCGGTCGAGGCGATCTTCGATGATCCGCAACATCCCTACACCATCGGCCTCATGGGCTCCGTCCCCTCGCTCGGCCGCAGGCAAGGCCGTCTCGCCACGATCCGCGGCACCGTACCCCCCGCCGAGCTGATGCCGAAGGGCTGCCGCTTCACACCTCGCTGCCCGTTCTCCGACTCCCATTGTGCGAACGATCCACCGCCGCTCGCCGAGATCCGGCCCGGACATAAGGCACGCTGCTGGTACGCCCCCCTCGAAGTTCACCGTGGAGCCGCCTGATGAGCGTGATGCCCGCAAACGACATCATCCTCGAAGGCGTCGACCTGACGAAGCATTTCGGCGGCGGCGGCCTGCTCGCATTGCCCACCATCGTGCGAGCGGTGGACGGCGTCTCCCTGGGCATCCGGCGCGGAGAGACCTTCGCCGTCGTCGGAGAATCCGGCTGCGGCAAGTCCACATTGGGCCGGCTTCTCCTGCGCCTGATCGAACCGACCGGCGGAGACGTGCGCTACGAGGGCCAGTCGATCCTGAAGCTCAACAAGAGCGATCTGCGCAAGCTGCGCCGCGAGCTGCAGATCATTTTCCAAGATCCCTACGCCTCGCTCAACCCGCGCATGAACGTGGGCGACATCATCGCCGAGCCGATCTGGCTGCACAATCTCGCATCCGGACGCGAGAAGCGCGAGCGCGTGGCCGACCTCATGCGGACCGTCGGCCTGTTGCCGACGCACTCGGACCGCTATCCGCACGAGTTCTCCGGCGGCCAGCGCCAGCGCATCGGCATCGCCAGGGCACTCGCGGGCGATCCCAAGCTGATCATCGGCGACGAGCCGGTTTCCGCGCTCGACGTGTCGATCCAGGCGCAGATCATCAACCTGCTCGAGGATCTGAAGGACCGCTTCGGCCTCACCCTCGTGATCGTGGCGCACGATCTCGCCGTCATCCGGCATATGAGCGACCGCGTGGCCGTCATGTATCTGGGTGAGATCGTCGAATTGTCGGACACGGATGCCCTGTTCGACAACCCGCTGCATCCCTACACGCAGGCTTTGCTCGCGGCGATCCCCGTTCCGAGCCCCGCAAACCGCCAGCCGAAGGCGCTGCTGCAGGGGGATGTGCCGAGCCCGGCCG
This sequence comes from Microvirga ossetica, assembly GCF_002741015.1. Lineage (NCBI taxonomy): Bacteria > Pseudomonadati > Pseudomonadota > Alphaproteobacteria > Hyphomicrobiales > Methylobacteriaceae > Microvirga > Microvirga ossetica. Next base: position 5,347,226 of record NZ_CP016616.1, on the reverse strand, counting down.
CTCCGCCCCCCGGCTGCCGCTTCCACACCCGCTGCCCCCATGCACGGGCGCTGTGCAAGGAGCAGCACCCGGTGCTGGAAGCAGCGCCCGACGGACGGCAGGTCGCCTGCCATTTCTGGCGCGAAATCCAGGGAGCGGGCGCTGGTTCCATCAGCGCGCCGCCCCCGAGCGCGGCGCTCGCCAAGCGCCTGGCGCTCTACCGAACTTGGCGCGAACGGCAGGATAAGCCCGTCGCGACGAGCCCCTGAACTCAGAGGACAATACCCAGAGGAAGATTGGAGGACTACGAAATGAAGAAGAGACTGCTCCTTGCCTTGGCCGCCGGGCTCATCATGAGCACCGCGGCCTCCGCGCAGACCCTGCGCATCGGTCTGAACGAAGACCCGGATGTGCTCGATCCGCACCGCGCCCGCACCTTCGTCGGCCGCATCGTATTCACCTCGCTGTGCAACAAGCTCGTCGACATCACCCCCGACCTGAAGTTCACGCCCGAACTCGCAACGGAGTGGAGCTGGGGCGACGACGGCAAGTCGCTGACCTTCAAGCTGCGTCCTGGCGTGAAATTCCACGACGGCGAGCCGATGAATGCCGCCGCAGTGAAGGCCAATATCGAACGGGCCCGCACGCTGCCGGACTCTCTGCGCAAGAGCGAGCTGACCTCGGTCGACAACGTCGAGGCCGTCGACGACCTCACCGTGAAGGTCAATCTGTCCCGCCCCGACGCGACCCTGCTCTCGCAGCTCTCCGACCGCGCCGGCATGATCATGTCGCCGAAGGCCCTCGCCTCGGCCGACTTCGCGCAGAAGCCGATCTGCTCGGGCCCTTACAAGTTCGTCGAGCGCGTCCAGAACGACCGCATCATCCTGGAGAAGTTCGCCGATCACTGGGACGCGAAGAACTTCGCCTTCGAGCGCATCGTGTTCCAGCCCATCCCGGACACCACTGTGCGCCTCGCCAACCTGCGCTCCGGCAACCTCGATCTCATCGAGCGTCTGGCGCCGAGCGACGTTCCCGCTGCCAAGGGCGACTCGAACCTCGTCTTCGCGCCCGTCTCTGGCATCGGCTACCAGGGCCTGACCATCAACACCAATAACGGCGAGCGTTCGAAGTCGCCCCTCGGACAGGACAAGCGCGTGCGCCAGGCCTTCGAGCTGTCGATCGACCGTAACGTGATCAACGAGGTGGTGGGCGCCGGCATCTATCCGCCGGCGGGCCAGCCCTTCCCGGAAGCGAGCCCCTACAACAATCCGAAATTCGCCGCCAACAAGCGCGACGTCGCCAAGGCGAAGCAGCTGTTGAAGGAAGCGGGCGTCGAGAAGGTGAAGTTCGAACTGACCTTCGGAACCGGCACGACGGCTCAACAGATCGCCGAGATCATCCAGGCGATGGCCGCCGAGGCGGGCTTCGAGATCTCGCTGCGGCCGACCGAGTTCGCCGCCATGCAGAAGGAGGCCCAGGCCGGCAACTTCGACGTGAACGTGATCGGCTGGTCCGGCCGCGTCGATCCCGATGGCAACATCCATGCCTTCGTCACCTGCAAGGGTGCCTTGAACGACGGCAAGTACTGCAACGAGCAGATCGACAAGCTCCTCAACGACGCCCGCGTCACCAACGACGAGGCGAAGCGCAAGCAGCTCTACGATGCCGCGCAGGAAATCCTGAAGCAGGATCTGCCGATCATCTATACCTACTACCAGCCCTGGCCCTTCGTTCATGCGAAGAAGCTTCAAGGTTTCAAGCCTTATCCGGACGGCATGATCCGTCTGAAGGGCGTGAAGTTCGCTTCCTAAGACAACCGAACACCGCGTGCCCGGCTTAAGCAGCCGGGCACGCCCACACTTTCTCTGAAGCAGGTTCCATGAGCTGATGCTGCGCTACATCGGACGACGAATACTGATAGCCATTCCGACACTGATCATCGTGTCGCTTCTGGTCTTTGCCCTGCAGAAGCTGCTGCCGGGCGATCCGGTGCTGACCATGGCGGGCGAGGAGCGCGATCCTCAGGTGCTCGCCTATCTGCGCGAGAAATATCGCCTGGACGATCCGATTCCGGTTCAGTATTTCGCCTGGATCGGCTCGGCGCTGACCGGCAATCTCGGGATCTCGCTGCGAACCGACATTCCGGTGCTCGAACTCATTCTCAGCAAGCTCCCCGTGACCCTGGAACTGGCCATCATGGCCATGATCGTCGCGCTCGCCATCGGCATTCCCACCGGCATCATCTCGGCCGTGAAAAAGGGAACGGCGGTCGACTACACCGCCAACGTCGTCGCCCTCTCGGGCCTGTCCATTCCCAATTTCTGGCTCGGGATCATGCTCATCATGCTGGTCTCGGTGCGCTGGAAGCTGCTTCCGGCCTCCGGCTTTGTGCCGCCGACCGAGGATCTGTGGCTCAACATCAAGACCATGATCATGCCCGCCTTCGTGCTCGGCACGGGTCTTGCCGCGAGCCTGATGCGCCACACCCGCAGCGCGATGCTCGGCGTGATGCGCTCGGACTATATCCGCACCGCCCGCGCCAAGGGGCTTCTATCCCGGAAGGTCATTCTGAAGCACGCCCTGCGCAACGCGCTCATTCCCATCGTGACGCTCTCCACGCTGCTCTTCGGCGAGCTTCTCGCCGGCGCCGTGCTCACCGAGCAGATCTTCACCATCCCCGGCTTCGGCAAGCTCATCGTGGACGCTGTGTTCAACCGTGACTACGCCGTGGTGCAGGGCGTCGTTCTCTGCACCGCCGTCGGGTTCATCTTCATGAACCTCCTGGCCGATGTCCTTTACGTCCTCGTCAATCCCCGCCTGAGGCACGCCGCATGAGCGCCACAGCCATTGTCGCCGATGAGGTCGCGCTGCCCAAGAAGCGCAGTCGCGTCCTCGCAAAGTTCCTGAAGAACAAGAGCGCCGTCCTCGGCGGCGCCATCGTCCTGTTCTTCGTTCTTGTCGCTCTCATCGGCCCTTACTTCGCGCCTTACGATCCGATCAAGCCGAGCTTCACCAGCATCCGGAAGATGCCCTCGGCCCTGTTCTGGTTCGGCACGGACGAACTTGGGCGCGATCTCCTCTCGCGCATGCTCTGGGGCGCTCGCGCCTCCATCATGGCGGGCGTGGTTTCGGTCACCATCGCCATCGTGCTCGGCGTGCCGTTCGGCCTCGTCGCCGGCTATTTCGGCGGCTGGATCGATGCGGTGATCTCCCGCGCCACCGACGCCATGCTGGCGATCCCGTTCCTCATCTTCGCCATCGCGCTCGCCGCCTTCCTTGGCCCAAGCCTTACCAACGCAATGATCGCCATCGGTCTCTCGGCCATGCCGATCTTCATCCGCCTCACCCGCGGCCAGGTTCTGACGGTAAAGGCCGAGGATTACGTCGAGGGCGCGCGGGCCATCGGCCTGCCCGACTTCTGGATCATGCTGCGCTATGTTCTGCCGAACGTGCTGCCGCCGATCCTGGTGCAGGGCACGCTCACCATCGCAGCCGCCATCATCGCAGAGGCGAGCCTGTCCTTCCTCGGTCTCGGCCAGCAGCCGCCGAACCCGTCCTGGGGCTCCATGCTCAACACGGCCAAGAACTTCATGGACCAAGCGCCCTGGATGTCCATTTTCCCCGGCACGGCCATCTTCCTGATCGTGCTCGGATTCAACCTTCTCGGCGACGGTCTGCGCGACGCGCTCGATCCTCGCGAACAGTAATAACACGCCAACTCTGGAAGCAGATTCATGTTTACGACACGGCCCGAAATCCTCGGCACCTTCGGCATCGTCACCTCGACCCATTGGCTCGCCACAGCGGCAGGCATGGCGATGCTCGAAAAGGGCGGCAACGCCTTCGACGCCTGCGTCGCCTCCGGCTTCGTGCTGCAGGTGGTCGAGCCGCATCTGGTCGGCCCTTCCGGCGAAGTGCCTGCGGTGTTCTACTCGGCCAAGACCAAGAAGGTCGAAGTGCTCTGCGGCCAGGGCACCGCGCCGAAGGGCGCGACCATCGCGCATTACAAGAGCGAAGGCCTCAAGCTCATCCCCGGCAACGGCATGCTCGCCACCGTCGTGCCCGGCGCCTTCGATGCCTGGATGCTGCTGCTGCGCGACCACGGCCTGCTCTCCCTGAGAGAGGTGCTGGAGCCCGCCATCTATTATGCCGAGCACGGCCACCCGCTGCTGCCGCGCGTGTCGGACACGATCAAGGGCTTGAAGGAATTCTTCGAAACCGAGTGGCCCACCTCCGCCGCCGTCTTCCTGCCCGGCGGCGAGGTGCCCAGGCCCCGCCAGCTCTTCCGCAACCCGCAGCTCGCCGATACCTGGAAGCGCGTCATCCGCGAGGCGGAAGCGAAGGGCAGCGACCGCGAGGCGCAGATCGAAGGCGCGCGCAACGCCTTCTACAAGGGCTTCGTGGCCGAGGCCATCGACGCCTTCGTGCGCAAGACGGAGGTGATGGACCAGAGCGGCTCGCACCATCGCGGCGTGCTCACGGGCGACGACATGGCGAAGTGGTCCGCAAGCTATGACGCGCCGCAGACCTACGACTATCATAACTACCGTGTGAACAAGATCCGGCCCTGGGGCCAGGGTCCCGTCTTCCTGCAGACGCTGGCGCTGCTGAAGGGCTTCGATCTCGCGGCCATGGGCCCGACGAGCGCCCGGTTCGTCCACACGGTCGTCGAGGCCATGAAGCTCGCCTTCGCCGACCGCGAGGCCTATTACGGCGACACGGATTTCGTCGATGTGCCGATCCAGACGCTGCTCTCGGATGCCTACAACGACGAGCGCCGCAAGCTCATCGCCGACACCGCGTCGCGCGAGCTGCGCCCCGGCCGCGTCGAAGGCTACGAGGACCAGGTGGAGCGAACCCTGAAGGCTCTGCGCGATCTCTCGACCACCGACAAGAAGATCTCGGGCGGCGAGCCGACGCTCGCCTCCATGCGCTCGGCACGCCGCGGCGACACGGTTCACATCGACGCGGTCGACCGCTTCGGCAACATGATCGCCGCCATGCCCTCCGGCGGCTGGCTGCAATCCTCGCCCGTCATCCCGGAACTTGGCTTCATGCTCAACTCGCGGGCCCAGATGTTCTGGCTCGAGGAGAACCTGCCCGCGAGCCTCGCACCCGGCAAGCGCCCCCGCACCACGCTCACGCCGACCTTGGCGGAGAAGGACGGCGAGCCCTACATGGTCTTCGGCTCGCCCGGCGGCGACCAGCAGGAGCAATGGCAACTCCTCCTCTTCCTGCGCCATGCCCATCACGACCTGAACCTGCAGGAGGCCATCGACCAGCCGATGTCGCACACGGCGCATTTCCCGTCGTCCTTCTACCCGCGCGAGCAGAAGCCGGGGCATCTCATGGCCGAGGAGACCTATGGCGCCGAGGTCCTCGACGATCTGCGCGCCCGCGGCCACGAGGTCGAGGTCGCACCGGCCTGGACGGTGGGACGTCTCGTGGCGGCAAGCCGCGACAAGGACGGGTTGCTGCACGGCGCTGCGACCCCGCGCCTGATGCAGGCCTATGCGGCCGGGCGCTGAGGAGCACGGCCCATGACATGGTCGATCATCGCCAAGGATCCCGAGACCGGCGCCTTCGGCGTTGCCGTCACCACCAAGTTCTTCGCCGTGGGAGCGCTCTGCCCCCACGGCGGCGCCCGCATCGGGGCTCTCGCCACGCAGGCGCTGGTCAATCCGCTCTACGGCACGGACGGCATCCGCTTCCTGGCCGAGGGCCGGAGCGCAGAGGAGATCGTGGCGGTTCTCACCGAAGGCGATCCCGGCAGGGAATCCCGCCAGCTCCACGTGATCGACCGGGACGGCCGCACCGCGGCCCATACGGGCCGCGACTGCGTCGACTGGTGCGGGCACCTCACGGATGAAGGCGTCTCCGTCGCCGGCAACATGCTGGCAGGGCCGATGGTGATCCAGGCGACGCTCGATGCCTACAAGCGTCGCGCCGACCTGCCCTTCGCCGACCGCTTTATGTCGGCGCTCGATGCGGGACAAGCCGAGGGCGGCGACAAGCGGGGCAAGCAGTCGGCGGCCATCAAGATCTGGCGTGACGAGCCCTACCCCATCCTGGATCTGCGCGTCGACGATCATCCCGAACCCCTGGACGAGCTGCGCCGCCTCTACGGCGTCGCCCATGAGCGCTTCCTCGCCTTCATGGATGCCATGGCGACCCGCGCCAATCCTGGCGGCATCACGGACCGGTCCTGGATCGACCAAAAGGCGCGCGAATATCAGGAGCGGCTTGCCGGCAGCGCCTCCGCGTAGGGCAGCCCTGCAACAGCCTCACTTGCCGTGGGATGCAAAAGATCCTACGGCCCCTTGCTGACGATTGATGGATTCTCCGATGTTTGGCATTCCCCTGTTCGATCTGGCCTGGCTCGTGGTCGCCCTCCTGGCGGCCGGAGCGATCACCGGCCTGCTCGCCGGCGTGTTCGGCGTCGGCGGCGGAGCGGTGGCCGTGCCGATCCTCTACGAGCTCTTCCGGATCCTCGAGGTTCCCGAGGAAGTGCGCATGCCGCTCTGCGTCGGCACATCGCTCGCCATCATCATCCCGACCTCCCTGCGCTCCTTCTCCGCGCACAAGGCCAAGGGCGCCGTCGACATGACGATCCTGCGCGTCTGGGCGGTGCCCGTCGTTCTCGGCGTCGCCATCGGCAGCGTCATCGCCCGCTATGCGCCCGCAGACCTTTTCAAATGGGTGTTCGTGATCGTGGCCGGCATCTCCGCGATCCGCCTGCTCTTCGGCAAGGACAGCTGGCGCCTCGGCCTCGACATGCCGGCAAAGCCGATCATGATCGCTTACGGATGGCTCATCGGAATCCTCTCGGCCCTCATGGGCATCGGCGGCGGCCAGCTGTCGAACCTGTTCATGACCTTCTACAACCGGCCGATCCATCAGGCGGTCGCCACCTCCTCCGGTCTCGGAATTCTGATCTCGATCCCCGGCGCCCTCGGCTACATCTATGCCGGATGGCCGCATATGGCGGATTATCCGAATGTGATCGCCTTCCAGCCGCCGCTGGCGCTGGGCTATGTCTCCCTCCTCGGCTTCGTGCTGTTCATCCCGACCAGCACCTGGATGGCACCCATCGGCGCAAGGCTGGCGCATCGGCTGTCCAAGCGCAGGCTCGAGGTGGCTTTCGGCATCTTCCTCCTTCTCGTCTGCGCGAGGTTTTTCGCGAGCCTCTTCCCTTAAGCCATCGTTTGATGTCAGTCTGTCGAGGTCATCGCGGAGGCTGCACCCATGGCTCTACCGACGACAGGACCTCTCCACGCCTATCTCGCCGGGACCGGACGCGACAGCCGGGGACGACTCGCGAATGATGTGCTCGGCTACTCCGATGAGAAGCTGGAGGAGGTTCACGATTACATCCAATGGCTGTTTCCCCTGAAGGCCCGCAGCGCAGCCCAGCCGCAATCGCCGATTCTGAGCGCTGCCGAGGTCGAGGGAATTCGCGCCGATCCGCAGGCGCGCGATACCCTGATAAAAGCCTCCGAGCGCATGCTCCGGTTTTACGGGACCACGCGTTGGTGGCTTACGGGCTACGATCACAATCACCTGCGGATCACGCGGATCATTCACAGCCTGGGGCTGCTGATCGGCCCCGAGGAGGCCCGGCGCTTTCACGAGGCGATCCTCGCGCTTCACGACGCGGCCGGATCGCCGGTCAACGCCCGCAGTCTGGACTACTGGGCCGAGGCGGCAGGCCGGTAGCTCAAGAGCTCTTGCTCACCGGAACTGCGCCTCGCTCAGGCGAGTGTAGATACCGCCGCTTCCCAGCAGCTCCCCATGGGTGCCCTGCTCGACGATGACGCCGTGATCGATGACGGCGATCCGGTCGGCGTTGACGATGGTGGCGAGGCGATGGGCGATCACGAGCGTCGTGCGTCCCTTCGACAGTTCGGCCAAAGCCTGCTGGATCGCCCTTTCCGTTTCCGTATCGAGGGCCGAGGTGGCCTCGTCGAGGATGAGGATCGGCGGGTTCTTGAGGAAGATGCGCGCGATCGCGAGGCGCTGCTTCTGGCCGCCCGAGAGCTTGACGCCGCGCTCTCCGATGACGGTGTCGAGACCAGCCGGAAGGGAATCGATCACCTGGTCCAGCCGTGCCCTGCGGGCGGCATCCCGGATCTCGGCCTCGCTGGCTTCGAGGCGGCCATAGGCGATGTTCTCGCGGATGGTGCCCGCGAACAGGAAGACGTCCTGCTGCACGATTCCGATCTGGTTGCGCAGCGACCGGAGCGTCATGTCCCGGATATCGATGCCGTCGATCGTGATGGCGCCGCTGTCGACCTCGTAGAACCGGGGCAGCAGCGAGCAGATCGTGGTTTTTCCCGCACCCGAGGGACCGACGAAGGCCACGGTCTCGCCGGCCCGGATTGTCAGGTCGAGGCCGTTGAGAACATCGCGTCCCGGCGAATAGCCGAAACGGACATTTCGGTACTCGATATCGCCCCTGAGCTTGCTGACATCCCTCGCTCCTGGACGGTCCGCGATGTCGGGCCGGGTATCGAGGAAGGTGAGGTAGCGCCGGAAGCCCGCAATGCCCTTCGGATAGGTCTCGATCACCGAGTTGATCTTCTCGATCGGGCGGAAGAACACCCCGACGAGGAGCAGGAAGCCGACGAAGCCGCCGGCGCTGAGTTCGCCCTTGAGCACCAGATAGCTGCCGGCAACCATCACGACCATCTGGATCAGGCGCATGCTGAGATAGCTCAGCGACGTGGAGGCCGCCATGATGCGGTAGGCCTCCAGCTTCGTCTTGCGATAGCTCTGGTTGTCGGCGGCGAACAGGCGCCGTTCGTGATCCTCGTTGGCGAAGGCCTGGACGACGCGGATGCCGCCGACATTCTCCTCGATCCGGGCATTGAAGTCGCCGACCCGGCCATAGAGCGCCTGCCAATTGCGCGTCATGCGCCCGCCGTAGCGGGTCGTCAGCCAGGCCGTGAGCGGCACCACGAGAGCCGTGATCACGGCCAGTTGCACATTGACCGTGAACATCAGGGCGAAGGCCCCGACCAGCGTCATCAATGCGATAAAGAGGTCCTCGGGCCCGTGATGGGCGACCTCCCCGATCTCCTCCAGATCCTTCGTGAGGCGCGCCACCAGATGTCCGGTCTTCTGGTTGTCGAAGAACCCGAAGGAAAGCTTCTGAAGGTGGTCGAAGGCCTTGCGCCGCATCTCGGTCTCGATGTTGATGCCGAGCATGTGACCCCAATAGGTCACCGTCGCCATCAGGCCGGCGTTGAGGACATAGATCACCAGCAGCAGAGCCGAGGACACTGCGATCAGCCCCCACTGGCCGGTCGGCAGCAGGGTGTCGATGAAGAGCTTGACGGCGATGGGAAAGCCTAGTTCCAGCAGGCCGGAGGCGACGGCGCAGGAAAAATCCAGCACGAACAGCCCACGATGGGGCCGGTAATAGGCGAAAAATCGATTGAGCAGCGGGCGCATGGCGGAACTAGGTACTGCCCGTGGCCTATGACGGCAAGCGGCAGGTTGAGGGCAGGCTCAGCGGACGAAACTGACGGGCTGGCCGGTGACGGGATGGGGAATGACGTCCATGGCGATGCCGTAGATCGCCTCGAGGCGGCTCGGCGTCATGATCTCATCCGGGGTTCCGCGGGCGATCAACCTGCCTCCGTGCAGCGCGAGGATCTCGTCGCAGAACCGGGCGGCCATGTTCACGTCGTGAAGCACCACGACCACGCCGAGACCGCGCTCCCGGGACAGGCGCTGGACGAGCGCCAGGACCTCCACCTGATGGGTGATGTCGAGCGCGGAGATCGGTTCGTCGAGCAGCAGGAACTCGGCATCCTGCGCCACCAGCATGGCGAGCCAGACCCGCTGCCGCTCGCCGCCCGACAGCGTATCGACCAGACGGTCGGCGAAGGGCTCGACATCGGCCAACGCCATCGCCTCGGCGACCTTTTCCCGATCGGTCGCACTGACGCGACCGAGCGGTCCGTGCCACGGATACCGGCCGAGCGCCACGAGTTCCCGGACGAGCATGCCCGAGGCCGGTGGCGTCTGTTGCGGCAGATAGGCGACCCGTCTTGCGAAGGGTCTGTCGCCCCAGTCGGGCAACGCCTTGCCCTCGAAGGAGATGGTGCCGCGGGAGGCGGGCTGCTGGCGCGCCAGCAGCTTGATCAGCGTCGACTTGCCGGAGCCGTTGTGCCCGATCAGGCCGATCACCTGCCCTGCAGGGAGGGACAGGCTGAGAGGCTGAAGCAGCGTGCGTTCGGGGATCGCGAAGCTGACATCCGTCAGTTCGAACAGGGGAACCCCGCCAGCATGACTTGGGCGTAAAACGATCGTCATGGCTTTCGGCATGGCAGCGGCGGCGCCGTCCGGAGACGGTGCCTTCCCCGTTACCACTTGTAGCTCGCCTTCAGCGTCGCGACGCGTCCTGCGCCATAGTTGCAGGTAAACTGCGTGTCGCAGGACGAGACATATTCGTTATCGAACAGGTTGTTGACATTGAGCGCCACGGTGAAGTTCTCACGCGTGTAGCGGATGCCGGCGTCGAACACGGTCGCGGCGAGAACCTCCAGGGTGTTCTCGTTGTCTACATAGGAGAAGCCGACATAGCGAACGCCCGCGCCGAAACCGAGCCCTCTGAGCGGACCATCCTGGACCGTGTAGTCCAGCCATCCCGAAGCCATGATCTCGGGCACCACATTGGGGCGATTGCCGATCAGCAGCGGGTTGGTGTCCTTGGTGATCTCGATGTCGTAGGCCGTGAATGCGGCGAGGGCCTTCAGACCTTCGGTGATGTTGGCCTGCCCTTCGAGTTCGAAGCCACGCGAGCGAACCTCACCGAGCTGAACGTCGAAGAAGGGGTTGACCGGATCGGACGTCAGGGTGTTCTGCCGCGTCAGATCGAACAGCGACACCGTGATCAGCGCATCGAAGGCGGTCGGCTTGTACTTGAGGCCGACTTCGAATTGCCGACCGATCTCGGGAGCGAACGCATTTCCAGAGAAATCGGAGCCGATGACAGGGTTGAAGGACCGGGACAGGGCGACATAGGGCGTCATGCCGTTGGCGAACTCGTAGCCCAATCCCAAACGGCCGCTGAACTCGCCCGCTGTGTCATCGAAATTGGCGTTGCCGACCGTGTCGGTGCTCTTGGTCGTGACGTAATCGTAGCGGCCGTTCAGGGTCGCGATCCAGCCCGTGCCGAAGCGGATCTGATCCTGAGCATAGAACCCGACCTGGTTCATCGTCAGGTTCTGGTCGAGATACGGAACGGTCGGGCCCTGCGGCGTGCCGTAGATCGGGTTGGTGGCGCTCAGCGGCGTACCGCCGCCGGATTCCTGGATATGGTCGATGTTGTAGTACTTGTAGTCCAGGCCGAGAAGCAGCTTGTGGCTGAGCGGTCCGGTGTCGAACTTCGCCTCGGCCTGATTGTCGAGAGACGCCGTGTTCACCACCGTGTGATGCTGGAAGCCGATGCGGTAAAGCAGGTTGTTCGGCCCGGTGGGCGTCGAGACCGGGAAGCCGGTCGCCGGGTCGAGATAGCCATAGGGATAAGGACCGCGCTCCCTGGAATCGGTATAGGCGTAGCGGAAGTTCTGCCGGATCGTCCAGATGTCGTTGAGGGCATGCTCGAACTCGTAGCCGACCATGGTCTGGTCGCGGCGATAGAGATCGATATCGGGCTCGCTGTAATAGAACCGGCGAGAGATGCGCCCGAACGAGGCCGGCACCACCGTGCCGACGTAAGGCAGGAAGCCGCCGGTGTGCATGAGATCCATGTGCTGGTAGGAGGCCAGCACGGTCAGTGCGGTGGCTGCACTGGGCCGGAAGGTGAAAGCGGGCGCAATGACGCCGCGAAAATCCTCCGCGATCTCCGTTTCCCAACCGCCGCCGGAGACCTTTCCGGTCAGGCGGTATGACCAGATCTTGTCCTTGTCGACCGCACCGCCGAAGTCGAATGCGGCATAGCCGTTGCCCCAGGAGTTGATCCCGGTCTCGACATAGCGAAGGGGTTCCGTGGTCGGGCGCTTGCTGACGAGATTGACGAGGCCGCCGATAGACGAGCCGCCATAGAGAGCGGCAGACGGTCCTTTGAGGACCTCGATGCGCTCGAGGACGAACGGATCGATATAAAAGCCGCCGAAGCCGTATTGATAAAGCGGCAGATTGTTCAGGAAGACGCCCGTCTGCCCGGCATCGAAGCCACGGATGAAGAACCAGTCGGTGTCGGAATCAAGACCATAGGGCTGAGCAAAGACGCCAGCGGTGTAACGCAGCGCCTCGTCGACTTTCTGAGCCTGACGATCTTCGATCTCTTCGCGGCCGATGACGGAGACCGATTGCGGGATCTCCTCGATGGGCGTGTCCGTCTTCGAACCCGTGGTCGTGCGATTGGGAACATATCCGTTGACGGGACCTGTCCCCGATCCGACCTGCCCTTCGACGGTCACGGTCTCGAGGGCGATCTCGCCGGTGGCCGGCTGCGTCTGGGCCCAGGCATGCCCGCTCGACGCGACCATCAAGGAGAGAGACACAAGGCTCACGCCCATACTCAAAACATAACGACGATTCATGGTGTCCCCGGGCGTTCGATGCCGAAGCCCAAAGGCTCCGCGCACGCGCTCATCAGCAATATTGCCTGAGTATGACCATGCCCTAAGTGAGGCAAGATTTATGTTTTCGAAATACTCTAAACTACAGTTTATAATGATTTTAACGAAGCGATTTTCCCTTTTAAACCCTGTGGCTGAAGGCTTAAGCTCTGATCCGGACCATATGAAGCGACTATGTCAGTGTCACCGCAAAGCCACTTTCTGTCGGGGCAGCCATGCCCAGATGCGTGCAATGCAACGATGGTCTTCCTTGAGCGCAAAGGTCGGGAGCGTTCTTTTGAAACCTTCCAAACTATTACAATCACTCATATTTTAGGAGAAAGCCATTGACGGCGGCGAATTTGCCGGTCATCACGGCATCGCATTCTGGGCTACGTTCGAGCTCGCTTCGGAAGAGCCTCGAGGTCGAGTGACTGCACCGATCCACGCCATCAAGACTATCGAATACAGAAGTAAATCGTGTGTTGCCGCAAGTATTGAATGCAATACACCACATTCCCGCAGGACGTTTCTGAAGTCAGCCATACGCCGATGCATCCCACCTATCAAAGCAATGCATTCGCTGTGACCCGGCGTAGTCTCCTCGGCGCAGGGCTTGGCCTGACCTTCATCCGCAAGGCGCATGCCGACGGATATCATCGGATCGCCGTCGTCGACTGGGCGATGCTCGAGACGCTGCTGGCCTTGAATGTCGTACCGGTCGCTGCAACGGAGCTCGTGCAGTTTCGAAAGATCGCCATCGAGCCGCCTGTGCCGGAGCAGGTTGCCGATCTCGGCCTTCGCGGCTCTCCGAACTTCGAGATGATGCAACTTGCGAATCCCGATCTGATCGTCAGCTCGCCCTGGTTCGCGTGGGCGCGCGGCAATCTCGAACAGATTGCTCCCGTCGCGTCCTACACGATCTACGAGCCGGGGCGTCCCCCCTATGCCGCCGCCGAGCAGGTGACGAAGGCCCTCGGCGAGCGTCTCGGCAGAGCGGAACAGGCCAATGCTTATGTCGACGCATCCCTGATCGAGATCGAAACGGCGCGCCGGAAGATCGCGGAGCGTACCGCGAGGCCGGTTTATCTCATCAATCTCGGCGATGCGCGCCACTTCCGCGCCTTCGGCGCCGACAGCATGTTCGGAGACGTGCTTCAGCGTCTCGGCTTCACCAACGCCTGGTCGAAGCCGACGAGCTACGCCGCCGCGGCGCCCGTTCCCTTGGAAGCATTGGCGGCAATGCCCGAAGCGTCGATCATGATCGTCTCGCCAGTTCCTTCGGATGCGCAGAGCACCCTTGCGCATAGCCCCTTGTGGCAGGCACTCCCGGCAGTGCGCGAAGGCCGCGTTTTCGTGCTCGCCCCGGTCAATCCATTCGGAGCCCTTCCCGCCGCGCGGCGCTTCGCGAGGCTTCTGACGGAAGCGTTTTCCGGAAGCGGGACGCTCATCGATGGTTAAGGCGCTGACCCAGCATCCCTCCACTTGGGCATGGATTCTTGCGGTCGCCATGGCGGCCGGCCTTTGCGCGTATCAGGTCTTGAACCTGCTGCCTCTATCCGCCGGTCAGAGCTTCGATCTCAATCGCATTCTCCTGTTCAACAGCGTTCTTCCCCGTGCAGCCGTCGCGCTCCTTGCCGGCGCGGCGCTCGGGCTTTCGGGAGCCCTGTTGCAGCAGGTGCTGCGCAATCCCATCGCGGATCCCTCCACTCTCGGCATCGCCTCGGGCGCGCAGCTCGCCATGACGGCCGCGACCTTGTTTGCGCCGGCACTGATGGATACGGCGCGAGAAACCGTCGCCCTGGCCGGCGGCCTCGGAGCGGTCGCCCTGCTTCTGTCTCTTGCCTGGAAGCGAGGGCTCGAGCCGGTCACGGTCGTTCTTGCCGGCATGGTCGTGTCCCTGATTGCCATGGCCTTGAGCGCCACGCTGATCCTGGCGAACGGCGAGTACATGATGTCCCTTCTGATCTGGGGCAGCGGTTCGCTGACGCAGCAGGGTTGGAATCATGCGCAGGCCATCGCGATGACGCTCGTCGTGTCCCTCGTTGCGGCCTTCATCCTGATCAGGCCGCTCGAAATCGTCGGTCTCGACGATGCGAGTGCGAAGAGCCTCGGCGTCAACCTTCTCGCTCTGCGCTTATTGGCATTGGCAATTGCCGTCTGGCTCGCCACGACGGTCACGGCGGAGGTCGGGATCATCGGCTTCATCGGCCTGGCTGCTCCGACCTTCGCGCGGCTATGCGGCGCCCGCAGCCAGAAGGATATCCTCATATCCGCTCCCCTGATCGGAGCAGCCATACTCTGGTTGACGGACGGTCTCGTGCAGCTCGCGGCCGGAGGCTCCGCCGAGATGGTGCCGACCGGCGCGGCCACGGCGCTGCTCGGCGGACCGCTGCTTCTGTATCTCCTTCCGCGCCTCAGATTCCTTCGTCGCTCCCCAGCCTCCCTGCCGCTCGCGTCGGAACGGCGGATTGCCCGGCCCGCTCTCCCGCTCGTCGCTCTCCTGCTGCTTGCTCTGGTCACGATCGCGCTGGCGCTCGTCGTCGGACGGGGTCCCGATGGCTGGAACGTGGCGACCGGTTCGCTCTTCGACGCTCTCCTTCCGTTTCGCGCACCTCGCATCGTTGCCGCTGCGGCAGCCGGCGCCATGCTGGCCGCGGCCGGTACGATCCTCCAGCGGATGACCGGCAATCCACTCGCGAGCCCGGAAGTGCTGGGCGTCAGCGCAGGTGCGGGCGTCGGCCTGGCGGCCGTTCTCTTCGCTCTCACCGCGCCGGGCATGGGGGAGCGCCTGCTGGGAGCAACGGCGGGTGTCGCGGTCGTTCTCGTAGCACTCCTCGCAATCGCCCAGCGCCAGGAGGAGAATTCGGAGCGGCTCCTTCTCGGCGGCCTCGCGGCCGGTGCGCTCTGCAACGCGCTGGTCAATGCGGCGATGATCACCGGCGATGCGCGCGCCTTTCAACTTCTCGCCTGGATCAGCGGCTCGACGAGCCAAATCAGCTGGACCGAAGCGTGGATCGTGCTCGCCGTCGCTCTGGTTCTGCTGGGACTTCTGCCGCTCCGGACACGCTGGCTCGCAGTTCTGCCGCTGGGAACGGGGCAGGCCCGCGCCCTGGGATTGCCGCTCAGGGCAAGCCGGACGATCCTCATCCTGTTCGCGGCAGGCTTGACGGCGGCAGCCTCGCTCGTCGTCGGCCCCTTGAGCTTTGCCGGCCTCGTCGCTCCGCATATGGCGCGGCTTCTCGGTTTCGGACAGGCGCAACAGCACCTGCTCGCATCGATCCTGATCGGCGCCGGCTTGATGACCGGCGCCGATTGGCTCTCCCGGATCGTCAGCTTTCCCTACCAACTTCCCTTAGGTCTCTTCGCATCGCTCATCGGCGGGCCGTATCTGGTCTGGCTCCTGCACAAAAACCGATAGCGGATGCGATCTCTCTTATGGAACGTGCCATGACCTCACTCCTGCGTGCCGAAGCCAAGGTCGCCCTTGCGGGCCCCGTGCAGATGATGGACAAGCTCTGCGAGCATTTCATCGAGCATGGGATCGTCGATCGCTCCGAGCGCTCCGCGCGCCTGGAATTCGCCTATGGAACGGCGTCGATGGAGGCGGATCGAGACGGCCTCCACCTTCGTGCCGAAGGATCCGACGCGACCAACCTTGCCTATGTCAAACTGAGCCTTGCGGAGCACATCCTGGCCTTTGCCGAAGGCGAAGCGCCGCGCATCGCATGGTCGGGCGATGGTGCCGCCGGCGCGCCCCTTCCCTATTTCCGGGAAATGCGGGTCGTCGGCGCGAGCAGCATCACGCCGCGCATGCGCCGGGTCAGGCTCAAGGGAGCCGATCTCGGGCGCTTCGCCGTCGGCGGCATGCATGTGCGGCTGCTGTTTCCCCCGAAGTCCGGAATCGTTCCGCAATGGCCGGTCACGGGAGAAGACGGCCGGCCCGTCTGGCCGAAGGGCGAGGATCGTCCGGTGATGCGCGTCTACACGATCCGCGAGATCGATGTGGAGCGTGGCGAGATCGATATCGACTTCGTCATTCACGAGGGCGACGACACGCCCGGATCGACATGGGCGCTACAGGCATCGCCGGGAGACGTAGTCGGTGTCATGGGACCCGGCGGCGGCGAGCTTCCGGCCGCGGACTGGTATCTCTTCGCCGGCGATGAAACGGCGCTCCCCGCCATCAGCCGCATCCTGGCGGAGCTTCCGGCGGAGTGCAAAGCCACCGTGCTGCTGGAAGTGGCGGATGAGACCGAAGAACAGCCGCTCCGGTCAGCCGCCAACTTGGACATCCGCTGGATGCATCGGAAGGGTGCGCCGGCAGGAAGCACGACGCTCATCGAGGAAGCCGTCCGCGGCATCGCCCTGCCGTCGGACGAGCGCCGCCGCTTCATCTGGGCCGGATGCGAGCAGACAAGCTGCCGCTGCCTGAAGAAACTGCTGCGCAAGGAATGGAAGGTCCCGACGTCGGAACATCAGGTCGTCGCCTATTGGCGCGCCGGCCATACGGGCGACAACGTCGACCATTGAAAAACTGCCGCAGAGGTTTTTTCCCTGCGGCTCGCTTAGGCCGCATACTTCCCGCGCAGATAGGAAAGGTACGGAGCGGGATCGAGGCCGCGGCCTGTCTCGCGGACGAGCAGTTCCTCTCGCGTGAAGCGGCGTCCGTGCTGCCAGATCTTCGTGCGCAGCTCATCGGCCAAAGCCGCGTAATTTCCCGCCTCTATGGCGACATCGAGCGAGGGGTTCTGCTGGCGCAGCGTCTCCATCACCTGGGCACCCATCACGTTGCCGACGGTGTAGGTCGGGAACGAGCCGATATAGCCGGTCGACCAATGCACATCCTGGAGGACGCCCTGCGAGTCGTTCGGGACGGTCAATCCGAGATCGCGCCCGATCGCAGCATTCCATGCCTCCGGCAGATCCGACACGGGAAGCGAACCATCCATCAAGGCGCACTCGATGTCGGCGCGCAGCATGATGTGGAAATCGTAGGTGAGCTCATCGGCCTCGACCCGGATGAAGCCCGGCTCGACGCGGGTCACGGCACTGTAGAATTCCTCTGCGCTCACATCGCCGAGCTGATCCGGGAAGCAGCGCTGCAGGTCAGGGAAGTGGCGCTGCCAGAAGCTGAGGCTGCGAACGACATGGTTCTCCCACAGGCGCGACTGGGATTCATGGGCACCGAAGCTGGTGCCTCCGACCGCATAGAGTCCCACGAGATCCGTCGCGAGGGTTGTGCGGGTATAGGCGGGGTCGACGCCCTGCTCGTAGAGCGCATGCCCGACCTCGTGGGCGGTGCCGAACATGGAGGCCGGAAGATAGTTCCGGTTGTAACGGGTGGTGATGCGCACGTCGTTGCGGGTGAACGACACCTCGAACGGATGCACCGTCGTGTCGAGGCGTCCGCGCTTGAAGTCGTATCCGAGCTTCTCGGCGAGCGCCAGGCCGAAGGCGCGTTGCCCCTCCTCCGGGAAGTCCCGGTACAGGAAATCGGAGCGAGGCCGAGGCCGGGACCGCGCGGCATCGAGGATCGGCAACAGCCCGTTCCGCAATTCCGAGAACAGCGCCTTGAGGCTCCGCGCCGTCTCGCCGGGCTCGTAGATCGACACCATTGCGTCGTAGGGATGCTCGCTCCAGCCTATACAATCGGCATAGGAGCGGGAGAGCTCGACGGTCTTTTCCAGGAACGGGGCGAAGATGGAAAAGTCGTTCTTCGATCGTCCCTCGATCCAGGCGGCCTGCGCAACCGTGCGAAGCGCGGCGCGCTCCTGGATGAGCGATGCCGGCACGCGGCGGTGATGCTCGATGGCGTACCGCGTCTGCTCGACCATGCGCCTCTCGGCAGCATCGTCGGCAAGCCCCTCGATGGCCCGTTCGGCCTTGCCGAGAGCCTGCTCTGTCTCGGATGCGAGCAGCAGGTCGCGGGCGAGCCGGGTCAGGGTCGCAATCTGCTGACCGCGGGTTTCCGCCCCGCCCGCGGGCATCATGGTGCGGGAATCCCATGTCAGCAGCGAGGTTGCGTTCAGGACGTCGTTGACGGCGGCGATGCGCTCGTGGAGCGCGGCGAAAGAGGCTTGCAGGGTCATGTTATCGAGGCTTTCAGATCAATCCGTGCCGCCGGTATTGAGGTGGCAGGCGGAGAAACGGCCGGGTCCGATGGCCGTCAAAGGCGGTGCCTCGCGCTTGCAGCGCGGGCCGGCGAAAGGACAGCGCGGATGGAAATGGCAACCGCTCGGCGGATGAAGCGGCGATGGGATCTCGCCCGCGATAGGGCGAAAGTCCTTCTTGCCGACTCCGACCCTCGGAACGCTCTCGAAGAGCGCACGGGTATAAGGGTGGTTGGGTGCTGCATAGAGTTCCGCCGTCGGCGCAAGCTCGACGATCCGGCCGAGATACATGATGGCGACACGGTCGGAGACGTGGCGAACCACGCCGAGATCGTGACTGATGAAGACGCCTGTCAGATCGAGATCGCGGCGCAGGTCCATGAACAGGTTGAGCACCTGCGCCTGGATCGACACGTCGAGGGAAGCGACCGGCTCGTCGAGGACCAGGAGGTCCGGCTTCATCGCGAGGGCACGGGCGATGGCGATGCGCTGCCGCTGACCGCCGGAAAACTGGTGCGGGAAGCGACGGCGATAGGTCGGATCGAGCCCGACGCGGCCGAGCAGGTCCGCCACATAGGAATCCGCGTCGCGCGCCTTGACGATGCTGTGCGCCACCGGTCCCTCCGCGACCGTATCGCCGATGCGCATGCGGGGATTGAGGCTGGCGAAAGGATCCTGGTGGATCATCTGAACGCGGGTCGTGAGCTTCTGCGTGCGCCGTCCCTGTTCCCTGGCGACGGGCACCTTGTCGAACAGGATCTTGCCATCGCTCGGCGTGTAGATGCCGGCGATCATGCGCCCGAGGGTCGACTTCCCGCAGCCGGATTCGCCGACGAGGCCGACGACTTCGCCCTTCCCGACGCTGAGGCTGACATCGGTCACCGCGCGCACGATCTCGGTCTTCGGGCCTGCACCGAGAAGACCGGCAACGCGCTCTCCCAGATTGGGGTGCTTTACGAAGCGCTTCGATACGTGGTCGATGTCAAGGAGAGCGGCTGGCATGAAACAGGCTCGATTGGGTAATGGCAGAGGGCGGTGCGGCCGTCTTCGAATTGCTGGACCGGCGGGGTAGTCGTGCAGGCAGGTCCGGCCTTGAAGCATCGCGGTGCAAACGCGCAGCCCGGGGGAAGATTGGCGAGCGAGGGGGTCGATCCGGGCACCTGCGGAAGCTTGGTTCCCGGCTCGTGCTCGGCCGGCACGGACATGAGGAGCCCCGCGGTGTAGGGATGGCGCGGCGATGCGATCACCTCCGCTGCCGGACCGCTCTCGACCACTCGGCCCGCATACATGACGCAGATGTCGTCGGCGAGGCTCGAGACCACCGCCAGATCGTGCGTCACCCACACGAAGGCCGTGCCGGTGTCATCCGCCAGACGGCGCACCTCGGCCAGGATCTGGCCCTGGATCGATACGTCGAGCGCCGTGGTCGGCTCGTCGGCGATGATGACGGCGGGGCTATGCAGAAGGGCGATGGCGATCGCCACGCGCTGACGCATGCCGCCGGAAAGCTGATGCGGATAGGTGTCGAGTCGCTCCTCCGGGCTTGGAATGCCGACCTTGGCGAGAGCATCGCGCGCGCGTCCCCGGGCGACTTTCCGCGACACTCTGCTGTGCGCCCGTACGGCCGCGATCATCTGCGTCCCGATCTTGAGGACCGGGTTGAGCGTCATCATCGGGTCCTGGAAGACCATGGCGATCTGAGCGCCGCGGACCTGGCGGATGGCCTCACCCTTCAGGCGGGTGAGATCCTTGCCGTTGAGGAGCACCTCACCGCCCGAGATCTTGCCGGGCGGTTCGATCAGGCCGAGGATCGAGTAGCCGGTCACGCTCTTGCCGGAACCGGACTCGCCGACAAGTCCCAGGATGCGGCCACGAGCGACCTCGAAGCTGACGCCGTCGACCGCCTTCAGAACGCCGGCCCGGGTCTGGAACTGCGTCTGGAGATCCTTGACGCGAAGAACTGCTTCGCTCATCGGCTGCGCCTCGGGTTCAGAACGTTGCGGACCTGGTCGCCGACAAGGTTGATCGCAACGACGATCAGCATCAGGGCGATGCCGGGATAGATCGAGATCCAGTAGCGGCCCGACAGCAGGAACTGGAAGCCGTTGGAAATCAGCGAGCCAAGCGAAGGCTGGGTGATGGGAAGCCCGAGCCCCAGGAACGACAGCGTCGCCTCGAGCGCGATGGAGTTCGCCACCTGCACCGTCGCCACGACGATCAAGGGAGGCATCGCATTGGGCAGGAGATGGCGAAACAGCACATGCCGGGCCGGCAGCGGCGTCGAGAGCGCTGCCTCGATGTAGTCCTTGCGCCGCTCGGCACTCGCCGCGCCATGGGTGGTCCGGGCAAAATAGGCGTATTGGGCGGCCACCAGCGCTGCAATCAGCTGCATCAACCCCTGCCCCAGTAGCGCGACAAGCACGAGAGCGAGGAGAATGGCCGGCAGGGAGAGCTGCAGGTCGATGACGCGCATGATCAGCGCCTCGATCCGGCCGCCGTAATAGGCCGCGATGAGGCCGACCGTGGTTCCGAGGACGAGCGCCAGGGTGCTGGCCATAACGCCGACGATCAGGCTCGTGCGAAGGCCGTATAGAATGGCGGAGAACAGGTCCCGCCCGGCGGCATCGGTGCCGAGCCAATGGACATAGCCGCCGGAACCGACCTCGCCGGGCTCGAGCCGGGCATCGAACAGGTCGAGCGTTCCCTGATTATATGGATCCTGCGGCGCCACGAATGGCGCCAGCAGCGCCATGAGGACCACCACGACCACCACGATCAGGGCAGCCACGGCGACCGGGCTCTGCCGATAGTCCGCCCAGAAATTGGCGAGCCGGGTCCAGCGGGTCTCGGCCGGCAATGGAAGTGCGGATGAACTGCTCATGACGCAGCCTTTACGCGAATGCGCGGGTCGAGCTGGCCATAGACCAGATCGACGACGAGATTGATCAGAACGAAGAGGAACACCACGAGGATCAGATAGGCGACCATCACCGGGCGATCGAGCACCGTGATGGAATCGATGATGAGCTTGCCCATGCCCGGCCAGTTGAAGACGGTTTCCGTCACCACTGCGAAGGCGAGCGTTGAGCCGAGCTCGAGGCCGAAGACGGTAACGATGGGAATGGAGATGTTCTTCAGAACGTGAAGGCCGACGACTTTGCCTTCGGACAGCCCCTGGGCGCGGGCGAAGCGCACATAATCCGAGCTCATGACCTCTACCGTGCCGGCCCGCGTGAGGCGGATGAGCAGGCCGAGCTTGAATAGCGCGAGATTGAACGCCGGCAGGATGATGTAGCTCCATCCCTCGAGCGAAGTGATCGACAGGTTCATGCCGAGCACCTGCGTGGTCGGCCCGCGGCCGCCTGACGGCAGCCAGCCCAGCTCGACCGCGAACGTCATGATGAGAAGCAGCCCGACCCAGAAGCTCGGCACGCTGAAGCCGAGGACGGAAAGGCCCATGATCGTCTTGGCCGAGAGGGATTCCGGCTTGTAGCCGGCCCAGAGCCCAAGAGGAATACCGAGGCAGGTAGCAATCATCATCGCCGTGAGCGCAAGCTCGAGCGTCGCCGGGAAGCGCGACCAGATCAGGCTCAGCACGGGAAGGCGATAGATGAAGGACTCGCCGAGGTCCCCGTGCAGCATGTTGTTCATGAACACGAAGTACTGCTCGATCAGCGAACGATCGAGGCCATAGCGGTGGATCAGGGCTTCGCGCAGGGCCTGATCGGATGCGGGATCGATCATCACATCGATCGGGTTGCCGATGGCATAGACGCCCAGAAACACGATGATCGACATGGCGATCACGACCATGAGCGCCTGCAGAACACGCTGAATAAGAAAACCGATCATGCTGTCCCGTGCAGGATTCTTGCTGTCGAGGAGTTAGGCACTGCCTGCCCTCCGGAAGTCTCATCAATCAAAGCGTCCGGAGGGAAATCTTTCCCTCCGGACAAGCCCAGCCTTAACGCCGGGCTGGCGATGTCAGGATCAGCTCTTCGGCTTGATCTCGTAGGCCAGCGTCTCCTGGTCGACCCGCGGCGGGATGGTGACCGTGCCTTTCTTGGCGGCCCAAACCGTCTGGATCTGAACCGTCGGGATCAGCGCGCGGTCGTTCATGGAAACCTCCGTCACCTTCTCGAACAGAGCACGGCGCTTCGCGTCATCCATGGTACGGCTTCCCTCCTGGAGCAGCTTGTCCACTTCCGGATTGGAGTAGCCCTGCTTGTTGAAGGCACCGAGGCCGAGCTGCGGATCCGCCGTATGCACCAGCGATCCATAGGTGTAGCTCGCCTCGCCCGTCAACGTGCCCCAGCCGCTCATCCAGAGGGAGAACTCACCCTTCTGCTGAGCCGGGAAGAACACGGTGCCGTTGAGCGCATTCGCGTTCACCTTCAGGCCGGCGCGAGCCCACATCTGCGAGAGCGCCTCGCACACTGCGCCATCGCCCGGCAGGCGGTTGTTGGTGCAGTGGAAGTCAATCTCGAAGCCCTTCGGATAGCCTGCATCGGCGAGAAGCTGCTTGGCCTTCGCCAGATCGTAGGGACGCTCCGGCAGGTTCTTGTTGCCGCCGAAGAAATTGGCCGGCATCAGCTGGTTGGCCGGGCGGCCCAGACCTTCGAGCACGACGCGAACGAGCGTCTTGCGGTCGATCGCAAGATCCATCGCCTCGCGCACCTTCGGGTCGCGCAGCGGGTTGGCGTCGATCTCCTTGCCGTCGACCTTCACCTTCCGCGGCAGGGTTTCCTTCACGTTGGGCGTGAGGTTCAGGAAGTAGACCGAGTCGGCCACGAAGGTATCGACCGACTTGTCCTTCTGCATCGCGGCATAGTCGGTCGCCGGGACGTAGTTGACGAGATCGACCTGACCGGACTTCAGCGCCGCCATGCGGGCCGGATCGCTCGGGATCTCCTTGCGGATCACCTTCTGCCAGGGCTGCTTCGGACCCCAATAGCCGTCGAACCGCTCAAGAACCAGATCGCCCTTCGGCTCCCAGGAGACGAACTTGTAAGGGCCGGTGCCGATGGCCGCCTTGCCGGAGTTGAACTGCTCGTTGCGCGCTTCCATGCCAACGTTCTTCGACACCACGAAGAGACGGATGAAGTCGTTCGGCAGGGTCGGCGCCGGAGCCTTGGTCTTCACGTGCAGGGTGTACTTGTCGGCGACCTTCGTCTCCGCCACCTGCTTCGTGTAGATGGTCATGCTCATGGGGCCGGTCACGACCGGAATGCGATCGATCGAGAACTTCACGTCCTCGGCCGTGAGCTCGGAGCCGTCGTGGAATTTCACGCCCTCGCGGATCTTGAATTCCCAGGTCGTGTCGTCGATCGGCTTCCAGGACGTAGCGAGACCCGGCTTCAGTCCGAGGTTCTCGTCGGACATGACGAGCGTGTCGTAGATGTGGCGCAGGGCCTCCGCCTGACTGCCGAGCGTCGACCAATGCGGATCGATGGAATCGGGACCGGCGCGCAATCCCATGGTCAGGGTCTGTGCCGAAACCGAGCCGCCAAGGACGGTTCCGAGGACGAGAGCTGCAACGAGCGATCCACCAAGCTTGAAGTTTTGTTTCAATTCACTTCCCCTCTTGCTAAGACCCTGACTTTTCGTCCAAGGTGTTCTTATCGATTAGAACGGTAGGTCACTCGGTTAAGAAAAGTCAACTGCGCCTTGCCCAAACCTCACCCATCTCCTGACGCTTATGAAGGCATCCGTTATAGCGACACGGAACAGACGCCCGATGAGCGCATTCTCGCGGGCCTCGCAGGGGCGCTCGACCGCACGCTTCCGGTGCCGCTCGGCACTCAGCTGCGCGGTCTGATCGAGTTCGGGATTGCCCTGGGGGAACTGCCGACCGGGCAACGCCTGCCTTCCGTCCGCGAATTGGCGGAACGCGCCGGGATCGCGCATATGACCGTGGCGACCGTCTACAGGGAATTGCGCGAGGCCGGCCTCATCGAGGCGAAGCCCGGAGCAGGCACCTATGTCGGCGACGGGCACAACAGCGACGGCCTGCGCTCGTCCGCGATTCGGAAGATCCAGCGGCGAATCGAGACGCTCTTCAACGAGGCCGAGCAGCTCGGTCTGGCGCCATCGGTCGTATCATCGCTGGTCAATGCCCGCGCCGCGCGAGGCCCGACGCCGACACGGCCCCTGCGCCTGGTGATGGTGGGCAACTTCGTCGAAACGACGCAGCAATATGCCAACCGTATTCAGGACTATGTCGGCTCCGACGATACCATCGTCGTCACGACGGTCGATGCCCTGCACGCGGGAGAATCGTTCCCCCTGCCCTGCGATATCTGCGTGACCCTGGCCCATCGCCGCGGCGAGGTCGAGCATCTCGTCCCGAGCGGCATTCCGGTCGTGGGCATGAGCTTCATTCCGGCCGAGGAAACACGGGCGCAGCTTGCGATGGTCGATCCGATGGCCCGGGTGGGAATCGTATCGATCTTTCCCGAATTCACGGCCCTGATGAAGCCCGGCGTGCTGCGCTTTGCGCCTCATGTGTCTGATGTCGATGTGCGCCTGATCACGGCGCCCGATCTCGCAGCCTTCCTGTCCCAGGTCGACGTGGCGATCTATGCCAGCGGCGCGGAAGCGACCGTCAAAAAACTTTTGCCGCCCGATCGGCAGGCCATGGAATTCCGCTACGTGCCGGACCCGCATGCGATCCGCGCCACCCTGCTCCCGGTTATCGAGCGGCTGCGCTCGTCCATCGCTTCGCAAGAGGAAATGACTTCATGAAAATCAGTGAGATGAACTGGCTTCAGGTGGAAGAATACCTGAAGTCGGATGATCGCGCCGTCGTTCCGCTCGGCTGCACAGAGCAGCACGCCTACTTGAGCCTCTCCGTCGACAGCATCCTGGCGGAGCGCGTGGCCTCAGACGCCGCCGCGCCGGCCGGCGTGCCGGTCTTCCCCGTTCAGGCTTACGGCATCACGCCCTATTTCATGGCCTATCCCGGCACGATCTCGCTCAGTGCCGATACCTATCTGCGCATCATCACCGATATCCTCGATTCGCTGAAACGCACGGGCTTCCGCCGTATCCTCTTCGTCAACGGGCATGGCGGGAACACACCCGGCCAGACTGCCGCGATCGAGTGGATGGGACGCAATCCCGAATGCCGGGTGAAATTCCACAACTGGTGGAATGCCCCGCGCACTTTCGAGAAGGTGAAGGAGATCGATCCGGTCGCATCGCACGCCTCCTGGATGGAGAACTTCCCCTGGACCCGTCTGCCCGGAATCGAGCAACCGTCGCACCAGAAGCCGATGGTCGATCTGGAGCGCATGCGGACATTCGGCCCCGAAGGCGTTCGCGAGATCCTGCAGGAGGGCAATTTCGGCGGCTATTTCCAGCGGTCCGACGAAGACATGAACGCCATCTGGTCGGTGGCCATCGACGAAACCCGCGCGCTGATCGAGAACTGGTGATGAACGAGAACACGATCCTGATCTGGGGCGCCGGCGCCATCGGCGGCACGCTCGGCGCCTATCTCGCCCGCGCGGGCGAAGACGTGCTCCTCGTCGATATCGTCGAGCCGCATGTGGAGGCCATGAAGCGCGATGGCCTTTTCATCGAAGGGCCCGTCGAGACCTTCCGCCAGCCGGTGAAGGCTGCGCTGCCGGGCGAGGTCGCAGGCCAGTTCAAGCGCATCATCCTCGCCGTCAAGGCCCATCATACCCGAGACGCGGTGCGTGCCCTGAAGCCGCATCTCGCCGAGAACGGCACCGTTCTGTCCGCGCAGAACGGGTTGAACGAGATCGTCATCGCCGAGGAAGTCGGTGCCGAGCGGACCGTCGGCTGCTTCGTCAATTTCGGCGCGGACTGGCTCGAGCCCGGCCGCATCCTCTTCGGAAATCGCGCGGCAGTCGCCGTCGGCGGTCTCGATGGGCAGGCCACGGATGCGGTGCGCGACTATCATCGCCTGCTCTCGATCTTCGAGCCGAAGGCGGTGCTCACCGACAACATCTGGGGTTATCTCTGGGGCAAGCTCGGTTATGGCTCGCTGCTGTTCGCGACGGCGCTGACCAATGCCTCGATGTCGGAAAATCTCGCCTCCGAGCGTCACTTTACGGTCTATCACCGCCTCGGGCAGGAGGTGATGGCGGTGGCGAAGGCCCGCGGCGTGAAACCTCTCGGCTTCAACGGCTTCGACCCGGACGCCTTCATGCCGGGAGCGGATGAGGCAGCCGCGCGTCGCTCTGTCGCCGACATGGCGGAGTTCAACCGCCACACGGCAAAAACCCATTCCGGCATCTGGCGCGATCTTGCCGTACGCAAGCGCAAGACCGAGGTCGATGCGCAGATCGCGATCATCGGCACCCTCGGCAAGGAGGCTGGAATCCCGACGCCCGCCATCAACAGGCTCGTCACCCTGATCCACGACATCGAGGACGGGCGACGCGAACAATCCTGGTCCACACTCGACGAGATGCTGAACCCATGAAACTCGACTTCGCCAACCGCCGCATCGCCGTTACGGGCGCTGCGCAGGGCATCGGCCGCAGCATCGTGCAGTCCTTTGCCGCCGAAGGGGCTCATGTCTGGGCGCTCGACCTGGATGAGACGGGCCTGCGCATCGCAGCCGAGTCCGGGGCTAAAGCGACCCGCATTCTCGACCTCGCGGATCGTGCCGCCGTCGGTCGTGTTTTCGACGAGATGGCGAATTCCCTCGGCGGCATCGACATTCTCGTCAACTGCGCCGGCGGCGTTCGCGGACAGGTGGCAAAGCTCGTCGAGGAGGTGAGCGAGCAGGATTGGCTCGTTCTGTTCGAGGCGAACGTGCACGGTGCCTTCTGGTGCTCGCAATCCGCAGCGCCGCACATGAAGCGCCAGAAGTTCGGGCGCATCGTCAACATTTCCTCGGGCGCCGGATTGCGGCCGAGCCTGACCGGCATCCAGGCCTATACGTCGGCCAAGCACGCGCTCGTCGGATTGACCAAGCAGCTCAGCTTCGAGCTCGGACCGTTCGGCGTTACCGTCAACAGCGTCGCTCCCGGCTTCGTGCTCTCGAACCCTGCGACCCAGCGGCAATGGGAAAGCTATGGCGCGGAGGGGCAGGCGCGCCTGATCGAGAGCATTCACACGCGCCGTCTCGGACACCCACAGGATATCGCGAAC
This sequence comes from Microvirga ossetica, assembly GCF_002741015.1. Classification (NCBI taxonomy): domain Bacteria; kingdom Pseudomonadati; phylum Pseudomonadota; class Alphaproteobacteria; order Hyphomicrobiales; family Methylobacteriaceae; genus Microvirga; species Microvirga ossetica. Next base: position 5,319,436 of record NZ_CP016616.1, on the reverse strand, counting down.
GCCGTGATGTTCCTGGCGTCGGACGCCGCAGGCTGGATCTCGGGCCAGATCATCTCCGCGGACGGCGGACGCTCCTGATTTCGACGCAAAAATTCGATTTAAGACAAGGATTTGATATCACTATGGACGATCTGAGCAGCCAGCCCTGGACGTGGGACGAGCAGACATGGCGCGGCAAGGTGGATCACGTCCGCGCAGGACGCTCCATGAAGCCGGCGAAATGGAAGAATGGTGCCCGCTGCGCCGTGGCCCTGTCCTTCGACGCGGATCACGAGACGAACGAACTGCGCGACGGCGGCAAATCCATCGGGCGCATGTCCCAGGGCCAGTACGGCAACCGCCAGGGCGTGCCGCGGATCCTGAATGCGCTTGCCAAACACGATGCCAAGGCGACCTTCTTCGTTCCGGCCGTCGCCGCGCTCCTCTACCCGGACGAGCAGCGCCGCGTGGCGGCGGAAGGCCACGAGGTCGGCATCCATGGCTGGATCCACGAGCTCAACAGCCAGCTGCCCTATGAGATCGAGCGTGACCTGATGTTCCGCTCGGCCGACGCCCTGGAAAAGATTACCGGCACCCGCCCTGTAGGCCTGCGCACGCCGTCATGGGATTTCAGTCCGAGCACGCTCCGGATCGAACGTGAACTCGGCCTTCTGTACGATTCCTCCCTCATGGCGGACGACGATCCTTACGAGCTCGTCGAGCAAGGCGAGCCCACCGGCATCGTCGAGCTTCCCGTCGAGTGGATCCGTGACGATGCCGTGTATTTCAACATGCACCGCTTCAACGGGCTGCGTCCACACACCCCGCCGACGGCAGTCTACGACATCTTTCTCCGCGAATTCGAGCGGGCTTACGAAGAAGGCGGGCTCTTCCTGCTCACCATGCATCCGCATGTGACCGGCTATCGCTCGCGAATCTGGATTCTCGAGAAGCTGCTGGAAGAGATCTCCCGCCGCCCTGATGTCTGGATCGCCACTCATGCGGACATCGCGGCCTTCGTGAAGGCGGAATGTCCCTGATGAATCGCCCTCCCCGCGCCCGGGACGTCGGCCTTGCCTGCGGCAGACTGGCCGCGGGCGAGCTCAACAGCATTGCCGACGTGCCGGGCGTGCGCGTCGGGCATCGCACCCTGGTCGACGGCGAGATCCGCACGGGCGTGACGGCGGTGATCCCACACGGGGGCAATCTCTATCGCGAGAAGCCCGTCGCCGCCGTTCACGTCCTGAACGGCTTCGGCAAGAGTGCCGGCCTGGTGCAGGTCGAGGAGCTCGGCACCATCGAAACGCCCATTCTCCTCACCAACACCCTGTCGGTCGGCACCTGCTGCACGGCCCTGGTGCGCCACGCCATCGAACGCAACCCGGATATCGGCCGCGAGACCGCGACCGTGAATCCGCTCGTGTTCGAGTGCAATGATGGGTACCTGAGCGATATCCAGTCTTTGGCCGTGACGGAGGACGATGCCCGCGCGGCGATCGCGGAGGCGGCATCGCAGTTCGACATCGGTTCGGTCGGCGCCGGATGCGGCATGAGCACCTTCGGCTTCAAGGGCGGCATCGGGACATCCTCACGGCGATTGGAACTCGACGGTCGGAGCTATCATCTCGGCGTGCTCGTCCTGTCCAATTTCGGCCGCGCCGGCGACCTGCGCCTGCCCGACGAAAGAATTTTCGCGCCGCCCAGGAAGCAGTCCGATCGCAGAGAGCCCGAAAAGGGTTCGATTATCGTCATTGCGGCGACGGATATCCCGCTCGGCGATCGCCAGCTCCGGCGCGTCATCCGCCGCTCCGGCGTCGGGCTCGCGCGCCTGGGTTCGTTCTGGGGTCACGGCAGCGGCGACATCGCGCTCGGATTCACCACCGCGAACATGATCGCGCATGACGAGAAGGCGGATCTTGTCGGCTGCCGCATGCTCAACGAGAACCGGATCGACATTCTCTTCGAGGCCATAGCGGACGCTACGCAGGAAGCCGTTCTCGATGCGCTCGTTGCAGCGGGATCCATGACCGGCCGCGCCGGACATCACCGCCCCGCTCTCCTCGATGCTCTGAAATCCCAATCCCTGGATGTGTAACCTATGACCAGCTCAACCTCTCCCGGCAGTGACTTCGCTCTGGCCGTTCACGGCGGCGCCGGAACGATCCTGCGCAGCAAGATGACGCCCGAGCGGGAGGCTGCCTATCATGCCGGTCTGCGGCGCTCCCTGGACGCTGGACGCATCATTCTCGCCGATGGCGGCAGCGCGCTCGATGCGGTGTCCGCCGTCGTGATGGCGCTCGAGGACGAGCCGCTCTTCAATGCCGGGCGCGGGGCTGTCTATACATCCGCCGGGAAGCAGGAGATGGACGCCGCCGTCATGGACGGTCGCGACCGCTCGGCAGGCGCCGTCGCCGGCATCTGCGGTCCGCGCAACCCTGTTCTCGCGGCACGGGCGGTGATGGAGCATTCCGGTCACGTTCTCCTGATCGGCGAGAGCGCCATGGAATTCTGCCGCCGGCAGGGATTGGCCTTCGCGGAGCCGTCCTACTTCTACACCGAGCAACGCTGGCAGGCGCTGCAGGAGACGTTGGCCATGCGCCAAGGCGGCGACGAGGATCTCGACGAGTCGCGCAAGCATGGCACGGTCGGCGCGGTGGCCCGCGACCGGCACGGCAATCTGGCCGCAGCGACGTCGACCGGAGGCATGACCGCAAAGGCGCCGGGGCGCGTCGGCGACAGTCCAGTGATCGGTGCGGGCACCTGGGCGGACAACGAAACCTGTGCGGTCTCCGCCACCGGCCATGGCGAGATCTTCATCCGCTATGCGGCGGCCCACGAGATTGCTTCGCGCATGCGCTACGCCGGGCAGTCCCTGGACGAGGCCGCACGGGCCGTGGTGATCGACATGCTGGCGCCGGTGGGCGGTTCCGGCGGCATCATTGCGGTCGACCATGCGGGCCAGGTCTCCCTGCCCTTCAACTGCTCCGGCATGTATCGCGGCGTCGTCAGAGATGACGGCAGGCTCCTCACGGCGATCTATGACGAGCCGCTCATCGACTTCCAGAGTGCTTAGGAGCGAGGCAGCAGTTTCGCGAACAAGGCATTGAACCGAAACGCCCGTGGATGGATGATCGCCAGGCTTACAAAGGGAGAGCCTATCGTGATCTCGAAAGCCATCTCATCAGCCGTTTTCCTCACAAGCACTCTCGTTTCCTCGGCTGCCCTCGCACAGCAGCCTGCGCAACAGCAACCAGGACTCTGGCCCATCTACGAACAAAGTATCAAGGGCGCCAAGCATATCGACCTGACCCATGCCTTCGCGCCGGTCCAGCCGGTCTGGCCAGGCTTCGGACTTGCGGAATTCAGGGCCACGGCGGCCGTTGCGGATATCCCTGGCTACGTCCAGAAAGGCGACGAATACACCTATGCCAAGCATGGCTTCGTCGCGACGAGCTATGCGCTCACGACGGACCAGTACGGCACGCAGCTCGATCCGCCGGCGCATTGGGACGAGTATGGGGCGACCATCAGCGATCTCCCTCCGACCTATGCCGTCCGCCCGCTCGTCGTGATCCCGATCCACGAGAAGGTCGCGGCCGATCCGGGCTATCACCTGAGCGTGCAGGATGTGCGGGATTGGGAGAGCCGCAACGGCCGGATCCCGGAGGGCGCCGTCGTGATGGTCCGCTCCGATTGGTACAAGGGCTGGAACGACGCCGCCCGCTTCGCATCGAAGCCGCATCCGGGCGTCAGCCTCGACGCGCTCAAGTTCCTGCATCTCGAACGCAAGATCCTGTTCCATGGGCACGAACCCCTCGACACGGACACGACGCCGACGCTGGAAGGCGAGGCTTGGCTTCTGCACAATCACTTCACGCAGGCCGAGGGTGTCGCCAATCTCGACAAGGTGCCCGAGGCCGGCGCCCTCATCTCCATCGGCTTCGCCAAGCCGCTCGGCGGCACGGGAGGCTATGCCCGCTACATCGCCATCGCACCGGCCGACTGGCCGAACGGCGTGACGGTTGCGGATGCCCCTGGAGCCCCCTTGCCGAAGCAGGCCGCCCCTCTGCGCAGGGACGAGAAAGGCGTCATGCGTCCGCAAGCCGGCGCAAAGTAGGCGCGCCTCAATTGAGGGCCGTTCCGCGGCCCTCATCGCCGTATCGCGCCGCTATTCCCTCCCTCGGGGTTTCGCCTATATCCACCACGTTCCGAAGCCGCCTGAAGAGGATTGCCCCATGCCGCTCAACGAGAATGCCGTCTGGTACATCACCGGCTGCTCAACCGGATTCGGGCGGGAGCTTGCTCAGATCGTGCTGAAGCGCGGCTGGCGCGCCGTGGTGACGGCTCGCGATGCCGGCCGGGTGAAGGACCTGACACACGGACATGAAGACAACGCACTCGCCCTCGCGCTCGATGTCACGAGCCACGACCAGATCGCAGACGCGGTCAGGCAGGCGGAAGACCGCTTCGGTGCCATCGATGTGCTCGTCAACAATGCCGGCTACGGCTATCAGGCCTCCATCGAGGAGGGCGACGACGCCGAGATCCGGGCGCAGTTCGAGACCAATGTCTTCGGCCTTGCCGCGATGACACGCGCGGTCCTCCCAGGCATGCGGGCGCGCCGCAGCGGGCATGTCGTCAACATCTCGTCGCAGGCCGGCTTCATCGGTTATCCTGGCTCCGGCTACTATGCCGCGACCAAGCACGCGGTCGAGGGCTTGTCTGACGCGCTGTCCAAGGAGGTCGCGCCCCTCGGCATCAAGGTGACCTGCGTCGAGCCTGGACCGTTCCGCACCGATTGGGCCGGCCGTTCCCTGCAGCAGCGACGCCCGACGATTGCCGATTATCAGGAGACGGTCGGCGCGCGGCTCGAAACGACGAGCAGCTACAGTGGACGGCAGCCGGGCGACCCCGCACGGGCCGCGGAGGCGATCGTCAAAGCGGTCGAGGCGAAAGATCCCCCGAAGCACCTCGTGCTGGGAGCCATTGCGCTAGATGGAATCCGGGGGAAACTGACCGAGACGCTTGCCGAGATCGAAGCCTGGGCAGAGACAAGCCGTGGCGCAGATTATCCCGAGGGCGACCGCTAGCAACCGAGTTGCAGGAATCCCGGGATAGCCGCTATCACTGGGTATCATCTTGCGTGGGATGCTCACGGCCTCATGCTTTTCGTCGACATAGGGGAGTCTATTGGCCATGAGCCTTGAATCCGTTCGCGCCTTTCTCGCGCAAACAGCGCCGGATATCGAGATCATTGAGATGCAGACCAGCACTGCCACAGTCAACCAGGCGGCGGAGGCGCATGGCGTCGAGCCCGAGAAGATCGCCAAGACATTGTCGCTGCGGGTGGGCGAACGCAATTTCCTCGTTGTCACGAGTGGCACGGCGCGGCTGGACAACCGCAAGGTCAAGTCGACCTTCGGAGGGAAGGCATCAATGCTGGATGCACAGCAGGTTCTCGCTCTGACCGGCCATCCGGTGGGTGGAGTCTGCCCGTTCGGCCTGGCAACGCCCCTGCCCGTCTATTGCGACATCTCGCTGAAGGCGTTCGAAGAGGTCGTGCCTGCTGCCGGCTCCATCCATGCGGCGGTGCGCATCGATCCGAAGCGCATGGCGGATCTCGTCGGAGCCGACTGGGTCGATGTCTGTCAGTAGATGCGACAAGCGCCTTCGCGCGATGAACTAGATGACGTAAAAATCCTTGTCGCTCAAAGCCAGGCCGGATTTCAGCTTGAAGAAGAGGATCGCCTTGTATTTCGTTCCCGACCCGTCGGCATCGTAAGACAGATAGCCGTTCTTCTTGTTGTAGATGAGATAGTCGTTCCCGTCCTGCGCCTTGCTGCCGATCGTGAAGAAATCCGTTTTCAGCTTTCCCGTCTTGCCCAGCTTCTTGAATATGCCGTTCTCCAGCCGGATCGTATCGTCCTTGACATTGAAGTCCTTGATCGTGTCGACATTGGTCTTCGCATTCAGCGCATTCTTGAAGACGAACGAATCCCTTCCCCATCCGCCATAGAGCGTGTCCTTGCCTGCTCCACCGTCGAGAGAGTCATTGCCGACATCGCCGTAGAGCCGGTCGGTGCCATCGCCGCCCTGGAGGGTCTCGGCATTCGCTCCGCCGTAGAGGGTATCGTTCCCGCTCTGCCCCATGAGCCGGTTGTTTCCCGTTCCGCCATAGAGCAGATCGTTGCCGGCGCCTCCGTCCAACGTGTCGTTTCCGACGTCTCCGTAGAGCGTGTCGGCGTCGTCGCCTCCATCGAGGAAGTCGTTTCCGATACCGCCGTAGAGAAAATCCTGCCCGCTGCCGCCGAAGATCCTGTCGTTCCCGCCATCGCCATAGAGGCTGTCATTGCCGTCGAGCCCGTGGATCTCGTTGGCACCCAAATTGCCGAAGATCTCGTTCGCAAGCGCATTGCCGACCAGATTGATGGCGAGTGTACCGGCCGCTGCTTTCAGCACCTCGACATTGGCGCTCAGCGCGAACGAGGCATTGGCGATGACCGTATCATAGCCCTGCCCCACCTCTTCCCAGACCAAATCGGACGCATTATCGACGATGTAAAGGTCGTCGCCCAACCCGCCGACCAGCGTATCGATGCCGCCAGCCCCATCGAGGGTGTCGTTACCCGATGTTCCAACGATGCGATTGTTGAATCCGTTGCCCGTCAGGGATAGGCTGCTGGCACCTGCAACAGCTCTAAGCTCCTCGATCTCAGCATCCGGCGCCATTGCGAAGTTGGCGCTCGTCCAGACGATGTCATAGCCACCACCCAGAGCTTCGAGCACTCGGTCGTCCATGTTGTCGATGAAATAGGTGTCGTTGCCCGCACCGCCGTCGAGCGTATCAGCCCCGCCGCCGCCATCGATGGTATCGTCCCCGTCATGCCCTGCAATGTAGTCACCTTGATCGGTGCCACTAAGGTCGTCGTTACCATCACTGCTGTTGAACGTGACAACGGCCATCTTCGGGTTCCAGGGAGACTTTCAGGCGCCACGTCCATACGCGATGTGGATCGGGCTCGTTTCAATTGGAGCCGAGCCTCCGCGGAGGGAGCGGCGTTTGAGCGGATAATGTCAGGAATAAAACCCGGGATCGTTGACTACCCTGGAATATTTAACCTCTACCCGGCTCAATTGCAATGAAAGCCCGGCGGAGCATTCTCCGCCGGACCTCACATAAACATGTGCGATATTGTATCTAGCGTGCCTTGACGGCTGTATCGGGGAAATCGCTGAACAGGCCATCCACCCCAAGTTCATAGAAGGCCTTGCACTCGGCCGCAGGATCGCCCTTGAAGGACGAGGCCAGACGCTTCGGCTCATTGCGGAAAGTCCAAGTGAAGACCTGAAGACCGGCCGCGTGTGCATCCTTCACCACGGAGGTCGGCGTCGCGAGAACGCGGTCCTGCTCGTCCGTCTTTCCGTCGCCATTGAGGTCATCGGGCTTGCCGTCGCCGTTCCCGTCGACCTGTTTCGTGGGGAGAATATACGGCTTCCACGGCGCCAGGATGTCGGCATAAGAGCGCACTTCGGCCAGCCCCTCCTTGGACAGCAGGTCCTTGTAGGTCCGCTTGTCGCCGACGACCACGAAATCGTAGGGTTGAGCATAAGGTGCCGAAAGGACGATGTTGCCGTCCTTGTCCACATCCTCCGCATCGAGGAGCTGCGCGAGCTTCACGTCGATCCGCGTGTTCAGGTATTTCAGGTTCGCCACCTCGAAGCTCTGGATGACGACCGGCGCGGAGGCATCGGCCCAGCCGGCCTCCTTCAGGAGCGCCACCAGCCGGTCCTCGATGGGCAGTCCGATCGCGGCATGGAACGTCGAGTGCTTGGTTTCCGGGGCGATGCCGATGACCCTTCCCCTCGCGGCCGCTTCCTTCTTGGCGAGATCGACCACTTCCTGCAGGGTCGGAATCTGGAACTGTCCATTCTTCGACTGGTCGCGGTCCACCATCGCCTGCTTGGCGCGCAGCTGCTTGATCTCGGCGAGGGTGAAATCGCCGGCGAACCAATCCGTCGTCTCCACGCCGTCGACCTTGCGGGTGGCCTTGCGTGATGCGAATTCGGGCCGGTTCGCCACATCGGTCGTGCCGCTCAGCATCGGCTCGTGGCGCGCGATCAGGATCCCGTCCTTGGTTACGACGAGATCGGGCTCGATGAAGTCCGCCCCCATCCCGATGGCCATCGCATAGGCTTCGAGGGTATGTTCCGGGAGATAGCCGCTGGCTCCGCGATGGGCGACCACAAGGGTGCGCTCGCCCGTCAGCGTCTTCTCCTGCGCGACAGACGAGCCAGCCGCCAGCGAAAGGCTCATCGCTGCGGCACCCAGTATTGCCAGATAATTCATGTTCGTTCCTCCTGCACAGCTTCTCTATCGGCGCTTCTATGACGCCGTGATGAAACCGATTATGTGGCCGGAATGTCGCCCGGGAAGATCCGAGCCGGTCACGAATGCTGAGGCAGGGGCTGGAGGCGCTGCGCATTCGCCTGCCCAGCGATCGGGGCTGAAACGCGCCGGCTCAATATGGCAACCGGACCGATGGCAAGAACGATAAGCGAAGCAGCCAAGCCGAAACAGGCGCCGTAGCCGAAATTCTGCGCGATCCAGCCCGCACCGATGCCGCCGATCATGCTGACAAGTGCATCCATGCATTGCAGAAGGGTGAAATCGATGCCGGCCTGGCGCGGGTCCGAGAGCCCCATGAACTGGGCATAGAGCGCCACGAAGCCCAGCGCCAGAATGGCGGAAGAGCTCGCCAGGGCCAGGGCAAGCAGAAGCCACTGGGATGTTCCTTCGGTCCACGCCGCCGTCGCCAGCCCTGCCAGCGCCATTGCCTGCAACACAAGGGCGAGAACCATGACCACTCGCGCACCCCAAAGGCGGACAAGAGCGCCGCCCAGAAGCGCGCTGCCGAAGCCGACGATCATGCCGCCGACTCCGTTGACGATCCCCAGTGAATCCAGGTCGAGGCCCGAATCCACGAGGAACGGCCCGAGCATCACCAAGCCCCACTTTTGCGACAAGGCGTAGAGAGCCGAGAGCGCAAGCCCCATGCGCATCTCGCTGCGGTTCAGCGCGTCGCGCAGCGACGGCTTGTGCAGGCGCGCGGATGTAGGCGTGATCGGCGGAGAAAGGACGAAGGGCAGCCCCAGCTGCACGAGCATGATGGCCATGACGATCATCGCCTGGGCCCAGTCGACCCGGGCGACGAGCACGAGGAAGAGCCCGGATCCGATGGCGGATCCGAGATAGGCGCCTCCCACCTGCGCGGCATTGCCCCAGCCGTGATAGCGCTCGGACAGGCTTTCGACCGCATGGCCGTCGCAGGCAATGTCCACGGTGGAGGCTGCGAAAGCGACCACGATGAAGACCGCCATGAGCGACACGAAGCTTGTCGGACCGATCCCAGCGGCCGCGACGAAGCAGACGGCCGTGATGAGCCCGCCGACGAAGACGATGGAGCGCGAGCGGCTATGCCCGATCGGCGGCAGACGGTAGCGCTCGATCATCGGCGCCCAGAGGAACTTCAGCACCCAGGGCAGGATCGCGAGATATGTCAGCCCGATCTGGTCGAGAGGCAGGCCGCGGTCGCGCAGCACGCTCGGAAGCGCAGTGAATGTCACGCCTCCGACGATGCTCTGCCCGACATACAATCCGCCGATCGACAGGACGATGGCCATCGGCGAACCAAGGGCCCGCCCGATCCGCGTTGCCGCAGCCGACATCGTCACCACCGGTACCGCAGGCTCGCGATGACCTTGCGGCCCTCATCGAAGTAGCAGTAGTTGGACGTGCAGACCTGACCGTCCTCATCCAGCAGGTTCGTGGCGTTGACCTGGAAGCGGAAGCCCTTGAGGCTAGGGTCGATATTCTCGAGATCGTAGCGGATTGCGGCATCGAGATAGGCACGCGGATCGTTCTCGATGATGGGCCGGTTGAGGTTGTCGCCGAAGCTCGCGCCGACATAGCGGACGCCGCCTGCGATGCCGAGCCCCGTCGCCGGCCCCTCCTGGACCGTGTAGTCCAGCCAGAGCGAGGCCATGTGTTGGGGCACGCTCGTCAGGCGGTTGCCTACGGTTTCCGGCGTCAGCTCTAGAATCCGCGCATCGATGTAGGAATAGGAAGCCTGGACGTTGAGCCCATCCGTCAGCGAAGCGACGCCTTCGAGTTCGAAGCCGCGCGAGCGCAGATCGAGCTGCACCTGCTGGTTCGTGGCATCGACGACCTGATAGACGACCGCGTTTTCCTGGCGAATTTCGAAGATTGCGGCACGGAGCGATGCGTTGTAGCCGGGCAGATCGTATTTCACGCCGACCTCGACCTGCTCGCCTGTCGTCGGCTCGGCCACGGCACCACCCAGCACCGTGCCGGGATTGGGCGTGAAGGAGGTGCCCCAGCTCACATAGGGCGCGAGACCGAAATCGGTTACGTAGCCCAGGGCGGCACGCCCGGTGAACTTGGTATCGTCACTGTCGAACTCGAACCCGGCGGTATTGTATTCGCTCGTCAGCCAGTCATGACGTCCGCCGAGAGTCAGGCGCCAGTTCTGCCACTTGATCTGATCCTGCACGTAGATCCCGGTCAGGGTCTGGGTCTGATCCTCGCGATAGGAGAGAACCGGGTCCAGCCCCACGGGGATGGTGGCATCGAAGCCCTGCTTGGAGACGTAGCTCAGACGGCTGACATCCAAGCCGGTCAGGATGGTGTGATCGACCGGGCCCGTTCTCACGCGGCTTTCGAGATGGGTATCGCTGACGCCCCCCCAATTGTTCTCGCGGGTGAGGCCGGAACCTCCGTAGACATATTCCTGATTGGTGCCGAGCGCGGAGAACCGCGTGTGCTGGCGAAGGGTGAACATGTCGTTGAAACGGTGCTCGAACTCGTAGCCGATCCGACCCTGCTGCTGCCGGAAGTCGTTGTAGCGCTTGTCGCCGGCGAAGACACGGGTGGCGCCGATCGACAGGCTGGTGGGATTGCCCGCGGCATCCGTGGCATAGTTGTTGAGATAGGCCGCCGTGCCGCCGGTGGTCGCGTCCATGTACTCGCCCAGGATCGTCAGGGTGGTCGCATCGGTGGGCTTCCAGGTGAGGGCCGGCGCAATGAAGACACGGTCGTCCGGGACGGCGCCGATCTCGGTTCCTGCATCGCGCACGAGGCCCGTCAGCCTGTAGAACAGCGTGTTGTCGGAGGTGACGGGCCCGGAGAGATCGAAATTGCCCTGGATTCGTCCATAGGAACCGGTCTGCACCTCAACTTCCCTGAAGGGCAGAAAGGTCGGACGCTTCGAGATCAGATCGACGATGCCGCCCGTGCTGCTCGCGCCGTAGATCGATGCGGCAGGCCCCCTCAGGATCGTGATCCCTTCGAGGCCGTAGGGCTCGAGTCGGAAAAGACCGTTCGGGCTGTTGACCTGGCGCAGCCCTTCGCGGAACACGCCGGTATAGGTCACATCGATACCGCGGATCGTAAACGCGTCGTAGCGCGGATCGAACCCATAGCCGCCGATACGCACTCCTGGCGTATAAGACACGGCATCCAGCAAGGTCTGCGGCTTGCGATCCTCCAGTTGCTGCTGGGTGACCGTCGAAATCGATTGCGGCGTTTCAAGAATCAGCGTGTCGGTCTTGGTGGCACTGCTGCTTGACGTGGCGACATAGCCATCCGCCGTAATCGGTCCCGTCTGAGTGTTCTGGCTCCCCTCAACCGTCACCTCTTCCAGCTGAATGGCCCGCGCCTCGTTCGATTGCGCGAGCGCTTCACCTGAGACGAGTACAAGAGCTGACGATGCTAACAACGCAAGGGGGCGCTTCACGACGGACAACCTTCAAAATAATAACGATAGGTTTCCGCCTATCAGAGCCGTCGTTGGCGAGTCAAATACTCTATTTTTTAATTATTATAATCAAAAACACGATATTTTAGAATGATTCTACTGTGAATCATGAGTATCGATAACTATCACTATTTTAAACAAACAGAATGAAGGCACCGACGATATCCTTAAAGCCCGTCTTGATCACCCAATTTGCCGACTTTTAAGCCGCAAAAAGCGCAACCCGCCTCATCGGTATTGATTGACGTGTGCGTATCATGACGGGTGCTTTTCAACACCGAATACTCTTATAACTCACGGTAATGATGTCTCTAAATCTTGACATTTCTCCGCCCGACTGTTGCGATGACAGCAATCCTATACTTCACAGCCACTCAACTTCGAAGGAATTGGAGGACTTCATGGGCCGCATCATGAAAGAAGACGACGTCTTCATCCCAGGGCTTCTGGACCAGCTCTACCTTCGATTCGGCCCTTCGCAGGGACCGAAAGAAGCCCATGGCGGCATCGCCGAAATGAAGGAGCTGCAGAAGGAATTTCAGATCTTCCGGCGCGGGCGAAACCTGAAGGACTGCTTTGCCCTCCTTAATCTCGGAGGGTTGTGGAACGCTCGCGTCAAGAACAGGTGGCTGTCGCTGATCGAGGATTTGAAATCCTACGATTCGGATGTCCCCGGCGAGAACGGCAACGACCGGATCATGAACATGCTGATCGAGAATCTGGGACGCAGCGAACCGCTTCCGGTTTTCTTTCAAGCGCACGATTCCCGCGGTCCTGACGGGAGGCGGGTGATCGTCAGGACTTCACCCACGGGTCCGTTCTTCATGGAACAGGACCACGTCATCGTCTCGCTGCCGATGAAGCCCAAGACGGCAACGCCGACCGCCAAGCAAGCCGCTCCGGCCGCGCGCTCGGCTCGGAAGACCGCGAGTAAGACAGCAACCAAGACGGCAACCAAGACTCCCCGGAAAACGCCGCGCGGACGATAGGCTTTTCGCCGCCAATGACCGATGATGGGTCGGATCTGGAGCAGCTCCACAGGGATGTCGCGCAGTACTACACCGGCACGCTCCGTCGTTTCGGGCCGACGCCGCTCGGCGTCGACTGGAGTTGCGCTCCGACCCAGGCCCTGCGGTTTCGCAAGCTTCTGAAGCTCTGCGATTTCCAGAGTTCCTTTTCGCTCAACGACGTTGGATGCGGTTATGGAGCCGTGCTCGAATACCTTGCCGACTTCCATCCCGATACCGAGATCGATTATCTCGGCATCGATCTGTCACAGGCCATGGTTCGCAGGGCGCAAAAGCTCTGGTCAGGCAAGCACTATCGGTTCCAGCGGGCCTCGGCCGCTTCGCGCACGGCGGATTACAGCATCGCCAGCGGCATCTTCAACGTCATGCTCGACCAACCGGTGCAGAGATGGGAGCATTTCGTTGCGATGACCATGTCGCAGCTTCATGAAACCAGCCGTAGAGGATTCGCCGTCAATTTCGTGACCGCCCCTCTTGCCGGACAAGACATCAGGCCCGGTCTATACGGTACTTCACCGGAGCGTTGGATCGCGTTTTGCAGGACCGCGTTCGGTCGTAAGGTGACGCTCATCGACAATTACGGCATGAGCGAATTCACCCTTCTCGTGCGCTCTCCGGAACCCCACCTTGGAAATGGTATAGGCGGCTGAAAGCACTATTCTCGGACCGAGCCGGTTGCAGCTGCGGCAGGGTTGACATCGGACCTCCCCCTCCCCGCCCTCAAATGCCGCTCGAGAATCATGGCTCCGGTCTGTTGCATCAAGGCTTCCGCCTCGCTGAAATAATGCTCGGCCTCGTCTCGACTTGGCGCCCCGACCTGCTTGGCGAGAGCATTGCCTGCCACGATCAAGGCCCGACATTCCGGCAGGCGGGCCGAGCGATCCCGTGACAGGCCGATCGTGCGCTCCGCCGTCGACAGCGCTTCGCCGTGCCGGCCCGCCCGCTCCAGGCATTCGGCCAGGCACGCCATCATATCGGGCTCATAATCCAGCGCGGCCCCGGCTGCGTGCATGAAGTCGATTCCTTCTTCCAGACCTGCAATCGCCGATTGGCTATCCCCCGCAAGACCTTGGGCCATTGCCATGCAGGCATAGGAGAACACGCGAAGATAAGGCGTACCATGGCGCTCCGCGAGCGCGCTCACGTGTCGCGCGTGCTTCATCGCGAGATCCGCATCTCCCGACATCCAGGCAAGGTCGACATATCCCAGATGGCTGATGAATTGGACGGTCGGATCGATCAGCCCATCCTCGATGGATAGCATATGGTCGAGCCAGGCCCTTCCTTCGTCGATACGATTGAGGTGGATCAGGATCCGCGCGCGCAGGCTGAGCGTCCAGTGCTCGACGCTGTATCCCAGGAAACGGTTTTCGAATTCCTGAACATATCGCAAGAGCGACAGCGCCCTGTCGTTGGCCTCCAGGGCCTCATTGAACAGGCCCGCCCAGCCATAGGCTTGACTCAACGAGGCATAGAGCGTTGCGGCACGGCTCTGGTCGGCCTCGGCGTTCAGAATCTGCAATGCCTGCTTCACGCGCGACACGTAATTATCCGCCGCGCCTCCGCTTGCTCCGCTGATCCGGGCTTCCACGAAGAGAAGCAACGGAATCATGGTGTCGTCCGTCTCGCGGGCGATTGCGAGAGCGTCCTGGATATAGGGCGCGGCGTCCTCGACGCTCAATCCCTCACGCCATCCGAGCCAGGCGATCTGGCCACTCGCGAGAATGAGCAGGGCCTTGTTCTTCGCGGACGGGGTCTGGGCACGGGCAAGTCTATGGACGACGTGCCATTGCCTGATCGCCTGGGCAGGATGCATCGACCCGATCCACTCGGCCGCGATGCGCGCATACTCGGCCGCCTTGGTAAGAATGCCCGCAGCTTCGTAATGAAAGCTGATCAGGCCGGCGAACTCGCCCTGCCGCTCCCGGTAATGGCTGGCCAGGGCGGGTGCAACGAAGGCATGGAGGCGACTTCTGCGCGACCTCAGCTGGCTCGAATAGGCGACTTCCTGGATCAGCGGGTGGCGAAACGCATAATGGCGTCCCTCGGGCCGGTTCTGGACCTGCAGGAGTTCCAGCGCACAGAGCCGATTGAGAGCCGGCTCGACATCGGCGCTCTGCTCCTGCATGCCGACGGCAACCAGAACCGCATGCGGAACCTCCTTGCCGATAACGGACGCGATCTGCAGGAGCATGCGGTCGAAGGAAGGAAGCCGATCGATGCGTTCCCCGATGACGGCCTGCAGCGTCACCGGGAGAGGATTGTCGTTGATGACACCCCCGAGGCGATAGTCGCCGGGATGGCCAATCAGCATGCCGTTCTCGACCAGGGAGTGAATGATTTCCTCCGCAAAGAACGGATTGCCGCCGGAACGCTCGGCGATCCGGTTGCGCAACTCCGCGAGATTCGCATGCGAACCGATCACGCAGGAAACGAACGCCTCCATCTGGCTGTCATCGAACTCCGTCAGCTCCAACAGATGAAAACGGTCGCCATCCATCCAAGGGGCCTTGTATGACGGACGGAAATTCACGACGAGAAGAACGTGGGATCCGATGATCGCATCGCAGAGCGACTCCACGAAAGCCTCGCTCGCCTCGTCAAGCCAATGAAGATCTTCAAACACGATGACGAGCGGACGAGAGGCCGTCTCGCCAACCAACCGGGAAATGATGTCGAGAAGGGCGGCATGCCGCATTTTCGGCGTTACGGCCGATGCTGCACCGCTCTCGGCAATGCCGAGAAAGTCGCACAGAACCGCCAGCGCTCCGTCAGGGGGAGATTGCATCCGAGCCAGATAGCTGGCCACCTGCTCCCGCGCCGATGCGGGATCGTCACCGGATGATATCCCCAGCAGCAAGCGCATGATTTCCAGGATCGGCTGAAGGGGAGCTGCCTTTCCATAAGGCTGCGCCCTCACCTCGATCACCGGAATAACATCCATCCGGCAGCGCTCGGCGAACTCGTAGCACAGCCTCGACTTTCCGCTTCCGGGCAGACCGCAGACGCCGACGATATGACTGTCGCCGTGAAGAGCGGCCTGCAGCGCCGATTCCAGAAGCGCCATCTCGCGCTCGCGGGCCTGAAATCTCGTGAGGTTGCTGCTGTTGAATAATTGTCCGGACGACGGCGGCTGCAGGCCCTGCAGTTCGTAGACGCTCATCTCATGGGAAATGCCGCGTATGCGATAGCGACCGGCTGGCTTGACGATGCAGTAGCGCTCGACGAGATGATAGCAGGCTTCGCTGAGATAGATCGCTCCCGGCTCGGCAAGGGCCTGCATTCGATTCGCGATATGGATCGCGACTCCGTAAGCCTCTCTTTCGTTGACCGATCCTGAGAACCTCGTCTCGGAGACGATCATCCCGGAATGCAGACCGAGGCGGATGGCCCTTGGGCCCAGCGCCCGCCCGAGTTCCGATTGAATTTCCAGGGCGGCCTGGCAGGCCAGCAATGCATGCCCTTCCTGAATCTTGGGAGCGCCGAAGAGTGCCATGATGCCGTCGCCCAGGGTGTGGATGACGGTTCCGCCGAACTGCTCCGCCACCCGCCGCATGACAGCGAGGGCGGGTGCCAGGCGCCGCATGGCCTGTTCGGCGTCAAGATTGGAGACGAGCTCGGTCGAGGCGACGATATCCACAAAAAGGATAGTGACCGGCTTGAACTCCTCCGTGCTCGCGGGTTCTTCCGGAGGATTCGCCGCGTTGGACGCATCAGGTATCAGAGGCGCGCCACATTGGCTGCAGAACCGCGCGTCGTCGGGGCTAGGTCGTCCACAGCGCGGGCAATCCATGACAAGCTCTCGGCTTCACACACCGTCTCAAATTTCAACCGTCAGTCTATTTAAGGCGACATTGCCCAGACAATGCAAGCCAAGTTCACCGGTGTCTGTGCCACCGTACACGCAAAGAAATGACCTGTTATTTTATTGCAAATATACGCGTGGGCTTCACACCAAGTCTTTCCGAACGGATTGCAGACGCGATATGAGTTGCAGCTTGATCGAGGGATGCGCAGGGCGCGACAGAAGGGAAATATGATGCGGATCATTGTCTACGGCGTCGGCGCAATCGGCGGCACGGTCGCAGCCGCCCTGTCCCTTGCAGGACACGAGGTCATCGGCATCGCCCGTGGCGCTCAGCTCGAAGCCCTTCAAGCCGATGGCCTGCTGCTGCGCACTCCGGAGAAGGCTGTACGGGCGCAGTTTCGCTGCGTATCGGATCCGTCCGGCATCGATTTTCGTCCGGACGATGCGATCCTCCTGACCATGAAGACGCAGGACACGCTTGCCGCCCTGGAGCGGCTGCGCGCCGCGGGAATCGACGAGCAGCCGATCTTCTGCGTTCAGAACGGCGTTACCAACGAGAGCCTTGCGCTCCGCCGTTTCAAGGAGGTCCACGGCGTCACGGTGATGATGCCGGCATCCATCTCGGCACCCGGCGAGGTCAGCGCGTTCGCAGCGCCCCGCCACGGCATCTTCGACATCGGGCTCTTTCCCAATGGCAGCAACAGCAACGACGAGCGCCTCGCCGCGTGCCTGGAGGCCGCGAATATCGCTGCCTTCGTGCAGCCCGAGGTGATGAAGAGCAAGTATGGCAAGCTTCTGCTCAATCTGAGCAACATCCTGCAGGGTGCACTCGGTCTCGATGCGGATTACAAGCATCTCGAAGCCCTGCTCCAGGCCGAAGCCGAGGCCGCTTACACCGCAGCCGGCATTTCATGGCTGGATGTCGGGGCAGCCGATGCCCGCCGGGACCAGATGATGCGCTCCCGGCCGATCCCCGGCATCGAACGCTCCGGCGGCTCGACGACACAGAGCCTCGAACGAGGGGCGGGATCGATCGAGACGGATTATCTCAACGGCGAGATCGTGCTGCTCGGCCGCCTCCACGGCGTTCCTGTCCCGGCGAACACGTACTTCGTCGAACTCGGCGCCCGGATGGTACGCGAGAAGCTCAAGCCGGGAGCGATTTCCGTCGCTCAGGCGGAAGCGGAGTTGGCCGCACGGGGTCTTGTGATCAGCCGAGCGTGAACGCCTCGTGCACGGCGGACTGGACCGATCCGCCGAGCACCGCCCCTCCTCCCGCGACATAGATCCAGTCGCCGATCACCGTCGCTCCCACCGCGTGCCGGGGCGTCGTCATGGGAGCATGCTGCTGCCATGTATCGGCGGTCAGATCGTAGCTCTCCATCTGTCCGAACACCTTGGCCTGGATCGGCCTGCCCTGCTCGATGCGCCCTGCCTCGCCGCCCATGGCGAAGAGGCGGTTGCGGTAAATCACCAGTCCGTGGCCGGAGCGGGCGGTCGGCAGCGGCGCGCGTTCTTCCCAGGTATCCTTCGCCGGCAGATACACGTGGTGCAGGTTGGTGTTGTACTCGAAGGTGTTGAAGCGCCCGCCGATGACATGGATCGCGTCGCCATATGCCACGCAGCCGACATGGTCGCGTGCACCGGGCAGTGCCTTGAGTTGGGTCCAGCGGTCGGCCTGCGGATCGTAAACCTCGTGCCAGCCGATGCTGGCACGCTCCATGACCGGCACCGAGGCCCCTCCGATCAGGTGGATCTTGCCGTTGAGCACCACGGCGGCGGCGGCGCCGCGCGGACGGGGCAGCGGGGCGATGGTCGTCCAGCGATCCGCCGCCGCATCGTAGACATAGGCATTGTGATCGGGGTTGCGGTTCTGCTCGATGAAACCGCCCAAGGCATAAACACGCCCTGCATCCGCAGCGACGGCCACGTGGTTGGCGCCCCTCGGCAGCGGAGCCGCGTTGAACCAGCGATCGAGGGCGGGGTCGTAGACATGGTGATAGGCCCTGTCGACGCGGCCCTCGCCATAACCGCCGACGATGTGCATCCGTCCGTCGAGCGCCGTAGCCCAGGCCATCTCGCTGCGGGGAATGGGCAGGGCAGCGCGGGAGACCCAACGTCCCTGGGCCCCTTGGGGCGCCGGGCTGTCGGTGACGCGTTGCGCTTCCTGCTCAGGCGTCAGGTGATGCGGGACGCCTCCCTGAAGACGGGAATAGGGATCGGGTGAGGAGGCCGCCTCGGGCAGTTGGGTCCCGTGCCCCGCATGCTGCGCCCAGGCCCTGTGGGTCCCGATGGCGGCCAGTCCGGCGAACGCGATGAAATGGCGGCGATCCATGATCGACCTCTTTTGGTTCGGCGGCCAATTCTTGCGGAGAGCCGTTCTCGTGACAAGGAAACATGGCGGAGGACCGTTCAAGTTTCCGAGACCGCTGGGACGAGCCTATGCGATACCAGCCGAACCCACGCTTCACCTTTAAGCCGATTGACACTTGCCGTCGGAGCTTCGAGCTTCTTCAGGCGACCGGACCAGCGGAGGCGGGACACCATGAACCTATCGGCACTGCTCTATCGACGGCTCGAGGCAGGCAAGCCGGTTCGCGCGGCATTGATCGGCGCGGGCAAGTTCGGATCGATGTTTCTCTCGTAGGTCCCCACGATTTCCGGACTCGAGGTCGCCATGATCGCCGATCTCGATCCTGACAGGGCACGCGGTGCCTGCCGAACCGTTGGCTGGGACGAGGCAAGGTTGGCCGGAACACACTTTACGGCGGATGGTCTCGATGCCTGCCAGGCAGACGATGTGGAGGTGGTGATCGAAGCCACCGGCCATCCGGAAGCCGGCATCCGGCATGCGCTCGCGGCCATCGAGGCCGGCAAGCATATCGTCATGGTCAATGTGGAGGCCGATGTTCTGGCGGGCCCGCTTCTGGCCGAGAAGGCGTCGGCAAAGGGCGTCGTCTATTCAATGGCCTATGGCGACCAACCTGCCCTGGTGGCCGAGATGGTTGACTGGGCCAGGGCTGCAGGCTTCACGGTTGCGGCTGCCGGCAAAGGAACCAAATACCTGCCTCATTACCATCATGTGACGCCGGACGATGTCTGGGCCCATTACGGCCTCACGCCGGAGCAGGCACGGGCAGCGGGCATGAACCCGCAGATGTTCAACTCCTTCCTCGATGGAACGAAATCCGCCATCGAAATGGCCGCCATCGCCAATGCCTGCGATCTCGATGTCCCCGAGGATGGACTGGGCTTCCCGCCATGCGGCGTCGACGACCTCTCGCATATCCTGCGACCGCGCAGCATCGGCGGCCAACTCGATCATGACGGCATGGTGGAGGTGGTGTCCTCGTTGGAACGCGACGGTCGCCCGGTGTTCCGCGATCTGCGCTGGGGCGTCTACGTGGTGCTGAAAGCACCGAACGATTACGCGGCAGCCTGCTTCAAGCAATATGGTCTTCCCACGGATTCCACCGGCCGCTATGCGGCGATGTACAAGCCCTTTCACATGATCGGTCTCGAATTGTCGATTTCCGTTCTGAGCGCCGCCCTGCGCGGCGAGCCGACGGGCTCAAGCCGCCTGTGGCGGGGCGATGCGGTCGCAGTCGCAAAGCGTGACCTGAAGGCTGGCGAACTTCTCGATGGCGAGGGCGGATACACCGTCTATGGCCGATTGGCGACCGCCTCCCGCAGCAGGGCATCGCGCATGCTGCCCATCGGCCTTGCCCATGGGATCCACCTGACCCGCGACGTCGCTGCAGGATCGGCGGTGACGGAAGCCGATGTCAGCCTGGATATGAGCAGGCTCGCGGTTCGGATCAGGCAAGAGATGTGTGCGAGACATGGGGATGAAGCGGCCTGATAGCTGTTCCCTCCCTGCGAAGGTGACACGCGGTGGTAGAGGTGCCGGCAGAAGCAGGCTATCCTGCCACGAACGCAGATGATGGAGTTGAGAATGGATTACCGCAACCTGGGCCGTTCCGGTCTGAAGGTCTCACCGATCTGCCTGGGCACGATGATGTTCGGCGGCCCGACGGACGAGGCTCTCTCTGCGCAAATCATCGCAACGGCGCATGAGGCCGGGGTGAACTTCATCGACACCGCCGACGTCTACAACGAGGGCCGTTCCGAAGAGGTCACGGGGCGAGCCATTGCCTCCGCCCGATCCCATTGGGTGCTCGCGACAAAGGTGGCGAATTCGATGGGACAGGGCCCTAACGACCGCGGTCTGTCGCGCCGGCACATCATGGAAGCGGCCGAGGCGAGTTTGCGTCGCCTCGGCACGGATTGGATCGACATCTATTACATTCACAGGGAGGACTACACCACTCCGCTGGTGGAGACGGTTCGTGCCATGGGCGATCTCGTCCGCCAGGGAAAGATCCGCTACTTCGGCGTGTCGAACCATCGCGCCTGGCGCGTGGCCGAGATCTGCCGCCTCTGCGACGATCTCGGGATCGACCGTCCGGTCGTGAGTCAGCCCTACTACAACGCCATGAACCGGATGCCCGAAGTCGAGCATCTGCCCGCCTGCGGCTATTACGGGCTCGGCGTGGTGCCCTATTCTCCCCTCGCCCGCGGCATCCTCACCGGAAAGTACAGCGCCGATGCCCCGCCGCCTGAAGCCAGCCGGGCGGGTCGGCAGGATACACGCATGATGCAGACGGAATGGCGGCCGGAATCCCTGCAGATCGCACAGGAGTTCAAACGTCACGCCGAGAGCCGGGGCATCACGCCGGGCCAGTTCGCCGTCGCATGGGTCCTGAACAACCGCTTCGTCACGGCCGTGATCGGAGGCCCGCGCACGAAGGAGCAGTGGGACGATTACGTGAAGGCCCTGGATTACCGCTTCACGTCGGAGGATGAAACGTTCGTCGACAGCCTCGTCGCCTCCGGCCATCCTTCCACGCCCGGCTACACCGATCCTGCCTATCCTATCGAAGGACGCTCACCACGCACGAGCCCTGTCGGATGATTGGATCCTGGACGTCCTGACTTATCCTCATCGCCGAAGGTCAAAGCCCCGCTCAGGCAGACGGTGGCGGTGGCTTTGCGTATGCTGGTTCGATGTCCTCTCGAATGCGGAAGCGTGTCGCCGGTCAGGCCGCTCCTCTCATGTCGGTTCAGCTGATGGTTCCCGTGGCGAGGGCATGCTCGACGCCGCCGGCGACGTGGCGTCTCAGAACCTCGCAGGCACGCATGGAGTCCCTTTCCAGAGCGCATTGCAGGAGAAGCGCATGCTCCTCCGCTGCGATGTCGCCGCGAAAGCTCAGGGCGATCATCTGGTAGCGCAAATATTTGTCGAAGACGGCCGCATGGTTGTCGATCAGCATTCTCGACCCGCAGGCGGAGATGAGAGCCTGGTGGAATTGCCAGTCATAGCGCTTCCACTCCTCCGTATGGTCCCGGTCGCCTTGGGCCATCTGCTCCTCCATCCGCGCGAGCCGGTGATGGGCGGCGACGACACGCCCCTCCCATTCCATGTCCCCTGCCCGAAACGCCTGCTCTAGAGCCCGGCATTCCAGGAGTTGCCGAAGGGCGGCGATCTCCCTCAGGTTGGCGATCGAAACCGGCGCGACCTCGAATCCCTTCTGCCCCTCGGCGACCACGAGACGCTCGGAATGCAGGCGGTTCAGGGTTTCCCGGAGCGTGCTGACGCTGGCGCCGTAATCGGCCTTGAGCCGGTCGAGCTTCAGTTTTCGACCAGGCGGGAGGCGGCCGAAGATGATGTCGGATCGGATCTTCTGATAGGCGCTTTCCCCTACGCTAGCGGGCTGGGAGATGACTTGGACGTCGTCACTCATGCCAATGCCCCGCTCTTCAATGTGTAGGCCACGCATCCGTTCACATGCTGATCGAGCACCTCGCAGGCTTTCTCCGCATCGCGTGCCAGGGCGCAGTCCAACAGCATCCGATGCTCGTTCGCCGCGATTTCTCCGCGGAACACGACGGCTATCATCTGGTACCGGAGATATTGATCGAAGACGCCGCCATAGAGATCGAGCAGGGTCTGGGAGCCGCAGGCCTCGATCAGCACTTGGTGAAATTCCCGGTCATAGTGCTTCCAGAGTTCCGTCCCCTCCTGGTCCCCGGCCATCATCCGCCGCTCCATGAAGGCGAGCTTGTGATGGGCGGCGACGACGCGGCTCTCCCATTCCAGATCGCCAGCCGCGAAGGACAAGGGCAATGCATAGGTTTCCAGAAGCAGCCGCATTGACGCGACGTCTTCGAACCCGGCGGGCGACACGGGAGTGACCCGGAAGCCGCGCTGCCCCTCCGCGATGACCAGCCCTTCCGACGAGAGCCGGCTCAGGATTTCCCGGAGGGTGCTGACGCTCGCCCCATACTCGCCCGCCAATCGATCCAGCCGAAGCCGTGCGCCGGGATCGAGGCGACCGAACACGATATCCGCGCGAATCCGGTCGTAAGCGCGATCTGCAATCGATGTCGCCAGCAATTCGATGCTCATCCGGCCACCGCTCTTCCGAGGGTCATAACCTAACGACCTCCCTGACCAAGTCCAACAACCCCATATCGCTTATTGTATGCTAAAATTAAAAATATCAGATGATTTCAAAAACGCATATTGATTTTGCAAACATCCGAGCGGATAGTGCAGCCCAAGACGCAGAAAAAGGCGCGGCAACAAAAGGAGAGGAAACCATGGGATTTGACATCAATCGGCGTGTCCTGATGGCTGCGGGTGCGGCCCTTCTGGCATGGGGCACGGCTGGGCCGGCCACCGCGCAGGCTCCCACGAACCTGAGATTTTCCGCCGTGTTCTCGGAGCAGGACATCCGGGCCGGAATGATGAAGCAGTTCGGCGAGGCGGTGAAGGCGCAGGGCTTCAACCTCCAGCCCTATTACGGCGGCACCCTGTTCAAGCAGGGCACCGAGCTCGTCGCCATGCAGCGCGGCAATCTCGAGATGGGCAATATCGCGCCGCAGGACATCTCGAACCAGATTCCGGAATGGTCTATCGTCACCTCGGCCTATCTGTTCCGCGATGCCGATCACCTGAAGAAGGTGTTTGCCGGCGATGTCGGCCAACAGCTCAAAAAGATGGCCTCGGAGAAGCTGGGCATCCACATCCTCGGGCCGACCTATTTCGGTGCCCGGCATGTGGGGCTGAAGCCGAACAAGAAGATCAGCAAGCCTGAAGATCTCGCCGGCATCAAGCTGCGCATGCCCGGCGGCGACGCCTGGCAGTTCCTCGGCCAATCCCTCGGTGCCAACCCGACGCCGATGGCCTATGCGGAGGTTTATACCGGGCTGCAGACGGGCGCCATCGACGGCCAGGACAACCCGCTGCCGAACGTGCAGAACATGAAGTTCTACGAGGTGATGTCGCAGATCGCTCTCACCTCTCACCTGGTCGGCTTTGACGTTCTGGCCGTATCCAACAAGGTTTGGGACGCCCTATCGCCAGAGAAGAAGGCTGCCTTCCAGGCGGCCGCCGACAAGGCGATCGAGTGGAGCACGCAGGAGCACCTGAAGCAGGAGACGCAGCTCGCTACCTTCTTCAAGGAGAAGGGCCTCGACGTCTACACGCCCGACCTGAAGGCCTTCCGCGAGTTCGCCCAGAAGAAGTATCTGGCCTCGGATCTGGCGAAGAGCTGGCCGGCCGGTATGCTGGACAAGATCAACGCGATGTAAGGCTTAAAGCCATTGCCGCCGGGGCATCGTCCCGGCGGCCTTTCACAAGTGTTCAGCACCTTCTCGCGAAGGGAACCGCTTTCATGAGTTCTTCGTTGCCGGCAATCGGCGCGTGGCTTGCCCGGCGTGCGGAGAACATTGCCGCCGCCATGCTGGCCGCGATGTTCGCAGCCTTCCTCCTGCAGATCGCCTTCCGGTATCTTCTGGGCCTCCCGATCGGATGGACGCACGAGATCAGCGTCGTCCTGTGGCTCTGGCTCGTCCTGTGGGGTGCCGCCTTCGTCGTCAGCGAGCGTGAGGAAATCCGCTTCGACATCATCTACGGCGCGGTCGGCCCCGGACCACGCCGTGTGATGGCGCTTATCAGCGCGGTTGCGTTGATCGCGCTCTATACCATCTCTCTCCCAGCCGTCGTCGACTACGTCACCTTCATGAAGGTGGAGAGGACGAGCTATCTCAAGATCAGGTTCGACTGGCTATTCTCGATCTACATCGTCTTCGCCGTCGCCACCATCATCCGCTACATCTGGATCGCCTGGCAGGCCATGCGGGGCGTGGCGCCGGATGAATTCGATCCCACCAAGGCGAGCTCCGGCGTATGAACCTGACAAGCCCCTTCTCGATCTCGCTCGTCGCGATCACCGCCCTCGCCTTTCTCGGGCTGCCGATCGGCCATTCGATGATCGCCGGCTCGATCCTGTACCTGCTTCTGGCGGGGCTGGACATGGGAACGGCCGCAGAGCAGCTGCTCAACGGCATGTACTCCAACTACGTCATCCTCTCGGTACCGCTGTTCATCCTGGCCGCCGAGTTCATGAACATCGGCAGCATGACCGACCGCCTCATGGCGTTCTGCAATGCCCTGGTGGGCCGCTTCCGCGGCGGCCTCGCCCAAGTCAACATCTTGCAGAGCATCATCTTCGCCGGCATGTCCGGTTCGGCCATCGCCGATGCCGCCGGCACGGGCCGCATGATGCAGGCCATGATGACCCGCGACGGACGGTATACGGGAAGCTTTGCCGCAGCCCTTACCGCAGTCTCGTCCGTGATCGGACCGATCATCCCGCCCTCGATCCCGATGGTTCTCTACGCCCTCGTCTCCGATGCCTCAATCGGCTTTCTCTTCCTTGGCGGTGTCGTTCCGGGACTGCTGATGGCCTTGAGCCAGATGATCATCGTGGCCATCACAGCACGTCGCAAGAACTTCCCTGTCGAGAAACCCGTACCCTTGCGCAAGCTGCCGCGCATCACGTGGGAAGCCTTCCCTTCGCTGATGATGCCCGTCGTCCTGCTTGGAGGCATCTATAGCGGCGTGATGACTCCGACGGAGGCCGCGGCTGTCGCAGCCGGTTACGCGCTTCTCATCTCGGCGGGCCTTTATCGCAGCGTGAGCTGGCGCGACTTCTACAATGCACTCGCCGTCAGTGCACGCACGACCGCGTCCATCGGCATGCTGATCGCGGGTGCGCTCGTGTTCAACTATGTCATCACCGTCGAGAATATCCCGGAAGGCGTGAAGACACTGCTCGCGGGATGGGACCTTTCTCCGGTCGGCTTCCTGATCTTCGTCAATGTCCTGCTTCTTCTTCTCGGCTGCGTGCTGGAAGGAACGGCGATCCTGCTGATCGTCGTGCCGGTCTTCATCCCTACGGCTCAGGCGCTGGGAATCGACCTCGTGCATTTCGGTGTGGTGGTGGTCGTGAACATCATGATCGGGCTGATCACCCCACCCTACGGGCTACTCCTGTTCATCATGGCGAACATTTCCGGCGAGCCGCTGCGCGATATCGTGCGCGACACGCTGCCCTTCCTCTTCGCGATGATCGTCGCCCTCGCGATCATGACATTTGTGCCCGAAACCGTGCTCTGGCTGCCGCGCCTTTTCGGCTACCAGGGATAAGCCGGCTCCATTGAGAGAAGTGAGATGACGAGCAAACCGATCTATATCCTCAATGGACCCAATCTCAATCGCCTCGGCACGCGCGAGCCGGAGATCTACGGCCGCACGACGTTGGCCGAGGTCGAGTCGATGTGCCGTCAGGCGGCGGGAGACCATCCCATCGTCTTCAAGCAATCGAATCGGGAATACGAAATCATCGACTGGGTGCATGAGGCCATCGACCAGGGCAGCGGGATCATCATCAATCCTGCCGCCTTCACCTTCACGTCGATGGCGATCATGGACGCCTTGAAGATGTTTCCAGGCCCCATCGTCGAGCTGCACATCTCGAACATTCATCGCCGGGAGCAGATCTATCACAAATCCTATGTCTCCCCGGTGGCAACGGCCGTGATCGCAGGCCTGGGCACGAACGGCTACCCGGTTGCGGTCCATGCCGTCCTCGACATGATCGCGAAGGCATCCGCAAAGGCGTGAAATCCATGACGAGCGGTCGACCAACCGCAGCGGACTCCGATGACGACGATGCCAAGCGGCTGTCGAGCTTGCCTTCCGTTCTCGTGGGGTTGGTCGGTGCCGGGATCCAGGCGTCCCGCACGCCCAGCCTTCACGAACGGGAGGGCGCCCGGCAGGGGCTGCGCTATGTCTACAAGCTGATCGACCTGGAGGCGCTTGGCCTCGGTGCGAGCGCGCTCCCCGACATCCTGACAGCCGCCCAGCGCTTCGGTTTCGCCGGCCTCAACATCACCCATCCCTGCAAGCAGGCCGTCATTCCCCTTCTCGACGACTTGTCACCCGACGCGGCTGCGCTCGGGGCGGTGAATACGGTCGTTCTGAAGGACGGCCGGCGTGTCGGGCACAACACCGATTGGTGGGGCTTCGCCCAAAGCTTCCGGCGCGAGTTGCCCGACGTCCGTCGCGAGCGGGTCGTCCAATTCGGGGCCGGCGGCGCGGGTGCTGCCGTCGCCCATGCGCTTCTCACCCTCGGGACCGGCGAGGTCATCCTGATCGATACGGATCAGGCCCGTGCCGGGAACCTCGCCGCATCGTTGAGAGAGCGGTTCGGGGATAGGCGCGCCTCCTGCAGCTTCTCGGTTCAGGATGCGGTGGATGCAGCCGACGGCATCGTCAACACGACCCCGCTCGGCATGGCGAAGTATCCGGGCATGGCCCTGCCCGCCGAGTTGCTGCGCCCCGAGCTATGGGTCGCCGACATCGTCTACTTCCCGCTGGAGACCGAACTCCTGCGCCACGCTCGCGCCCGCGGATGCCGCACCATATCCGGCGGCGGCATGGCGGTCTTCCAGGCCGTGGGCGCCTTTCGGCTCTTTACCGACCGCGACCCGGATGCGTCTCGGATGCTCCGCCATTTCGAGGAAATGTGAGGCTCGGTTCGGCAACACTTAGCCTGTCTTAAAACGCCGCCATCTGCGCTCTTGCGTTCCGTCTCGGCCGGGCCTTTTGGCCGGCGAGCAGCGCGTGGTGAAGCTCATCCACGTGACGCACGGATTGCAGGGCCTCGAGCATCGGCTCGCAGATCAGGCGCTCCCCGCAGGGGTCTCGGTGGCAGACCGGGTCCCAGAGGCCCATCGGCGTCCAGATGTCCGGATCGTGCCATTCTGGCATGCCGAGGATCGGATAAAGGCACACGCCGCGGATCGGAACGCCGTCGAGGAGAAGCATCTGCGCCTCCTCCGCCACCTCCCGCAACCAGCGGCCTCGGCTGTCGCCGATATGGCTGGTTTCGGTGATCATCACCTCGCCGCCATAGCGCGTCCACACCGAGCGCACGAGGTCGCCGAGGGGCCATCGGCGCGGATCGTCCTCGGCGAGCGGTGAAATGACCCCATCTGCACCCGGCGCGGCACCCCATTCCCACTGGTTCGTCCAGTAATAGTTGATGCCCACCACATCGAGGTGTTTCCGGCTACCGCCGAGCTCCGGCAGGAGCCGTCCGCAGAGCATATCCCAGCTCTGGAAGACGAGGCGGTCGTTAAAGTCGCGCGCGCCGTCCTCCATGTCGGGCCGGTCGGGCGGCGGAGCCACACGGCACAGCGGATCGACATTGACGATGCGGGCTCCCGGCGAGGCTGCCCACAAGGAATTGATGCCCTCGATGGCCGCCCGCGTGAGCGTGACCTTGAGATCCCAGCCGCGCCCCGTCTCGTGCGGTGCGAACAGGCCTTTCTCGCCCCCGGCATAGGCCATGAAGGAGGGCTCGTTCACCGGCGTGAAGGCGCAGGTCCCTTCGGTCCTTGCGGCGATATAGCGGCCGATGGCGTAGCAGTAATCGGCAAAGCGCTTCTGGAATTCCTCGCTCCAGAGATCCAGCCCCTGTGGGTATCCGTAATGGAACAGATCCCAGATCACCTCCACGCCGTGGCGGCGCGCTGCCTCCACGAACGGTTCGACCGTAGAGAAGTCGTAGCGTCCGTGCCCCAGGTCCACCAGCGGCCAGCGGATCGTCTCGCGGGCGGCATGGATGTCGAGTGCAGCAAGCTGTCGGTAATCGTCGTCGACCGTCCGGTCATGGCCAGTTGCGACCACCTGGTCGAACCATTGGCCGTGCCGGTTATAGCCGGTCGAACCCTCAAAACCGGCCAGAAAGAAACTTCGATACATCCCGCTTCTCCCCTTCTTTATCCGGCAACGGCACGGGCCGGAGCCTGCGATAGATTGCCGACCGCATTAACCCCGCCCCTCACCAAGTGCTGGTAGCTATCAACCGCGGATGTCCGGACCCGGCGCAGCGGATCCGCCTCGTCAGGGACAATGTCCCACAGGCCCATTTGGGCGAGATGCTCCGTCACGGGCCGCCGACCCTGGCGATAGGCCCAGGTGACGAGGGCGAAAGTCGGCCACCAGGTGTACCCGACCAGCGGCACACCCTCCTCGCGCAGCTCCCGCGTTGCGGCGACAGAGCGGTCGAGCCAATCGAGCCGGCGGCGGAGCGAGCCGATGGACGCCGTTTCCGAAATCGTCAGCGGCACGCGATACCGCTCGTAATAGAGGCGCCCGAGGCGCGTGATGAGGTCGGCGCCCGCATAAGGCATGCGGATGCGAAAGCGCCCGCCGGAATCTCGCACCAGCTTCTTCTGCGTGAACATCGGATAGAGATTCATGCCGATCACAGGGACCTCGACCGAATTGTCGAGGAACCATTTCAGCTCGCTTTCCCGGGCTCCGTGCTTCAGCAGCCACGGCCACAGCAGATGGCTCTCGTCGATGCGTCCCGAGACCAGATCGAGGGCCAGGAAGACGATCTCCTGACGGTGCCTCGCCTCGTCCTGGAATTCCGGCTCGTCCGTGTCGAAAAGATCGGTAGCGTCGACGAAATAGGGCACGATCTCCGGATCGACGCTCTCCAGTGCTCTTACCGTCTCCACCATGCCTCTCGCGATCGCCAGCATCAGGGCGACGAAGCCCGACCAGCTGCGCCGGAAGGGCGGCCACCAGCCCAGGCGACCGCAATACCAGCCGGTGATGCGGGGCTCGTTCAGCGGCGTGTACCATGTGATCCGCCCCTTGAAGCGCTCGGCGAGCCGGGCGGCGTATTCGGCCACGAATTTCGGATAATCGGGATGGAGAAAGGCGTTCTCGATCCAGGCCGGGAGCCCGTAATGGACAAGGTCGACCTGGGGGTCGACGCCAAGCTCGAGCAGGCGTCCCAGAGCCTCATCGGGAAAGGTCCAGTCCCAGACCGACCGCTCGGGCTGGATCCTGTGCCAAGGCACGCCATAGCGGGCGCAAGGCACGCCCAGCTCGGCAACGAAGCCGAGGTCTTCCCTCCAGCGCTCGTAGTGGCCGGTCAATTCGTATTCGTCCAACGTCCGCCCGGTCACGGGGTGCGGCGCGGTGATGAAAGTGTCCTCGATGCCGGTAGACCACCAGAATGCGTCCGAATTGGTCAAACGCCGGAGCTGGGATCGAGGCGGAAGCGCGTGGGTCATACCGGGGCCATCCCTTGGGCGTCAGTGCTTCCACTGCAGCCATCGGTTGGGCCGTGGACGAACCTCGGCCGTCATATGATTACGCGGGAAACGGTTCACATGCGCGAAAGTTGCACTGCTCGTACCGTTTAGAACATCCCCTGCCCTCGCGCGTTGGTCGGGCGGAAGCGTCGGGCTTCCCTCAAGACAAGGAGGCGCGACCATGGCCGAGACGATCTCCCCCTCGGATCTCCACCCCCGCCCGCAGCTGCGCCGGGACCGCTGGATCGACCTTTGCGGAGCCTGGGGTTTTGCCTTCGACGACGAGGATATCGGTCTCGCGGAACGGTGGTTCGACCAAGCGGAGCCGTTCAGCCGCGAGATCATGGTGCCCTTCCCGCCCGAGAGCGAGCGGTCCGGCGTTCACGACACGGGTTTCCACCCGGTGGTCTGGTACCGCCGTGAAATCCAGATCGGCGAAGGGGACCGGCTCATGCTCCATTTCGGTGCCGTCGACTACAAGGCCTCGGTCTGGGTCAACGGCCGCCTGGCCGTCGAGCATGTCGGGGGGCAGACGCCATTCTCAGCAGACATCGCTCCCCTGCTCGTTCCCGGCGACGTACAGGCGATCGTCGTCCGCGCCGAGGACGAGCCACGGGATCTGCAGCAGCCGCGCGGCAAGCAGTACTGGGAGGAGCAGCCGGGCTATATCTGGTATCACCGGACCACCGGCATCTGGCAGCCGGTCTGGCTGGAACCGCTTCCGCAGGTTGCGGTCTCGGAGCTTCGCTGGACACCGGACGTCGACCGCTTCGGCGTTGGAGTGATCGTCAGGCTCGACCGGACGCCGCAGCAGGATTGGCGCGTGCGCGTACGGCTGTCAGGGGACCGGCCGACACGCGTTCTTGCCGACGACACATGCCTCGTCTCCGGCAAGGAGCTGCGCCGTGACATTCTCCTCGACATCAACGATGCGGCCGTCCGCCGCCGCCGCACGCTCCTCTGGGCACCGGAACACCCCAACCTCATCGAGGCCGTGATCGAGGTGATCGACGGGCAAGGCGCGATCGTCGACCGTGTCGAGAGCTATTTCGGTCTGCGCCGGATCGAGGCGCGGGACGGCCGCTTCATCATCAACGGCATTCCGGTCTTCCTGCGGCTCGTGCTCGCACAGAATTACTGGCCGGATTCCTTGCTGGCCGCCCCAGATTCCGAAGCGCTCAGGCGCGAGGTGGAGCTGGCGCAATCGCTCGGCTTCAACGGCATCCGCATCCATCAGAAGATCGAGGACCCCCGATTCCTGTATTGGTGCGACAGGCTCGGCATGCTCGTGTGGAGCGAGGCGGCCAATGCCTATGTCTATTCCGACCGTGCGGCGGAGATGTTGACCCGCGAATGGCTGGAAGCGGTGCGCCGAGATTACAATCACCCTTCCATCATCACCTGGGTGCCGCTGAAC
Source organism: Microvirga ossetica (assembly GCF_002741015.1). NCBI lineage: Bacteria > Pseudomonadati > Pseudomonadota > Alphaproteobacteria > Hyphomicrobiales > Methylobacteriaceae > Microvirga > Microvirga ossetica. The sequence continues at coordinate 5,287,843 of NZ_CP016616.1, read as the reverse complement.
GAGAGCTGGGGCGTGCCCGATCTCGACCGCTCGGCGCAGCAGCGACACTTCGTGCAGGCGCTCTATCATCTCACCCGCGCCCTCGACCCGACGCGGCCGGTGATCGGCAATGATGGATGGCAGCATGCGGTAGGCGATGTGTTCGGCGTGCACGATTACGCGCCGACCGGGGATATGCTGCGGGAGCGCTATGCCGACCGCGCGACGATCGCACGCACCTTCCGCGAGGTGCGCCCGCATCATCATCCGCTTCTCGGAGAAGGCATCGCCGTCGACGACGAACCCATCGTGATCAGCGAGTTCGGAGGGCTCGGCTTTGTTCCGCAGGGCACGGAAGATTGGTTCGGCTACGGCCAGTTCGCCGATGCCGATGCGTTGCTCGCCCGATACGAAGAGCTTGTCGATGCCCTCCTCGCCTCCACCGCCCTTGCCGGGTTCTGCTACACGCAGCTGACCGACACGGCGCAAGAGACGAACGGCCTCCTGACCGTGAATCGCGAGCCGAAATTCGACGTCGAACGCCTGCGCGCCATCAACAGCCGCCCCTCGAAGGCGGTCCCGAGCGAGATCCTGGACGTCCTGATCAAGCAGGAGGTGGAACGGCGCCGGCGTGAACGCGGCCAGGAATAGGAACCGTCATCGGCGGCACGAGGATCCCCCGGCTTGAATCGAGCCGAGAGATCCTTAGCCCCCCTTCACCGCTCCAGCCGTGAGGCCGGCCACGATCTGGCGTTGCGCGATGATGGTCAGAATGAGAACCGGCAAGGTCACGATCAGGGCCGCGGCAGCAAGCGGTCCCCAGCTCAGCTGCTCGAAGGACAGCATGTTGTACACCGCCACCGGCAATGTCCGCGTCTCGCGGCCTGCCAGGACGACGCCGAAGACGAAGTTGTTCCACGAGAAAATGACAGCAAGGATGAAAGCGACGGTGATGCCCGGCTTCGCGATCGGCAGGGCGATGTGTCGGAAGACATCCCACCGGTTGGCGCCGTCGATGACGGCCGCCTCTTCGAGCTCCAGCGGCGTCGTCTCGAAATAGCCGATCATGATCCAGATGACGATCGGAACGGTGATGACGAGATGCGCGATGATCTGCGGCACGAGCGTGCCCATCAGCCCCAGCCATTGGAACAGCAGGAAGAGCGGGATGAGATACGACAGACCGGGGGTCATGCGGGCGATGAGCACCACCACCGCGGCCTTGGTCGCGCGCATCCTAGCGATGCCATAGCCCGCGGGAACGCCGATCAGGAGAGCGAGCCCGGTCGCGACGCCCGTCACGATCAGGCTGTTGATGAAGAACAGCCCGAAGCGGTTCGACTCGAACACACCCGTATAGTTCTTCCAGGCGAACCGCTCAGGAATGAAGATGGGCGGATAGGCAGCGTTGTCGACCTCGAATTTCAGCGAGAGCGAAATCATCCAGAGAAAGAACAGGACGGCCGGCGAGATCAGAACGAGGCCGACGAAGAACAGGCCGAGCGAGTTGGAGATCCTTCGGATGCTCATGCGCCCCCCTGAATGTCGGTCCACTTCGTCCGCTGGCGCAGGTGAAGCATGAGAAGGGACAGGCCAATGACGAGGGCGAAGAACACCACGGCGATCGCGGACCCGTAGCCGACATCGTAATAGGCGAAGGCCACGGTGTAGAGGTAAAGGTTGATCGTTTCCGACGCCGTGCCGGGCCCGCCCTGCGTGATGGCATAGATGATATCGAAGCTTTTCAGGGCATCGATGGTGCGGATGATCACGGCTACCATCAGGAACGGCGCGATCATGGGCAGCGTGATATAGCGGAAGCGCTGGAACACATTCGCGCCGTCGATGGCAGCGCTCTCATAGGGTTCTATCGGGATCGCCGCGAGGCCTCCCAGCACGATCAGCATGACGAGCGGTGTCCACTGCCATGTCTCGACGAGAACGAGCGACGGAATCACGGTCGAGGGACTGAAGACCCAGGCCTGCGGTCCGATGCCGACCAGGGACAGGAGATAGTTGAGCACGCCGAGCTGAGGATGGAACATCATCGTCCAGACGAGGGCGATGGCCACCGGCGTCGCCATCATCGGCATGACGAATATGCCGCGCAGGACGCCCCTCAGCGGCACCTTGGAGTTGAAGATCAAGGCCGCGAGCGTGCCGAAGATCAAGGGAAGCACCACAGCCAACAATGTATAGACCAGCGTTTGCCATACTGACGTAAGGAAGCGCTCGTCCGATGCCAGCCGCATATAGTTGGACAGGCCGGCGAAGCGTCGCGCCCCGCCGACAGTCCATTCATGCATGCTCATCCATATCGTGAAGGCCCAAGGAAATACGATGACCGATCCCACCACCGCGACGGCGGGAACGACGAAGGGCCAATAAATGCCCCGTGGGCGGGCGCCCGTCGCGGGCGCCGCCTCTGTCACGGGTGTGAGCTGGCGTTCAGCGATGGTGGACATGGGTGCATTCCACCATCCCAACCGATCCGCTCGTCATCAGGCTTTCTCGCTGCGCTCGAGGATGGGCTTGAACTGCTCGGTCGCCTTCTTCATCTCGATGGCTGCATCGCCTCCTCCGATGAGGTTGGTCAGGCCGATGCCGATGATGTCGCGGAACTCCGTCACCGGCTGGACGACGGGAAGACCCAGCTTGCTGATCTTGCCCGATTCCACCACGGCGTCGATCCAGGCCGCTGGCATCTTCACGCCTTTGCGGACCTCGGCGTCGCTCAGGATGGACGGACGGAACGGAACGCCGCCGCCGGCCTGCAGAAGACGCGCACCCATCAGCTTCGAAACGGCCCATTGGCAATACAAATAAGCCGCTTCCTTGTTCTTGCTGGCGGAGGTGACGCCGATGCCGTCGCCAAACGTCGCCGAAGCCTGAGCCTTCGGCCCCTTCGGCATAACACCATAACCGACCTTGCCGACGATCCGCGACTTCTCCGGATCTTCGAGCGGCGGCGCGAAGCCGACACCGTCGAGCCACATGCCGACCTTGCCCTGCAGGAAGGCGGACTGGCACTCCGACCAGTTGAACCCGGCAACGCCCTGGGGCGAAGACTTGGTGAGGAGACGCTGATAGAGCTTCGCCGCCTCGATGGCCTCGGGGGAATCCGTCATCAGGTTGCCGTTGGCATCGACCGGATCGATGCCATAGCCGAGGAGGAAACTCGTCCAGACGGGAACGTTGGCGTTCTTCAGACCACGCGCAACGAAGCCGTATGTGCCTTCCTTGGGATCCGTCAGCGCCTCGGCCGCCTTCACCATCTCCTCGAAGGTCTGCGGATAGGCGAGCCCCTTCTTCGCGAAAAGGTCCTTGTTCCAGTACACCAACCAGTAATCGACCGAGAACGGCAGCGAGAGCATCTGGCCCTGCGGGTTCTTGGCGTAGAGCAGACCGGCCTGGGAGAAGTCGCTCTCCGTCAGGGTGGATTCGGTCAGCTCCGGATTCTTCATGAACCCGTTCAGGTCGGCCAGCCAGTTCGCCTTCTCGAACTGACGCTTCTGGACGTGATAGCTTATATGGACGACATCGAAGCTCGGGCTGCCGGAATTCAGCTCGATCACGGCCTTCTGCCGCTGCTGCTGCTCCGGCGTCTGCTCGGAAGAGACCTGAATCCCCGTAAGGTCGGTGAATTCCTTCTCGAACTTCTGCAGCACCTCGCCGCGCGGGCTCTTGATGAGGTTCACCCCAATCTTCGCGCCGGCATATTTCTTCCAGTTCACATCCGCAAAAGCGGGTGTCGCTCCGCTGAGACCGTATGCGGCTGCGGCCGCCGTGCTTGCCAGAAATGTACGACGCGTCACTGCAGACATTGCCATCTTCCTCCGTGTTCCGATGTTGCGGTCCGTTCGGACTCGTTTCTGTGCTTGCAACGGATTAAGCACCATGTAACATGTTAGTGTCAACACGCCAGTTGCTTGGCGCCAATTCAAGCTGTTTACCGGAGGCTTCCTTGTCCCTCAGCTTTGGCATCAGTCCCGCCCTCGTCACCCCCTTCGTGGACGGCAAGGTGGATGTTACCCGTCTGGCCGGCCACGCCAAGGAGTGCCTTTCGCGTGGCTGCCGGAGCGCTACGATTTTCGGCACGACGGGCGAAGGCCCGTCTGTGGGCGCCCTTGAGCGCGACCGCGTCGCCAATGAACTGATCGGCCTCGGCTTTCCGGCAGACCGATTGGTGGAAGGTGTCATCGCCTGCTCGCCGGAAGAGGCTGCAACCAGCACGAGCCAAGCTCTGAACCGAGGCGCCAGTGCGGTCCTGCTCGCACCGCCCTTCTATTTCCGTCCGGCACCGGACGATGCCGTGTGCGAGTGGTACACCGCCGTGTTCGAGGCTGTGGGCAGCAATTTGCGGGACATCATTCTCTATCACATCCCAGGCATGACGGGCGTGCCGCTTTCCCACGCCGTCATTTCCACGCTTCGGGAGCGTTTCCCCGGAGCAATCAGGGGTGTCAAGGACAGTGCGTGCGATCCCGAGGCGACCTTCGCCTTGATCAAAGCCTTCCCCGATATCGAGATCCTCGTCGGCGACGAGACTTATCTCGGCCGCGCCTGCGCGGCGGGTGCTGCCGGCTCGATCTGCGGCGTTGCCAATATCGTACCCGAAGCCGTGATCGCCCTGGCGGAGAGCGGCCAGGACGATCCGCGCATCGTCGAACTGGTTCGGGAGATCTGCCGCCATCCCATCATTCCGATGGTCAAGGCGCTTGTGGCGCATGTGCGCCAGGATCGCGCCTGGGCCGTTGCGCGGCCGCCGCTTCCGACTCTCGATGCACAGAGCGCTGCGCGCGCCATCGCATTGCTCGACCCCTTCGGAGCGCCGACAAAGGCCGTTGCATGACAATGGCCCGCCACGCACCTCGCTCCGAAATCAAGCTGCGCGAGCGGGCCTATGACGTGTTTACGGAACAGTTGCTGCGGAGCGAGATCAAGCCGGGCCAGTTCGTGACCCAGCGAGAATTGGTGGCACTCACCGGGCAATCTCTCGGTGCGATCCGCGAGTTGATTCCACGCCTGGAGGCGGAGGGGCTGATCGTCACCGTCCCGCAGCGTGGATTGCAGATCCTGCCCCTCGACATCACCCTGATCCGCAACGCCTTCCAGTTCCGGCTGATCCTGGAGCGGGAAGCGATAGCCTCGTTCAGCCAGAACGCCAGCGACGCAGCAATCGAGCGGATCGAGGCGTCCCATCAGGCGATCGTCGCAGCAGCGCGGGACGGCCTTACCGACCGGCTCATTGCCGAGGCGCAGAAGGTTGACCGCGAATTCCATGAAGCGGTGATCGACGACCTCAGCAACGACATCATCTCGAAAGCCTATCGGGTCAACTGGATCAAGGTCCGCCTGATCCGGCAGAGCGAGACAAGTCTCGACGAGGAACTCGTGATCCCGGTGATGCACGAGCACCTCGCCATCATCGGCGCCATGAAGCGGCGGGATGCGCGCGCAGCCGTGGAAAGCGCGGTTGCACACATCATGAACGCTCGCGCCCGAGCTCTACGGCTCGAATGAAGCCTCCGGCTTGCCCGCCATGGTGAACGATAAGCCGATCATCTGTCTGGGATGCGCGTTCTGGGATACGATCTTCAAGATCGACCGGATCCCGCAGCACGGCACGAAGATCCTGCCGGACAAGGCGGTTCAGGCAGCCTCGGGAATGGCGACGGCGGCGGCCGTCGCAATCGCCCGTCTCGGCGGCAATGTCGAACTTTGGGCGCGCATCGGCGACGATCCGACCGGTGACAGCTTTTTGCAGGATCTGTCCCGCGAGTCGGTCCGTACGGACCGCATCCGCCGGATTCGCGGCGCCCGGACGGCCTTCTCGACAATTCTCGTCGACGACACGGGCGAAAGGCTGGTGGTTCCCTATACCGACCCCTCTCTCGACAGCGATCCGGGCTGGCTGCCGTTGCACGACATTGCGCAGGCCGGCGCAGTGCTCGTCGACATGCGGTGGCCGGAAGGGGCGAGAGCCGTTCTGCAGGCCGCGCGATATCACGGCATTCCGACCATCCTCGATGCCGACATAGCCCCGCCCGAGATGCTCCGTGAAATGATTGCCCTGGCGGATCATGTCCTGTTCTCGGAACCTGCCCTGCTCTCGCTCACGGGCGATGTTTCCACGCGACAGGCGCTGCGAGAGATCGCCATAAGTCTTCAGGCTAAAGTCGTCGGGGTGACGCTTGGGCCCGCAGGGGCGCTTGTATGGAGACGCGGAGCGTCAGGGGGAATTGTCGACGAGTTTCCGTCGATATCGATCGCGGCCATCGACACGCTGAACGCAGGCGATGTCTGGCATGGGGTCTACGCTTACGGCCTGGTCAACGATTGGGACCTGGGGCAGACCGTTCGCATGGCCAATATCGCCGCAGCGATGAAATGCGAGCATTTCGGGGGACGGCTCGGCTCCCCGCGCCTGGCCGATCTGCTCGAGAGATTCCACCGGCACCACCCTGAACCCGACGATCGTTAGGCGCTCGGTCGCATATCTCGAACTCGTGAATGCGTATCGCCCCGAAACGACGCAGGGAGCGCCAATCCTGTCGGCACTCCCTGTTGCGCTCGATTCCGAGCGATCTTTCGATCCGCCTCAGTTTTTCCTCAAAGGCTGGTCGCCGTTGCGAAGGTTCTCGTTGGCCCACATGGCAGCCTGCGTCCGGTTGGCGGCACCGATCTTGCGAAGAATGGACTTCACGTGAACCTTGATGGTCGCCTCCGTGATCTCAAGCTTCCTCGCGATCACCTTGTTGGCATCGCCGCCCATGAGCGACTGAAGGATGACGGTCTCTCTTCTCGAGAGCTTGCCGACCCTCGGGTCCTGAGCGTTCTGCTCCGAGGAGAGCTGGCTCGCGCTGGACAAGGCCGGCGCTTGACGAAGAAGAGACTGAATCACGCTGCCGGGCAGGATCCTTTCACCGAGCATCGTAAGCTCGAGGATGTTGATCAGAACCTCACGGGCCGCCGTTGCGAGGCAAAAGCTGTCAACTCCGGCCGACACCGCAAGCTGGATCGCCTCGAGATCAAAGCTGTTGGCAAGTGCGACGATCCGAGCCGTAGGGTGCAGCCGCTTGGCCTGCTGGACGAAATCGAGCATCTGCTGAGACGAGGTGCCATCGACGATATACAATCCGGGCGCCGAGGCGTAATCGACGAACCCCGCTTTCGCCTCGATCACTGCGAAGCACGTTCCCGACAGCAGATGCGTCAGCCCGGCGCGAAGCAGCGCGTTTCCGCAAAGCAACATAGTTTCGAAAGACTGACTCGAGTTGTCAGGAGAAGCCGTTTCCTGTCTATTGGAATTAGCGGCTTCACCAAGTTCTTGATTCAACATTCCCCACCCCTGAAAGTGCCCTGCACATCTGCAGCACGTGGGTTCTATGAAGCGGAAGAAAGCGATTTTGATCAAGAGGTAGACACCTTGGTCTAACCCCAAAGGGGTACGCATTAACACGTAAGAACTCTGAATCTTAAATCCAATTTTAACAAATGCAGTTTCATGGCCGCCTTCCGGGTTCGCCCTGCACATTCCCAGTCCGCAGATCAAACGAGATTCCCTGAAAATGGCAACGTGTACCCCCAGCGGATTACCGACTCGGCGAGGGGTCTTTAGCCCAGATGCATATCACCGGCCGATTGCGGCGCAGCCAAGCAACGCTGTATAATTTTCGCAATGAATCGAGAGATGTACATAAATCCATGTCACTCAAGCAGCTAATTCCGACATCAATCCTTCCGCACGAAGAGCCTTCGGCTCGGTCTCTGTCGGACGACGACCTCAAGATACTTTGGATTGCACGCACTCTGACGAATATTGACGCTCAATGTTGTGAGGACATCCTCAACATCGAGCAAAGCGAACTCGAAATCGAGCAGAAGAAATACATTCGCGACCAGCTGATGCGCAAATATCAAGAGCGCCGCGCGCCCTATCAGGCGCTGCTGGAGAGCCTCGGAAGGTAGCACTCCCTTCGAGAAATCACCAACAAAAGAGGCCCCCGAAGGGACCTCAGTTTCTCAGAGGGAGCAACCAATGCTGTCGGCCACGCCCCAATGTCCACCCACCGGGCAGGCGGGTCAATTCACGTATCATTACAATTCGTAAGCGAAATGCGGAGGATCGCTCGATGATATAACCTATCCCGCGTTGTATCGGCGTGTTGCCTCGGGGTCATCGGTCGAGAACGGAAGAGAGGCAAGTTCCTGCCAAACCTCCTGGGGAATGGGCCACTTCGCCCATTCGAGCGTCTGCGCAACACGCTCAGGCTTGCTGACGCCGCAGACGGTCGAGGTAATCCGCTCGTCCCGCATCGAGAATTGCAGTGCAACGGCGCCAGGCGGCACCTCGTAACGAGCGCAGATGGACTCGATGCGCCGGACGGGATCCAGCACCTCGTCGGAAGCCTCCTGATACACATATCGCGGATAGGCCTCGGACCCCTTCGCCAGGACGCCTCCGGCGTAAGGCGCTGCGTTCAGAACGGCGATCCCTTTTTTATGGGCGAAGTCGATCATGGCCTCCGCGTTGCGGTTCACGAGAGTGAATCGGTTATGCGTGATCAGCGCGTCGAAGTCCCAATCGCGCAGAAGCGGCGTCATGATCTCGACAGGACCAGCGGCAAGCCCGACAGCGGTGACGAGGCCCTCTTCCTTCATCTTGAACAATTCAGGCAGGGCGCCCCCCACTCCCGTCGTCGCGTCCAACGCGTCCGAATGTTCGGGATCGTGCAGGTGGAGAATATCGATCCGCTCCAGTCCGAGAGCCTTGAGGCTTTCTTCCAGGGATCGCCGGGCCTGAGCCGCGTCAAACCGGTTTGTCTCGGGATCGCGATCGAGTTTGGTCGACAGCACGAATCCTTCGGGCAGACCGCCGCGATCGCGGATGACATCGCCGATCCGCTCCTCGCTCCGGCCGAACCCATAGATGCGGGACGTGTCGAGAAAGTTCACAGGACCGGAGAAGATCGCTCTCACGGTTTCCCTGGCTCTCTCCTCGTCGACGCCGTAGCCGTAGGTTCCCGGCATATCGCCGAGCGACGAAGTGCCGAAGCAAACCTTCGACACCAGGAGATCGGTGCGTCCCACCTTAGATTTTCGGATTGGGTCTGCGGACATCGGATCACTCCGTTCATGACCCTCGGGATCTAACGCGCCAGGGCCTCATCGAAAGGAGTTGAAGCCTATTGCGCGCCTGTCGAGCCGGCAATAGCGGTCGATGCCGATATGCGCCATCGCGAGCATGCTCGGCCATGCCTCGACGCCGACAGCAAGCCCCCTGTCCCGCGATTCCGAAACGGCATATTTCCGGTTGCCTCGGCGGGACCTTCGTGAATATCATCCTTAAAAAGCCTTAGTGTTTTCAATCAAGCCCGGCTGCCACCCCGGGACGGAACGCGCGAAAAGCTCAGGATCGTCAAAGGGCGGCGATCGGGAGGAATAGATGCGGGTACAGGACCGGTTCCTGCTCACGGCCGCAGTTCGACGCCTCGGACGCCCGCGTGCTCCCTCATGGCTGCGCGGGAGCAGTTTTCGCCCCCTCGCCTACGTCCTCGTTGGAGTGAGAAGCAGCTCGGCGCCTGCGCTCAAGCAGGACAAGGCAGAACGTCGCCCATGACGCCGCTCGTCACGATCACCGATCTCGACAAGTCTTTTCCCGGTGTGAAGGCGCTGAAAAAAGCGCGCTTCGAACTGTTTTCCGGCGAAGTTCATGCCCTGATGGGCGAGAACGGCGCGGGAAAGTCCACCCTGATGAAGGTCCTCGCCGGCATCTATCGGAAGGATGCGGGAGACATCTCCATTGAGGGCGTAACTGTGGATATCGCGTCCCCTCGGGCCGCACAGGATCTCGGGATCAGCATCATTCATCAGGAGCTCAACCTGATGAACGACCTTACGGCCGCGCAGAACATCTTCATCGGCCGCGAGCCCAAGCGGGCCATGGGCCTTCTGCTCGACGAGGACGCCCTGAACCGGAACGCGGCAGAGATCTTCGAGCGCATGAACCTGAAGCTCGACCCTCGGGCGGAGGTCGGCGGTCTCACCGTCGCCAAACAGCAGATGGTCGAGATCGCCAGAGCTCTCTCCTTCCGGTCCAAGGTCCTGATCATGGACGAGCCCACGGCGGCCCTGAACAATGCGGAGATTGCGGAGCTGTTCGGCATCATCCGCCAGCTCAGAGATGAAGGCGTCGGCATCGTCTATATCTCGCACAAGATGAACGAGCTGAAGGAGATCTCGGACCGTGTCACCGTGATGCGCGATGGCGAGTATGTCGGCACTGTCCCCACCGCGTCGACGAGCGTCGACACGATCATCGGGATGATGGTTGGCCGCAGCCTGACGGAGACGAAGACGGAAATTCCAGACCTGTCGCGTCACGAGGTGGTGCTCGAGGTCCGCAACCTTCGGCGCAGCAACGCCATCCGGGATGTCAGCTTCAAGCTGCGAAGAGGAGAGATCCTCGGCTTCGCCGGTCTGATGGGTGCGGGGCGGACGGAGGTCGCAAGGGCGATTTTCGGCGCGGATCCTTTGGATGGCGGCGAGATCATCGTCAAGGGCGAGCCCGTGGCGATCCGGTCGCCTCAGGATGCCGTGCGGCTCGGCATCGGCTATCTCTCCGAGGACCGGAAGCGCTTCGGCTTGGCGACAGGCATGGACGTGGCGGCTAATATCGTGATGCCGTGCCTGAGCCGCTTTTTGTCCATGAAGGTGTTTTTGCAGGCGCGTGCCATCCGCGAGACGGCGCGCTCCTACATCGCGCGGCTGCGGATCAAGACGCCATCGGATGCTCAGGAGGTCCGCTTCCTGTCGGGCGGCAACCAGCAGAAGATCGTGATCGCGAAATGGCTCGCTCGCGATTGCGAGATCCTGTTCTTCGACGAGCCGACCCGTGGCATCGACGTAGGGGCGAAGAACGAGATCTACAAGCTCCTGAACGCTCTTGCCGCTCAGGGCCGGGCCATCGTGATGATTTCGTCCGAACTGCCGGAGATCCTACGCATGAGCCACCGGATCGCCGTGATGTGCGAGGGCCGTCTGACGGGCGAACTCCAGGCAGAGGAAGCGACTCAGGAGGATATCATGCGGCTGGCAACGCAGCGGCGCAGCCTGACGGCCGATGCGCCAAGTGCGACGATGGAGGGAGCGACCGCGTGACCACGATCGTAGAAAAGGAAACCCGGTCGGTCATGAGGTCCACCGTCCTCAGTCAGGGGACCTGGCAGAAGATCCTGGCATTCGCCAGCCTGATCGCCCTGATGGTCGTCTTCAGCATTGCCTCGGAAAACTTTCTTCAGCCCGACAATCTCATCGGCATCCTGCAAGCGACCGCCGTGAATGGGGTTCTGGCCGTCGCCGCCACATTCGTCATCATCACCGGTGGAATCGACCTGTCGGTCGGCACGCTGATGACCTTCTGTGCGGTCATCACCGGCGTATTCCTGACCTATTGGGGTATGCCGTTGCCCGTCGGCATCGTCGCTGCCATCGCGGCAGGCGCACTCTGCGGCTCCGTCTCGGGCACCCTCATCGCCAAGATGAAAATCCCGCCCTTCATCGCGACCCTGGGCATGATGATGCTGCTGAAGGGGCTGGCCCTGGTGATCTCGGGAACCCGGCCGATCTACTTCAACGATACGCCGAATTTCCCCATGATCTCGCAGGATTCCCTGATCGGGGCAGTGCTTCCGTTCCTGCCGATTCCCAACGGCGTGCTGATCCTGTTCATCGTCGCCATCGTCTCGAGCCTTGTCCTGACGCGCACGGCCTTCGGTCGGTACACCTTCGCTCTCGGCTCCAACGAAGAGGCGGTGCGCCTCTCCGGCGTGAACACCGATTTCTGGAAGATCATGGTCTATACCGTTGCGGGCGGGATCTGCGGCATTGCCGGTCTCATCATCGCCTCGCGCCTGAACTCGGCCCAGCCCGCTCTCGGGCAGGGCTACGAGCTCGACGCGATCGCGGCGGTCGTCATCGGCGGGACCTCCTTAAGCGGTGGACGCGGCACCATTCTCGGAACGATCATCGGCGCCCTGATCATCAGCGTCCTGACCAATGGATTGCGGATTCTCTCGGTCGCCCAGGAATGGCAGACGGTTGTGACCGGCATCATCATCATTCTCGCCGTCTATGCCGACATTCTGCGCCGCAGAACCTGAAAACCGACATCTCCCACGAGCAAGAAGAGAGCAGACCGGACAACGACACGAAACCCAGCATCCGGCGCAGCCAATCGACGTCAAGACCGGATCCGACAACGACAGCCAGGAGGAAAGACATGTTGAGCAAACGTACCCTGATCGGTGCCATCGGCATCGGAGCACTCATCGGTTTCGTAAGCCCCGCCGCGGCGCAGGAGACCTATATCCCATTGATCTCCAAGGGCTTCCAGCACCAGTTCTGGCAGGCCGTGAAGGCCGGCGCCGAGCAGGCCGCCAAGGACTACAACGTGCGCATTACGTTCGAAGGGCCGGACAGCGAGACCATGGTCGACAAGCAGATCGACATGCTCTCGGCGGCTCTGGCCAAGAACCCGAAAGCCCTCGGCTTCGCAGCTCTCGACAGCCAGGCGGCAATCCCGCTCCTGCGCAAAGCGCAATCGGCCAAGATTCCCGTCATCGCCTTCGATTCCGGCGTCGACAGCGACATTCCGGTGACCACCGCTTCGACGAACAACCTTGCGGCCGCGGCGCTTGCCGCCGACAAAATGGCCGAGCTGATCGGCGGAGAGGGCGACGTCGCCCTTGTGGTCCACGATCAGACCAGCCGCACGGGCATCGACCGGCGCGACGGCTTCGTCAACCGCGTCAAGGAGAAGTACCCGAAGATCAATATCGTGAGCATCCAATATGGCTCGGGCGATCACCTGAAATCCACCGAGATCACGAAGTCGATCCTCCAGGCCAATCCGCGCCTCAAGGGCATCTTCGGTGCCAACGAGGGTTCCGCCATCGGCGTGGTCAACGGCGCCAAGGAGCTGAACCGGAAGATCGTCATCGTCGGCTATGATTCCGGCAAGCAGCAGAAGCAGGCGATCCAGGATGGCCTCATGGCCGGCGCCATCACCCAGAACCCGGTCGGCATCGGCTACAAGACGGTCGAGGCCGCCGTGAAGGCGCTCAAGGGCGAGAAGCTCGACAAGGTGATCGACACCGGCTTCTTCTACTATGACAAGTCGAACATCAGCGATCCGAAGATCGCAGCCGTGCTCTACGACTGAGGCACGGCATGCGCGAGAGGTTGCCCCTCTCTGCTGCGCAGCAACCTGAATGGCTCTCCGGCGCCGCGCTTCATGGATGCGTGGCGCCGTTCATTTTCGCCGGTCGAGGAGCGTGAAGACCGGCACCGCCGCTATCATCACGATGGATACCCGAACGATGTGATGGGCGGCCACGAAGGCGACCTCGATGCCGAGCGAGAGTGCGACGAGGCTCATTTCCGCCAGGCCGTCGGGCGAATAGGCGGGAAGCAGCGGCACTTGGCCGTAGGTGGAAACGTGGCTCACCCCGCTCGATGGCGCGGGTCAGCCCTACGGGGCCTGCTCCGATGATCAGAACGTCGTCTGTCATGAATAATCCTCACGGTTTCCGGTCCTGCTCGCTCGATGCGGCAGGATCCCGAACGATGAATGCCGATACGCGGGCTGGACTGGACTCAAACACATATCTGCCGTCGCTTCCGAAAAGCGGCCCTATTCAAGCCGCTTCCGGAACAGCCACGCGGCCGTGCTCAGGGTGCAGGCTGCGATGAGCGCGAGGGGAATCGTCAGCGTGACGACCTGGGAGACCGGAATATCCTTGAGAAACACGCCGCGGACAATCACCAGGAAGTAGCGAAGCGGATTGATGTAGGTCACCGGCTGCAGCCAGCCCGGCATGTTCTCGATTGGCGTCGCGAAACCCGAGAGCAGCATTCCGGGAACGAGAACGAGGAAGGCACCGAGGATCGCCTGCTGCTGCGTCATGGACATGGCGGAGATGAACAGCCCGAGCCCGACGATGGAGGCCATGAAGATGATCGAGCTTCCGTAGAGCAGCAGGAGCGAGCCCCGCAGCGGGATGTCGAAGACCACGATGGCGGCGAGGATATAGAGGCTGATATGCACGAGCCCGATCATCATGGGCGGCAGGAGCTTGCCGATCAGGATCTCATGCGTCCTGAGGGGCGAGACCATCAGCTGATCGAAGGTGCCGAGCTCCCGCTCCCGGGCAATCGACAGGGCGGTGACGATGAGCCCAATCAGAAGGGCGATGCTTCCGATGAGGTTCGGAACCATGAACCATTGATAGATCAGGTTTGGGTTGAACCAGTTGCGCGGCACGACACCGACGACCGACGATTCTGCGCGCTGCCCCGCCGGCGTGTCCGCCGACAGGCCTGCGACGATCTGATTGAGATAACCGCCGACGATCTGCGAGGCATTCGAGCGGCGCCCGTCGAGAATGACCTGCACGTCCGTCGGCTGCCCGGCCTCGATATCGCGCGAGAACGTCGGGGAAATCTGGATGGCGGCGAGGACATTCTGGCGGTCGACCGCCTCATGCAGGGCCTCCGGCGAGCGGGTGAACGACACCTTGCGGAAGGTCGGCGAGCCCTCGATCCGCTGCACGAGCTCGTAGCCCCAGCGGCCGGCGTCCCGATTGAGCACCATGACGTCGACATTGCGCACTTCCAGGGTCGCCGCATAGGAGAACACGACGAGCTGGATCACCGGCGGTACGATCAGGATGATGCGCGCCCTCGGATCGCGCAGCACCGCCAGCAGCTCCTTGAGGATCAGCGCCTTGAGACGTGTCCACCACATGTCAGACGATCCTCTTGCGGATGTTGCGGGCGGCGAGCACGAACAAGATTGCCCCCATCAGCAGCATGACAGCGATGGCCTGACCGAACATCGGCCAGATGTCCCCGGCCAGAAACACCGTCTGAAGGCTCGGGATCAGGTAGCGGGACGGCACGATCATCGTGATCCACTGGATCGCCGTCGGCATCGAGTCGATCTCGAACAGGAAGCCGGAGAGCAGGAAGGCCGGCAGGAAGGCGGACATCAGGGCAAGTTGCGAAGCCAGGAACTGGTTCTTCGTGGCAGCCGAGATCAAAAGCCCCTGCCCCAATGCCGGGATCAGGAAGGTCGCGCACAACGCATAGAGCGCGACGACCGAGCCGCGAAACGGGACGTCGAAGACGAAGACGGCGAGGAGCACACAAAGAGTCATCGAGGCAAGACCGAGCAGGAAATACGGGACGATCTTGCCGATAAGGAGCTCGATCGCGGTGACCGGAGTCGCCATCACCGCCTCCATGGTGCCGCGCTCCCATTCACGGGCGATGACGAGGGATGTCAGGAGGGTTCCCACGAGCGTCATGACGATGGCGATGGAGCCCGGCACGAGAAAGAAACGGCTCGTCAGCTCGGGATTGAACCAGAAGCGCTGTTCGACCGTGATCGGAGGAGCCTTTCCCATGCTTTCCGACCGACGCAGCGCCGCCCAGGTGGCGACCGTGCCCTGCGTATAGTTCTGCACGAAATTGGCGTTGTTGGGCTCCGAGCCGTCGACGATGACCTGGAGAGCGGGGTTCCGATCGGCGGCGAAATCCGCCGCGAAAGTCGCCGGAATGATTACGATGCCGCGAACGCGGCCGAGTACCAGATCTTCTTCGAACTCCCTCCGGTCACGTCCATAGGCCACGTCGAAATAGGCAGACGCCTGGAAGCTCGCAGCGAGATCCTGCGTCACCGGCGTCATATCCTCGATCACGAGGCCGATGCGCGTACGCGTCGTGTCCAGGGAGACCGCATAGCCGAACAGGAACAGCAGGACGACGGGCAGCACGAGGGTAATCAGAATGCTGCTCGGATCCCGGACGATCTGGTAAACCTCCTTGCGGACGAGGGTGCCAAGCCTGCGAATGCGATCGGAGCGGCTCATGCGGCAGCCCCTTCTTCCGATGGCTCCGAGGCCTCCACCAGCGCGATGAAGGCATCCTCCATCGTCGGATCGGGGTTTTCGGGCGTGGCGACCTTCGCCTTGAGCTCGTCGGGCGATCCGAGCGCGATCGAACGACCGCGATAGATGAGCGAGATGCGGTCGCAATATTCCGCCTCGTCCATAAAATGCGTCGTCACGAGCACGGTCACGCCCTTCTCGACAAGACCGTTGATATGCGTCCAGAACTCGCGGCGGGTGATGGGATCGACGCCGGAGGTCGGTTCGTCGAGAAAGAGCACCTGCGGCTCGTGCATGACCGCGCAGGCCAGCGCGAGGCGCTGCTTCAGGCCCAGGGGCAGATCCTTAGCCGACATGTCGACTCGCGCCTTGAAGTCGAAGATGTCCGTCATCAGGGCGATGCGCTCGCGCCTGCGCTGCCCCGACAGCCCATAGACCCCGGCGAAGAAGTCGAGATTCTGGGCAACGCTGAGATCGCCATAGAGCGAGAACTTCTGCGCCATATAGCCGAGCCGGTTGCGGGCTTCGGCACCGTCGCGGCGCAGGTCGAATCCGGCGACGCGCCCCTCGCCCTCCGTCGGCTTCAGCAGCCCGCACAGCATCTTGAACGTCGTCGACTTGCCGGCGCCGTTCGGCCCGAGCAGACCGAAGATCTGGCCGCGCGGAATATCGAAGGTGATCTTGTCGGAGGCAGTGAAATCGCCGAACCGCTTGGTCAGCCCATGCGCCTCGATCACCGCCTTGTTGCCCGTGTCGGGCAGCGGCCGAGCTGCCTCCGCGAGCTTGGATCGTCCTCCGGGTCCGCCCCCCAGCATGTCGACGAAGGCGTCCTCGAAACGTGGCGGCGTCGGCTCGATCTTCGCATCGGCACCGGCATCCTTCGGGATGGCGGCGGCTGCCTCGGCACCTGCCTTCATCACGAGACGGATCGCATCTCCCTGGATGACACCATCGACCACGCCGTCACGATTGAGAACTTGCGCCAGCACCTCCCGCCTCCGACCCTCGGTTCCCGTCAGCCGGAACACACGTCCGTCCACGCGAAAGGTCAGCTCGGCAGGCTTGCCGGAGAAGAGCAGCTTGCCCTGGTTAAGCAGGAGCACGCGGTCGCAAGCCTCGGCCTCGTCGAGATAGGCGGTCGACCACACCACGCCGATGCCGTCCTTCGTCAGATCCTCGACCATCTTCCACAACTCGCGCCGCGAGATCGGATCGACGCCGACGCCCGGCTCGTCGAGCAGCAGCAGTCGCGGTTTCTTGAGCAGCGCGCAGGCAAGCCCGAGTTTCTGCTTCATGCCGCCGGAGAGCTTGCCCGCAAGACGCGTCGTGAAGCGCTTCAGGTCCGTGAAGGTCAGAAGCTCGTCGAAGACGGCAGGCCGATCGGCCTTGGGCAGCCCGCGCAGATCGGCATAGAGATCGAGGTTCTCCTGGATCGAGAGATCCTCGTACAGACCGAAACGCTGCGGCATGTAACCGATGGCAGCCTGGATCTCGGCGGCCTGGCGGATCGTGTCGAAACCGAGCACCGTGAGCGAGCCCTCCTCCGGAACCATGAGCCCGGTCATCAGGCGGATCAGGGTGGTCTTGCCGGCTCCGTCGGGGCCGACCAGGCCGGTGATCTCGCCGCCACGGATAGCGCCGGACACCCTGTCCAGGGCGGGCGCCGCCACTCCGAAGCGCTTGGTCACGTCGGAGAGCTGAATGAAGTCCGGTCTGGCATCGTCGACATGGATAGGCGTGTCAGCCATGGTCCTGCCTCTCTCCGGCTCGGGCAAATTTCACGACATTTGATGCGACAATTCTCAATCGGCCCGGGCCGTTGCGGTATCGTCCAGCAAGCGGATGGTCACCGGCATTCCCTGGCGCAGTCCCGTATCGGGCCGATCTATGATCACGCGCAGCCGGTAGACGAGATCGGTCCTGAGATCCGGCGTCTCGACGGATTTGGGCGTGAACTCGGCGACAGGAGAGATGAAGCCGATCCGGCCCTTGTAGGGTTTGTTGGGAGCCGTGTCCGTCGTCACCTCGACGATCATCCCCGGATGGATGCGGCCCAGATCGGGCTCGGCGACATAGGCCCTTACCCAGACATCGCCCGTCAGCGAAACCGTGTAGACGATATCGCTCGGGGACACGATCGCACCGGGCTCCCGGACACGCGACAGGACGATCCCGTCCGACGGCGCGCGAAGCTCGGCATCCGCAAGAGATGTCCTGCTGGCGGCCAGATTGGCCTCAGCGGCCTGCAGGTTCGCGTGGGCGGCATCGATGTCCTCCCGGCGGGTCCCTTCCTCCAGGAGATTGAGGGCTTCCTGAGCCGACCTGGCCCTGGCACGCGCCATGTCGCGGGCTGCCGTGGCGAGGTCGAGGCTGGCCTGGGAGACGGCGCCGTTCGGCCGCAGGCGCTCGGTGCGCTCATAGGCAAGTTCCGCATTCTGCTGATCAGCGAGGCTCTCTGCGAGGGAGGCCCTGGCCTGGGCGATTTCGGCCTCCCGCGGCCCCGCCTCGAGCTTCTGAAGCGTGGCGCGCAGGCTCTGCACCTGCGCCTCGGCCGCAGCAACTGCGTCCTTGTAGGGCTGCGGATCGAGGCGGGCGATCAGGTCGCCGGCCCTGACGCTGTCGCCCTCGTCAACCTTGGTCTCGAGGATGCGCCCACCGACGCGGAATCCGAGCTGCACCTGACGGATGTCGACATTCCCATAAAGGGTGGTCCCGTCGTGTCGGGCCTCCACCCAACCCAGTTGCGCAGGCACGTTGAACCACCATGCCGCGCCCCCACCAAGCAGCAGGACGGATAGGGCCATGCCGACGATCTTCCTGTTCATTGCCGTTTGCCTTCATGACCGATCGCGGCGACCAGCTCCCGGGCATGCGCCTGAATGGTGGAGAGTTGGGATGGCCCGATCGAAGTCCATCCGAGCTTGGCCATCACGGCGGCATGAGCCATACGAAAGACGAGGACGCTGCCGAGAAGCGACAATGTCCGGAGCCGGATATGCTCGGATGCCGGGTCGTCGCGAAGCATGATGGCGACCAGCCTGCCGACCACATCGAACATCGGGCTCATGACCGCGTCGTAGATGCGGCGGAACGCTTCCGTGGGATACATCTGCTCGCGGATCAGGAAGCGGGCCCAAGGCTCCGACTCCTTGCTGACGAAGAGGGCCGCCACGGTCTCGACGATCTGCGTGAGAAGGGCCCGCGCTTCCGCCTCACCGACCGGGTCGCCGGCCTCGTCAGCCCGGAGAAAGCGCCCCCTCACCTTCTCCCGCATGGGAGATACATGAACGCCGATCTGCTGGGCGATGAATTCGGCGGTCGCGATATAGAGCCCCTCCTTGCTGCCGAAATAGTAAGGGATGGCCTGCTGGTTCACGCCCGCCGCGTCTGTCAGCATCCGGGTCGTCGCGCCGTCAAAGCCGTAGCGACCGAACACATCGATGGAGGCCGTCAGGAGTTTTTCGCGGGTCAGGTCACTGCGAATGACCTTGGCTTGCTGTCTCGGAACCATCGCTCACCTCATTGCATACCTCTCGATAATTCATATGAATGAATAAGTCAATCATATGAATTATTAGCGAAGAAATGAGCTTTCGTTACAGTGAGTTGATAAGGAACCCTTGGAGATCGGCCTTGCCCGGTACGCACCAGCCGAGCCGACGACGTGGTGCCTAGCATCGAAGCGCTGCGGCTTTCATGATCGGCGACCATCCGCCGGCGATCGCCCACGCCGATGTCATGAACGGCGTGGGAGACGCAGAAACCACGATGGGTCGCAGCGTCTCCGCAGGCCGATTACCAGTTGGTCACGGAGCCGTCCCGGCGCTTCAGATGCGGCGCCTCCCAAAACTCGAAACTCTGTCTGGCGATCAGCTCTTCGTTGACCTCGATGCCGAGGCCCGGCGCATCCGGAACCGGATAGTAGGATCCTTCCAGCCGCGGCTGAACCGGGAAGAAATCGGCGTTGTCGAAACCGAGATGCGTCTCCGCGGGGCTCGCGCGGGTCTCGAGCCAAGAGAAATTGGGCACAGCCGCCGAGAAATGAATCGTCGCCGCAGTGCAGACCGGCCCGAGCGGGTTATGCGGCATCATGTCAACGTAGTGGGTTTCGCTCCAGGCCGCGACCTTCATCGACTCCGTCAGGCCGCCGACATTGCAGACATCGAGGCGATTATATTGATGGATGTCGCGTTCGATATAGGGCTGAAACTGCCATTTCGACGCAAACTCCTCGCCGATCGCGAAGGGAATGTCGGTCAGGCGACGCAAAGCCTCGTAGGAACTCGGCGACTCGTCACGGATGGGTTCCTCGAGAAAGTCGAGAGTGCCCGAGGGCATCTTCTGGCAGAAGCTCGCCGCCTCCGCGACGCTGAGACGATGGTGATAATCGATTCCGAGAACGACATCCTCGCCGAGCGCTTCGCGCGCCTTCACGCACCATTTGGCGGTGGTCGCGATATGCTCGCGCGGCTCGTAGATCTCCTTGTGCTCGTGCCCCGAAGGCGAAAGGCGCATGGCGGTCCAGCCATGCTCGACCAGCATCCGCGCCTGCTCGATCATGGCAGGCCCGGGCTCCGCGAAGGTCGTGGCGAAGGTTGGAATGCGATCGCGCTGCTTTCCGCCGAGCAGTTCGTAGACCGGCACGCCGAGGGCCTTGCCCTTGACGTCGTAAAGCGCGATGTCGATGGCGGAAATCGCCGCCTGCAGCACTCGGCCGCCCTCGAAATACTGGCTGCGATACATCTCCTGCCACAGCGCCCCGATCTTGAACGGATCGCGGCCGCGCAGGAACTCGGCATAATGCTCGAGTGCGCCGACAACAGCCCTCTCGCGGCCGGAAAGGCCGCTCTCGCCCCAGCCGAAAATGCCCTCGTCCGTCTCGACCTTCACAAGAAGCTGATTGCGGATGCCGACCTTGACGGCATAGCTCTTGATGGCAGTGATCTTCATCTCGTCCTCTGATTACCAATGCCACAGCGTGCCGTCTTCGAGACGGTTCACCGGCAGATAAGCGCGCTGATAGGGATATTTCTCCGCAAGCTTCTCATCGATCTCAACACCATGACCGACGGCCTCGCCCGGGTGCAGATAACCGTCCGAAAGGCTCCATGCACCCGGGAAGACTTCAAGGATCTGCGGCAGATAGCCGGAATACTCCTGGATGCCGAAATTGGGGACCCACAAATCGAGGTGAAGATTGGCACCGAGGCAGATCGGCGACATGTCCATCGCGCCATGGCATGCGGTGCGGACATTGTAGACGGAAGCGAAATCCATGATGCGTCGGAGCGCCGTCACGCCGCCGGCATGGACCGTCGTCATGCGGATGTAGTCGATGAGCTGCTCCTCCATGAGAAGCCGCGCGTCCCAGATGGTGTTGAACACCTCGCCGACGGCCAGCGGCGTCGTGGTGTGCTTGCGGATGAGCCGGAAACCTTCCTGGTGCTCTGCGGCCACAGCGTCTTCCAGCCAGAACAGCCGTGCGAATTCCAGATCCTTGCCGAGACGGGCGGCCTCGATCGGCGTCAGGCGGTGATGCGTATCGTGCAGGAGCTCGAGGTCCCAGCCATGCGCCTCCCGCACGGCCTTGAAGAGTTCAGGCACATAGCGCAGATATTTCGATGTCGACCAGGTCTCTTCATGCGGGAGAGCATCGTCGAACGCGTTGTTGGTCACCGATTTGGCGCCCGTGCCGTAAACATCCGGAAGCCCGGGGATGCCGACCTGGACGCGGATGGCCTTATAGCCCTGCTCCTTGCGCTTGCCGACCGCTTCGATCGCCTCGGCGATATCGCGGCCTTGGGCGTGGGTATAGCACAGCACCTTCTCGCGACTCGCGCCGCCCAGAAGCTGATAGAGCGGCATATTGGCAGCCTTAGCCTTGATGTCCCAAAGTGCCGTATCGATGCCGGCGATCGCCGCCATGGTGACAGGGCCGCGGCGCCAATAGGCGCCCTTGTAGAAATACTGCCAGATGTCCTCGATGCGGCTCGGATCGCGGCCGATCAGGAACGGGACGAGGTGGTCCTGAAGATAGGCGACGACGGCCTTCTCGCGGCCATTCAGGGTCGCATCGCCGACCCCTGTCAGCCCCTCATCGGTAAAGATCTTGACTGTGACGAAATTGCGCCCCGGCGAGCAGACTATGATTTTGACATCGGTGATTTTCATCGGTCTATCCGTTGGCTGGGACCACGCGGCTGGCATCGTACCGGAACCGGTTGTGCATGCGCCGATTGCGCGGATCGGGATGGGGAATGGCGGAGAGCAGCGCACGGGTGTAGTCGTGGGCCGGATTGTTGATGACCTGATCGGTATCGCCCGTCTCGACGATCTTGCCGCGATACATGACGGCGACCCGGTCGCACATGTAGCGGATCACCGACATGTCGTGCGAGATGAAGACATAGGAGAGGCCGAGCTCGTCCTGGAGTTTCATCATGAGGTCGAGCATCTGCGAGCGCAGCGAAACGTCGAGCGCCGAGGTGGCCTCGTCGGCAATGATGAGACGCGGGTTGATCGCGATTGCACGGGCGATGCCGATGCGCTGCCGCTGACCGCCGGAAAACGCGTGGGGATAGCGCTCCCGCCAGGCAGGCTCGAGGCCGACCTGCAGCATCAGCTCCGCGACGCGGTCGTCGAGCTCCCTGCCCCGCATGCCGGCCAGCTTCAGCGGCTCGGCAATGATCTGGCCGACATTCTTGCGCGGGCTGAGCGAGCCGACCGGATCCTGGAAGATCATCCGGACCTCACGGCGGACCTTCTGCAGCGATGCCTTGTCAGCCGTGCGGATATCGACCATCTGGCCGTCCGGCCGGCGATAGCGGATTGCGCCGGCCTGCGGGTCATAGATCCGCAGCAGGCATCGTCCCATCGTCGTCTTGCCCGATCCGGATTCGCCGACGACCCCGAGCGTCTCGCCGGGATATACGGTAAGAGACACGTCGTCGACGGCCTTGAGGCCGGAGGGAAAGGTCAGGGAGAGGTTCTTCACGTCGAGAAGCGGCGGCGTCCCGGCAGGGATTCCGGGTCGCTCCGCCCGGGCCTCCGCCTTCTTCTCCAGCTTGACGACGGAACCGATCAGCCGGCGCGTATAATCGTCCTGCGGTGCGTGGAAGATCTGCTCGACTGGACCTCTCTCCATCACCTTCCCGCGATACATGACCAGCACGTCGTCGGCGATCTCGGCGACGATGCCCATGTCGTGGGTAATGAAGAGCACGGCCATGCCGTGGCTCTGCTGCAGCTTCCGAATGAGGTCGAGGATCTCGGCCTGCGTCGTCACGTCGAGCGCGGTCGTCGGTTCGTCGGCGATCAGAACGGACGGTTTGCAGGCGAGCGCCATCGCGATCATCACACGCTGGCGCATGCCGCCCGAGAATTCGAAAGTATAACGGTCGATGGCCGATTCCGGGCGCGGGATCTCCACTTGCCGCAGAAGTTCCAAAACCCGTTCGCGCTGCTCATGCTTCGGCGTTCCGAAATGGATGCGCAGGGTCTCACCAATCTGGGTGCCGATGCGATGAACCGGCGACAGGGAGCTCATCGGCTCCTGGAAGATCATTGCGATCTCCTTGCCGCGCACGCTACGGATTTCCCTGCCGCGCGGGTCGAGCCTGGCGAGGTCGGTGGTGAAGCCATCGGCCCGCGTCAGAAGGATCGAGCCGCCCTCGATACGCCCGGGCTTGTCGACGATCTGCAGGATCGATCGGGCCGTCACCGATTTCCCGGAGCCGGATTCACCGACGACACAGAGCGTCTGGCCCCGTTTCAGCTCGAAGGAGACGCCGTCGACGGCCTTGAAGTCGCCGGTGCGGGTCGGAAACGAGGTTCTGAGGTCGCTGACCTTTAGGATCGTGCCGTTGGTGGCGCTCATGACACCGACTCATAGGGATCAGCGGCATCGCGGAGACCGTCGCCGAGGAAGTTGAGAGAAAGAACCGAAATAACGATGGCGGCAGCCGGGGTGAAAAGAAGCCACGGCGCCTGGGCAACGGCGCGAATGTTCTGCGCCTCTTGCAGAAGGACACCCCAGGAGATGATCGGCGGCTGCAGACCGATTCCGAGGAAGGACAGCGCGGTCTCGGCCAGGATCATCGACGGGATCGCAAGCGTCAGGGTCGCGATGATATGGCTCGTGAAGGACGGCACCAGGTGGTGGAAGATGATGCCGATCTCGCTCATGCCGTCGAGGCGGGCGGCGGTCACGAAATCCTCGTTTCTCAGGGAGAGGAACTTGCCGCGCACTTCCCGCGCCAGGCTGGTCCAGCCGATCAGGGATACGATCAGCGTGATGACGAAATAAGTGCGAAGCGGCGGCCATCCGACCGGGATGGCCGCTGCGAAGCCCATCCAGAGAGGAATGGTAGGGATCGAGCGCAGCAGCTCGATGAGACGCTGGATGCCGAGATCGATCCAGCCGCCGAAAAAGCCGGAAATGCCGCCGATGGTCACGCCGAGGATCAGGCTCATGAAGACGCCCACGAGCCCGATGGACAGCGAGACCTGCGCCCCATGCACGACCCGCGAGAAGATGTCCCGGCCGAGGCGGTCGGCACCGAAGATATACATGCTGTCGCCCGGCTTAGGGTTGGTGAGACCGAACAGCTTGGTCTGCATCGGGATGAAGCCAAGCAGATAATAGGGCTGGGCCGGCACGAAGAAGGAGACAGAAAGTGGTTTCGTTGGGTCGGAAGTGAATTCCCGGCGCATCGACTCGGTGTTCAGTGTCATCTTCAGCTGGTCGACGTGCGGCTGGAACGAGCCGGCCAGCATAAGCGAGAGAGCCTGCGGCGGCGCATAGGTGAACCGCGAATTGGTCGCATTGGGATCGTAGGGCGCGATGAAATCGGCGAGAGCCGCGACAAGATACATGAACACGATCACGAAGAGGCTGACGAGCGCGACCTTGTGCTTCTTGAACTTGAGCCAGAACAGGCGCCACTGGCCGGCAACGGCCATGTCCTTGCTGCGCAGATCGAGCGAAGGTCCCGTTTCGGGCGGAAGGCTTACGATATCTGTCATTGGAGCCTGATCCGCGGATCGGTGATGGCGAGCAGGATGTCCGAGATCAGCGTTCCGATGATGGTAAGCACGGAGATCAGCAGGATCAGCGAGCCGGCGAGATACATATCCTGCGCAAGCAGCGCACGGAGCAGCAGCGGCCCGGTCGTCGGCAGGCTCATGACGACCGAAACGATGATCTCGCCGGAGATGACCGCCGGCAAAATCCAGCCGAGGGTCGAGATCAGCGGATTGAGCGCAAGACGTACGGGATAGCGAAGCAGGAGCTCGAACTCGGACATGCCTTTCGCGCGCGCGGTGGTGACATAGGGTTTCGAAAGTTCGTCGAGCAGGTTGGCGCGCATGATGCGCACCAGCGCGGCAAGCGATCCGAGGCCGATCACGACCACCGGAAGCCAGACATGCTGAGCGAAATCGAGGAGCTTACCAAGGCTCCAGGGCGCATCGACATAATCCGGCGAGAAAAGCCCGCCGACGCTCTGCCCGAACCATGCCGACATGAGGTACATGGCCGAGAGCGCCATCAGGAAGTCGGGCACGGCAAGGAAGAAGAAGGCGAGGAAGGTCGCCGTGTAATCGGAAATCGAATACTGGCGTACCGCGGAAAGGATGCCGATCGGAATGGCAATCGCCCAGACGAAGCAGAGCGTCAGGACCGAAAGCAGCAGCGAGAATCCAAGGCGGTTCCAGATGAGTTCCGTCACCGGCTTTCCGAGCTCGAAGGAGATCCCGAAATCGCCGCGCGTGAGAATGCCGGCGATCCACTTGTAATACTGGAAATAGATCGGCTGATCGAGACCATAGCGCTCGCGCATGGCCGCGACCGTGCCCGCCTCCACCGCCCCGCCCTGGCTCGCCCAATCGGCCATCAGGGTCGTCAGGTAATCGCCCGGAGGCAATTGGATGATGATGAAGGCGATGATCGAGACCGCGAACAATGTCGGGATCGCGAAGATCATTCGCTTGACGATGAAGCGGAGCATGAACCTGGCCGTTCGATGGAAACGGAATGGCATCCGGTGGCGGCAATCCTGCCGCCACCAGCGCCGAGAGGAGGCTTACTTCGTCGGCTTGTCGAAGTACCATTGGGTCAGCGTCGGGGCGGGATGCCAGAGGTTTCCGGTGATCGGGATGCCGTTGACGACGTTCTTCAGGTTGTTAGAGGTCATCATGTATTTCGGCATGGGACGCGAAATGCCGATGTTCAGGAAGTTGTCGGCCGACAGATTGAGGAAATCCTTCATCTTCTGGCGACGATCGTCGTCCGTCACGGCGGCATTGACCTTGTCATAGGCGGCCATCAGCGCCTTGACCGATTCCGGCGGCTCTTCGCCCGTGGAGCGGTTCGAATACCATTCGCTCCACTTCATCGCAAAGAAGATGTCGGCCTTCTGGAACGGCATATAGCAGCGCGGATCCGTGTACACCTCGGAAAGCCCGCCGACGCAGTTCCAGATATAGGCGTCCTGCTCGTTCGCATACCACATCGTGTTGAGACGCGCGCGGTCGGTGGTGCGCAGCTGGATGTCGATGCCGACATCCTTGGCATATTTCTGCACCATCTGCACGACATCCGGGTAGGACAGGCCGAAGACGTCCGCCACCATGAAGTTGATGGTGAAACGCTTGCCGGCCTCGTCGAGACGGAATCCTTCCGCATCCTTCTTCGGCATGATCTTGTCGAGCATCTCGGCCGAACGCTTCGGATCGAACTCCGTGTATTGCTTCGCCTGACGCTCGTTGAAAAGCTCATGCTCGGGCTGGACGGCCACCTGCGCCGGAGCGCCCTGCCCCACATAGACAAGATCGATAATCTCCTGACGGTTGATCGCATGACTGAGCGCGATCCGGAAATCCTTGTTCTGGAAGATCTTACGCTTGACCGGATCGGTGGAGTTCAGGTTGAGCTGGATGACGGCGTCGTTCGCGGGCAGATCCTTGACGTCGACGAAACGGTAATTGCCGGTCTTCTGGCCGTCGAAGAGCACCGACTTGAACGTCGCG
Organism: Microvirga ossetica; assembly: GCF_002741015.1. Lineage (NCBI taxonomy): Bacteria > Pseudomonadati > Pseudomonadota > Alphaproteobacteria > Hyphomicrobiales > Methylobacteriaceae > Microvirga > Microvirga ossetica. The sequence continues at coordinate 5,260,883 of NZ_CP016616.1, read as the reverse complement.
TTGTTGATATGGCGGAAGGCGAAATCGAACTCGCCCGATGTCATCTTAAGCGCCATGAGCTGCGGGTCGTCGAGCTTTGCCCAGGTAATGCCGTCGATATAGGGGAGCTGGTTTCCGGCCGTGTCCACCTTCCAGTAATAGGGATTGCGGGTAGCGACCACGCGCTCGCTGTCGGCATAGGGAACCGTGAGGACCCAAGGATTGAGGGTCGGCAATTGCAGGTTCTGCCAGAACGGCGGCTGGAAGGTCAGCGAGATCTTCGAGTTGAACAGCGCTACCCAGTCACCGGCGGCCGGATTGGCCTTCAGCAAGGCCGGAATGCCCTCCTTGTTATACTTCTCGTGGAACTGGCTGAGATAGTGCTTCGGGTAGATGACCGGCAGGTGGCCCTGGCCGTATGCGAGCTGCTGCAGGAAGAGGCCGTAGGGGGATTCGAATTTGAACTCGACCGTCTGGTCGTCGATCTTGGTGACCTTGACGGGCTTGCCGGCGACCGTGAAGGTCGGGTTCTTGGCAGGCGAAAGCGCGTTGTTCATGAACACGTCTTCGTACCAGAACATGATGTCGTCGACCGTGAAGGGCTGGCCGTCGCTCCATTTCAGACCCTTGCGCAGCTTGAACGTGTAGGTCGTTGCATCCTCGGAGGCCTTGAATTCCTCGGCGAGCGACGGCCCCACCTTCTTCCACTGCGGATCCCAGCGCACAAGCAGCTCGTTGGCGATCGTGCGGGTGAGGTTGTACTGGTCGCCATTGGCAAGAATCGTCGTGCGCAGCGTGCCGCCATACTTGCCGACGCCATCGATCATGGTTTCGACATAGGGTTTTTCCGGGAGGCGGGTCGCGACGGCGGGCAGCTTGCCGGCCTTCACCTGCTCGTCGAGCATCGGCGCCTGCTTGTAGTCAGCGGCCCAGGCCGGACACATCGCCCCCAGGAGCACGGTGCTTAGAAGGCCCGTCGACATGACGAGACCGGGCAGCTTCTGCTGATAGCCCATATTGCTTCCTCCTCTTGGCCGGCTTTTTTGCCGGTTTCCTCCCGAGCGAGGCCCTTTCGGATCTCGCAGCGGAAGGCTTTCAAATCGTACATTATTTGTCAATCTGAATGTACGACCGGAGAGGTTTTACTCTTGGCAACCCGGCAGAAAGTGCATAAAAATCAGCCTCATGAGAATGATTGCCAACATCCGAAGGCCCCCGCCCGAGCGTGAGGACCTCGGCGACGACAGCGAGGCCTCCATCTACGAGCGGCTGCGCGACGACATCATCCATGGGCGCGTCAAGCCGAACGAGCGCCTGAAGGTCGCCGAGCTCGCGAGCCGGATGGGCACATCCACCAATCCCGTGCGGGAGGCTCTGCAGCAATTGCGCGGCGAAGGCTTCGTCCTCATGACTCCCAACCGCGGCGCCAGGGTTCGCCCCATAGACGAGGAGTTCGTGCGGGACATCTGCGAGATCGAGGTGCTGATCGAGCCCGCCCTCACCCGCTGGTTCGTCGGCATTGTCACCAAGGCCGATATCGAGGAGCTGGAACGCATCCAGGCGGAGATCGAAGCGCTGAACTTCGCTGACCAGATGAAGCATTCCAATCTCGACCTGCAGTTTCACCGCCTGATGTACGACCGCCACTACAATCGCCATGCGGTCGATCTGTGGGTGCGCCATCGCCAGATCCTCTGGGCCATCAGCCGCCGCTTTCCGACCTCGCTCAGCCGGCAGTCGAACGTGCTGGAGGAGCACCGGGAGCTGATCGCCTGCATCAAGGCGCAGGATGCCGAGGGTGCGGCTCAGGCGATCGCGAAGCATGTGAGCGGTTCCGGCCGCCATATCACCGAGCATATGCGCCTCGCCCGTTTGGCATCGCAGACGTGACGGCTCAGTGCCGAATTCAGAATGTCACAGATACTGGCGCATGAAGATGCTGGCCTTGGCAATCGCCTGACGTCCAGGTTCCAGATGCGCGTTCCATAGCGGCCAGGCGTGAATCATATAGGGCCAGACCTCGAGGGTGACGGCCACATCGGCAGCTCCCAGAGCGCCGGCCAGCCGCACGGAATCCGCGAGCAGGGTTTCATCCGAGCCGACCTGGATCAGGGTCGGCGGCAGGCCGCTGAGATCGGCATAGAGCGGCGAGACGCGCGGATCCTTTCGGTCCATGTCGACGGGCAGATAGGCATCGGCCAGTTCATGGAGATAGCCGCCATGAATGAGAGGATCGACGCTGTCCTTCGATGCGAGAGTTGTGCCGGACATGGTCAGGTCCGTCCAGGGCGTCAGCAGCCACAGGCAGGCGGGCAATTCCTCCTGCGCCTTCTGAAGCTGCCCCATCAGGGCAAGGGTCAATCCTCCACCCGCGCTGTCGCCGCCAACCGCGATTTGCTTTGCAGCAATTCCCTGCTCCCTCAGAAAGCGCCAGGCGCTCAGAGCGTCTTCCAGTGCGGCGGGAAAGGGATGCTCCGGTGCCAGCCGATAATTCAGGGCCAGTGTTCTTACGCCAGCCGCTCGGCCTGCTTCCGTCACGAGGCGGCGATGGCTGCGGACCGACCCTGAGCAATAGCCTCCGCCATGAAAGTACATGAGGACGCGCGACGGGTCGCTTCCGGGAGCGAGAGACCATTCGCCCGCGACACCGTCCGCATCCACAGGCTCAAGCGCGATATCGTCGGCAACAGGCCAGACCGATCCTACCTCGTCGATGCGCTCGCGCCGCTCCGCCCATCCGACGGGCCGCGGCTTGGAACCCAGCAGGGCTCGGATGTCCTCAATCTCGCTCCGGTCCATGAGGTTGCCTCAATACGTCTGACAGGGCATTGATCGGAAAGGAGTAGAACCGGCCTTCCGCCCCGAAATATGGCAGGCCTGGCGCATAGTCAGCCAGCTTTTATCGAGCCGCATGTCCCCTCGCCCTCACGGTCCAATTGACCCAGCAACTCGTAGATGCGGATCGACGTCGCGAAGCCCTTCGGCGTGAGCGTGTCGATAGGCCGGAATGCGAAGCGGTCGGCAACCTGCCGACGTATTGCATCGCTGACCATGATCTCGGTTCCGTAATCCTTATTGAGCGGCTCCAGTCGCGCTGCCAGGTTCACGGTCGCGCCAAGAACCGTATAAGCCATCCGGTCGTCCGATCCGATAGTGCCGACGACCGCCTCACCGGTGTGAAGTCCGTACCGCGTCCGGTAGGCCGGCCACCCTTCTCTTTCGAATTCGATGTTCAGCCTTCGGTTGGCCTCCCGGCAGGCCAGCACCGCGCTGCAGGCATGGGCGACATGATCCGAATCGTCCGAGGGCGCATTCCAGATCGCCATGATCGCATCGCCGACGAATTTGTCGACCGTCCCGCCATGTTCCGTGATCGCCGCCGACAGCACAGCCAGATATCGCGAGGTGCGGATCATCACCTGCTCGGGGTCCGCCTTCTCGGTGATGTTGGTGAAACCGGCGATGTCCGTGAACAGGATCGTGACCTCGCGACGTGAACCGCCCAGCCGGAGGGCATCACCCGTGGCGACGAGCTGCTGCACCAGCCGCTTGGGCACGAAGCTCGCGAATGTCCGCACCACGGTCCGCATGGTCGCGACGGATTGCCCGAGATCGTCGATCTCCCGGATCACCGAACGGACCTCCACAGGCGGTCCGGCCGTGTCGAAGCGTTGGATCCGGTCGGTCTCCCGCGCGAGTGCCTTCATGGACCGCGACAGCACCGAGCCGATCCACCAGACGGCAGGCAAAGCGGCGAGAACGAAACCGAGCGCCAGCAGAACCATCCGACGCCGTCCGGCCTCGATCTCGGCGAAGAAATCATCGAGCGGCGCCATGACGGCGAGCCGGAGACCGGAAACACCCGCAGTTCTGATCGAGCGGAAGGCGGCCACATAGGTCCGGCCGTCTTTGGTGTCGAAGATCTGCTGCGCCGAACCGCCTTGCCGCCAGGCGGCCAGAGGCCGAGCGATGTCGACGCTCACGAGTTGATCGAGGCGCGGCAGGTCGAGCGCGGCGTCTGGCGCGCTGGCTTTGAGGAGATCTGACATTCCCGGATGAGCGACAATCCGGCCATTGTCGTCGAAGAGAAAAACGACGCCCGAGGTGCCGAGCCGCTGGGAGCGCAGGAAGGCATCCGTCTCTGTGAGAAGGATGTCGCCGGCGGCGATCCCGCCTCGTCCCTGCGTGAACGGGGCCCTGACCGTATACCCGATGAGCGCGGCGACCTTGAACACGTAAGGATCGGTGATCGCGCTGGCGCCCGGCTGAAAGGCTCCGCGGTACCAGGGCCTCTCGCGCGGATCGTAATCGGCCGCTCGCTGTTCGCGCGCGAGAACCGTCATGTCATGGGATAGGTAATAGGTAAACCGCTGCCTCTCGGTCCCGCCCGGCGGCGTCTCGACGACCGAGAGCCGGAACTCGGCCTCTGGCGGCGCGCGGAGTTCCCGGCGTAAGGCCGACCCGGCGCGGTCGAGGCCATCGAGCTCGATGAAGCCGCCGTCGCCATAGCCGACATAGAGGTTGTAAAGCTGCCCATGCCGGCGCAGAAGAGCTGCGAGGATGGTATAAAGCGGCGGATTGTCGAGGATCGCGCCGGTTTCGACGGGCGGAAGCTGCCGCAGCACCTCGAGAATGTCGAGCACGTCCTTGAACTGCCCGTCCACCCGGTCCGCCGTATGGTCGGCGACGCGGTCGATGAAGGCCAAGGCCGCCGTGCGCGTGATGGAGCGCGCCCGGTCGAAACTCAGAAAGACAAGCGCCAGACCGACTGACAGCACGACGCCCACGAACAGCGCGGTGATGGAGAGCTGATAACCGAACCGAACGCGCATGCCGTCCTCATCGGGCCTTTCAGCCCTTAAGCCTCCGCCAGCTTGTTGCGGACTGCCTAGCGAATCAAGGCGATGCCGCTGGGGACACTGTTCGACCATATCGGAGTTCGGCTCAATGACGGTCCGACGTCCGGGAAGTCTCTCGTGCCGAATGTCATTTTCGCCGATCTCAACAAGCAACATGACTTTGCAGTCGAAAACGGCACGCTCAATGATTCGACCGAGTCCGCAGCCAATAGCGGCGCAAGATCCTGATCATATTCCTAGACATGATACATATTCTCTCACTTCGATCAGCATCGTGACGCAGAAGCCCAGGCGCAGCAATGCTAGACGGGATCGCGCAAATGCCCCGGCGGACAAGGTCGTTGCCGACCTTCACGTTTCCGGAACGGTTGTCACCGTATAGAATAGGCTTGTCGATGCCCTCGAGCCGGAGGCGGCGATGGTCAGCTTAACCGCCAGACTTCTCGGGCTGTCCGGATGCCTGCTGCTGCTCGCCCCTCTCCCCGTCAAGGCGGATCCCTTCTTCGTCCGGGTCTATGGCCGGACCTACAAGGTCGATCCGCGCTATCCCTCCGACGAACCAAAGGGGCCGAAGCCGCAGGAGGCCATGAAGGCCCTGCCCTCCGATCTTGGTAAAGGCCCCGGCTTCCGACCGTCCCACGAGGAGGTCTTGGCCGAGGTCGAAGAACGGGTCTGGATCGCCCGCAACCAGCTCGACGACGCTCTGGACCGGGCCGTGGCCCGCGGACGCGGCACCGGCGGCGATGCGAAAGCGGTCCGCCAGGAGATCACGGGCTCGCTCGCCACCGGAGCGGCGCAGAATCGTTCGCCGGAATTGCAGACGCTCTACGATCGCCACAGGGCCTTGAACCTCCTCGTGCGCGAATTGCGGCAATCCATGGACCTGCCGATGAGGACACCCGATTCAGGCTTTTCGCGGCCGAAGCTTTCGCCGGAGATCGAGGCCAGCTACCGCAGCCTGAATTTCGATCCCCTGGAGGCCTATTACGGCTTCAGGCGCGTCAAGGCGGCCTTCCGGTCCGGCGACATGGAGCTTCTCGCCGGGGTCGCCCAATATCCGCTGACCATTACCGGCAAGGTCAGGCGGACCGTCCGGAGCCCGGCCCAGCTTGCGGCGGTAAAGGAGGCGCTTCTCGATCCCAAGGTTCGGGACGCCGTGGCCAAGTCCACCTTCGAGACGCTTTTTGTCCGTGACAAGGGCATGATGCTGGGCGACGGACAGGTCTGGATCACCCGCGATAAGGCCGGTTTCGGTCTGGGCGCCGTCGACCGCGAATGACAAACCTTGGCCCGAACACTGGTCCCGCCAAGCCTCGCCGCTAGTTTTCCCGTCAATCGATTGCGTAGCGTATAGCACAGGAAAGGAATTTCGGATGGCAAGGGGCAGGCAGTTCAAGAGCGTCGCCATTGCAGCCGCGGCAGCATTCTCGGGAATGGTTGGTACGGCGGCCGCGGCACAATGCGGCAATTCGGCGGCAGGATTCGAGGCCTGGAAAGACCAGTTTGCCGTCGAGGCAAGGGCTAACGGTGTTAGCCCGACAGGCGTGGCGGCTCTCAAAGGCGCGACCTATGCCTCGGCCACGATCGCGGCCGACCGGGGGCAGAAGAGCTTCCGCCTGTCGCTCGATCAGTTTCTCGCCAAGCGCGGCGGTCCAGTCATCGTCTCACGCGGCCGGGCGCTGAAGCAATCCGAAGCGGCCTTGTTCAATTCCATCGAGCAGCGCTACGGCGTGCCGCCAGGACCGCTCATCGCCATCTGGGGCATGGAAACGGCCTTCGGCCGGCAGCGGGGAAATCAGAACACCCTGTCGTCGATAGCAACCCTCGCCTACGATTGCCGCCGGTCTGAATTCTTCACCGATCAGCTCTATGCCACCCTGACCCTGATCGACCGCGGCGTTCTCACGGCGAGCACCCGCGGTTCCATGCACGGGGAAATCGGCCAGACGCAGTTCATGCCGAAGAGCATCCTGAACTATGGCACCGGCGGCAGCTTGGATGTTGCTGCCAATGCCCTGATGTCGACTGCCAATTTCCTCAAGGCCCATGGCTGGCGTGCAGGCGCGGGCTATCAGCCCGGTGAACCCAACTTCGCTGCCATCCAGGCCTGGAACGCGGCATCCGTCTATCAGCGGGCGATCGCGCAGATCGGCCAGCAGATCGACAGCGGAGGAAGTACATCGGCGAGACGCTGACAGCGTCCTAGCGACTCGCGAGGAGACGGAGGCAAGTGCCGGCTCTCTCGGCGGCCGGGTGGGCATCGGCTTCCGTGATCTTCCCACCCCACCGAAATAAAGGAACACAAGCGCGGCGGCTTATGGGCTCCGGCAGTTTTCGCGGTATCATGCCGGCCATGACCGAGAAGCTGAAACGGCGGCTGACCACCGTGCTGTGCGCCGATGTCGAGGGCTATTCGCGCCTGATGGAGGCGGACGAGGTCGGCACGCTGGCGACCCTGCGCCGCTATCGCGACGCTATGACCGCTTTGGTCGAGCGCCACGACGGGCGGATCGTGAACACCTGGGGCGATGCCGTCATCGCCGAATTCCCGAGCGTGGTCGAGGCCGTCCAGTGCGCGGTCGAGACTCAGCGAGAACTCTCAGGCCAGGACCCGCACCTGCCGGAGGCGCAGCGCATGCGCTTTCGCATCGGAATCAACCTGGGCGACGTGATGGTCGACGGCGCCGATATCTATGGCGACGGCGTCAATGTCGCCGCAAGGCTTCAGGAACTGGCCGAGCCCGGCGGAATCCTGATTTCGGGGCCGGTCTACGATCAGGTCCGCAACAAACTCACCGTCGGCTTCGACTATCTCGGCGAACGGCAAGTGAAGAACGTCGCCTCTCGCGTATCGAGCTATCGGGTGACTCTCGGAGACATGCCGGCGGGCCAAGTCAACGCCAAGAGCGATGGTGAGCATGTCCCGGGAGCCGGCAGCGCAGTCGGGACGTTACCGCTACGCGATAGAACCGCGCCTACGACATCGGCGCAGAGCATCTCCCGCCGCTTGACGGGTCTGCCCCGCCCTCTTCGCGCCGCCATCGTGATCTGCGTGTTCCTGTTTCTCATCAACCTCTTCAGCGGCTTCCACGAGATCTGGTTCCATTGGCCTGCCATCTCCATCCTGTTCATCGTCCTGCTGTGGCTGGGACTGAGGCGCAACCCGGAGGAGCGGAGGCGGACCGGTCGCCGCTGATTCCCGCCAAGGATATCGGCGTCGTGATGCTGGCGAACAGGAACTATCCCGTGCCGGCACGGGTGAAAGCCGCATACCGCATCTTGATGGGGCTGGACGGCCTTTCCGGCGCGGCGGACGCCGATTGAGATAATCCTCCTTTCTGCGCCTCCATCGCCACTTGCAGCGTCGCCGTTTCGTGTAAGCTACGCTCCCGTTCAACAGCAGAGGACTCGTCCGCATGACCAACCGGCTGATCGCGGCCCGCGACCGCTTCGCCGCCTCCCATCCCGAGCAGCGGATCGCGATCGGCGGTCGCGAATGGGGCTATGTCAGGGTGGGAGATGCCGGACCGGCCTTGCTGCTCATTCCCGGAACGCTCGGCCGCGGCGACATCTTCTGGCAGCAGATCGAAGCGCTGCGAGATCGCGCTCGCATCTTCGCCCTCACCTATCCCGGGAGCGGCGGCATCGCCGAATGGGCGGCCGACCTCGCGGAGCTGTGCGGAAGATTGGGCCTCGACCGAGCTACAGTTCTCGGCTCGTCTCTGGGAGGATACTTGGCGCAGTATTTCGCCGCAGCCTATCCGCACATTGCCGAACGGCTCATCGCCGCCAACACGCTGCATTCCACTGCCGATATCGCAACCCGCCCACCCTATTCCTCCGACCTCGACAACGCACCTATCGACGAATTGCGGACAGGCTTCGGGCGTGGCCTTGGCCTTTGGCGTGAGAGCCATCCCGAACAGGGAGAACTGGTTGACCTGCTGATGGCGGAGGTCGCCGGGCGGATCCCGGAGCCGGAATTGCGGACGCGGCTGAACGCGCTGAAGCATGCGCCTGAGCTGCCGCCGCTCGAGCTGCCTCGGAACCGGATTGCGACGGTCGAATCGGCCGACGATCCTCTCATCCCGGAGCCCGTGCGCAGCGCCGTGCGTGCACGGTTGAGCCCCTTTTCCGCCTATCGCTTCGAATGGGGCGGACACTTTCCCTATGTCACGCGGCCGGGTCTCTATCTGTCGCTGCTGGAAGAACAACTTGGCCTGCCCGTCACGGGCGAAGGCTGGGGCCGAGAGGAGCTGCGTACGCGATGATTGTTCTGTCCGACCGAGATGTTCTCTCGCTGCTGCCGATGGCTGACGCCATCGAGGTCGTCGCCAACGCGATGGTTGCGGTCTCCGCAGGCGCAGCCAACCTACCGCTCAGATCGGTGGTGGATGTCGGCGCGCCGAACATGATGGGCGTGATGCCCGGTGCGCTCATGCCGGGCAACGGCCGGATCGAAGCATGCTTCGGTGTGAAGCTGGTGAGTCTGTTCCCCAACAATCCGGATGCCGGCTACTCGTCCCATCAGGGGGCCATCGTGCTGTTCGAGCCGGAGCATGGCTCGGCAATCGCCATGATGAATGCCGGACTGCTGACTGCCATTCGCACGGCTGCCGCCAGCGCCGTGGCGACGCGCTCGCTCGCCCGGCCGGACTGCCGTACACTCGCCATAGTCGGGGCGGGCGAGCAGGCCGAGCATCATCTCGAGGGCATGCTGTGCGTGCGGCCGTCCCTGCGGGAGCTGCGCGTGGTCGGACGGCGGCGCGAGAAGGCCGAAGCCTTCGCCTCCCACGCCGCGCAGCATCATCCCAGCCTCGCCGTCAGCGTTTTCGACGACGTCCGCAGCGCCGTCGTCGGCGCCGATCTTATCTGCACCGTCACGTCATCCGCCGAACCGGTGCTGATGGGCGAATGGGTGGCTCCGGGCACTCATCTGAACGTGGTCGGCGCCTCGATCCCCTCGAAGCGCGAGATCGACGAGGAGACGGTCGCCCGCTCGCGCCTCTATGTCGATTATCGCCCCTCCACCTTCGCGCAGGCCGGCGAGGTCATCCGCGCTCTTGAGAGCGGACGCATCGAACGCGGCCACGTGCTGGCCGAGATCGGCGAGGTGCTCGCCGGAAAGGCAGCCGGCCGTGGCACGCCTGACGAGATCACGCTCTACCGCTCCCTCGGCATTGCCGCCCAGGACCTCGCCTGCGCAAGCCATTGTCTGCGCGAGGCAAAGGCCCGCAACCTCGGCATCGAGGCATCGCTAACCTGACGTGACACTGCATCTGGAGGTTCATGAAGGCCTACGTTGGCCGAGCGGATCAGAGCTCGGGTTTCGGCTGCAGACACGCGTCTTGGTCATCGTGGCAGAGGAACCGCCAACCCCACCTTGACCCGGTCCATGGCGACGAAAGTGCGGAAGCGCTTCACGTTGTTGTTCCCGAAGAACAGGCGTCGCGTGAGCGCTTCGTAGGCTGTCATCGTCGGCACCACGACCACCAGAACGAAATCGGCCTCGCCGGTGACGTAGTAGCACTGCTGCACCTCCGGAACCGAGGCGAATTCCCGTTTGGCGGCGTCGATCAACTCCGCCGTCTCGCTGATCACCTCGACCTCGACGAAGATCGTAATCGGTTGCCCGACCAGGGCCGGATCGATAACGGCAACATTGGCCTGGATGATCCCCGCCTCCTCCATCCGGCGAATACGACGCTGCACGGCCGGGGCCGACAGGTTGACGGCCTCGCCGATTACCCGCTGCGGGGTCGAGTTATCCCGCTGAAGGATGTTCAGGATCGCCACGTCGAAGCTATCGAGCGTGATCGAGGACGAAGACTTGGACACGGCAGCCCCTACCGACACGAAAAAATCTTGCATTCGGCTGGCCTAAATTGAGCGCACTTCTCGGATCATGTGCAATATCTTCTCGCGTTCAGGCAAAAAGGACGGTGATGTATCTTCCCAATAAGCATCTCTTCTATCGCAATCCCCTCGACCCGATTGATGCCGAGACCCTGGGCGTGAAGGCGGCTGAAGAGGTCGAGCGCCACTTCACCTATCGCGACAACCATGCGCCGACGCCGCTGCATGCTCTCCCCGCCCTTGCCGCCGAAATCGGCGTGGGCGCGATTCACATCAAGGACGAAGGCTTCCGGCTCGGCCTCGGCAGCTTCAAGGCCTTAGGCGGGTCCTACGCGGTCATCCGGCTCGTGCTGGAGGAAGCCGGTCGCCAGCTCGGGCGGCCGGTCGATGTCGCCGAGCTGCACGCGCCCGAGATTCAAGCCATCGCCGCCGGCATGACAGTCGCCTGCGCCACGGATGGCAATCACGGACGCTCGGTGGCTCAAGGTGCGCAGCTGGTCGGCGCCCGGGCGACCATCTTCGTGCATTCCGGCGTCAGCGACCAGCGCGTGTCGGCCATCGCCCGCTTCGGTGCGCAGATGATCCGGGTCGAGGGCACCTATGACGATTCGGTCGCCGAGGCGGCCCGAATCGCAGCCCGGAACGGCTGGACAGTGGTCTCCGACACGTCCTGGCCCGGCTACGAGCGCATTCCCGGCTTGGTCATGCAGGGCTATACCGCCATGGTGCGCGAAGCCCTGCGCCAGCTTCCCGCAACGCCGACCCACGTGTTCGTGCAAGCAGGCGTCGGCGGCGTCGCGGCTGCGGTCGCGGGACACCTCGCGCTCGTGCTCGGCGACCGGCGGCCGACCTTCGTCGTGGTCGAGCCGGCACGGGCGGCTTGCCTCTATGAGACCGCACGCGCGGGGCATCCGGTCAAGATTTCACATGTCGAGCCGACCGTCATGGCGATGCTCGAATGCTATGAGCCTTCGCTGGTCGCCTGGCGGGTGCTGTCGCGCGTTGCCGATGCTTTCATGACAGTCGACGAGGACGAGGCAGTCGCCGTGATGAACCGCCTTGCTCGGCCGATAGGAAGCGATCCGGCCATCGTGGCGGGCGAGAGCGGGGGTGTGGGCCTTGCCGGCCTCATCCGCGCCGCGGCTGATCCTTATATCCGGGTGGCACTCGATCTCAACGAAGCGTCCCGCGTCTTCGTCATCAACACGGAAGGCGCCACAGATCCGGAGCGTTACGTGGAACTGGTCGGAATGACGCCCGGTGCCGTGGCGACCCATGCAGAAGGCGCGGATGCATGACCACGCTCTCGATCGACGCGGAGCGTCTGCTGGGCCGCCTCCGGATACTCGGGCAGATCGGTCGCGACGGGAACGGCAAATTGGCCCGGCTCGCCGGCTCCGATGCTGACAAAGCCGGACGCGACGCTCTCGCTTCGTGGCTTCGCGACACGGGCTTGGAGGTCGCCATCGACCGGATCGGCAACATCTTCGGGATCTGGCAGGATGAAGCGAATGCGGAGAAGTCCCCTGTCCTTCTTGGCTCGCACATCGATACCGTCATCGATGCCGGCATCTATGACGGATGCTACGGCGTGATCGCGGGGCTGGAGGCGATCGCGACCCTGAAGGCAGCCGGGTACGTTCCTGCCCGACCCATCGCAGTCGCCGCCTTCACCAACGAGGAAGGCGTGCGCTACGCACCAGACATGATGGGCTCGCTCGTCTATGCCGGCGGGCTCTCCGTCGAGGAGGCGCTGGCGACAATCGGCACCGATGGCACCGTTCTCGGCGCGGAGCTGGAACGGATCGGCTATGCCGGCTCCTTGGAGCCGGGCTTCTTGAAGCCGCATACTTACATCGAGCTGCATATCGAGCAGGGACCCGTGCTCGAGCGCGAGGGCGTGCCCATCGGCGCCGTGGAGAACCTCCAAGGCATCTCCTGGCAGCGCATCACCATCGACGGGGATGCCAACCACGCCGGCACGACGCCGATGTCGATGCGCCGGGACGCCGGCCACGCCGCTGCACGCGTAGTCACTTTCCTGCAGGACCGGGCCAGGAACGCGAACGCGCCGACCGTTGCGACGGTGGGCTGCATGAGCTTCGAGCCGAACGCGATCAACGTCATTCCCTCCCGCGCCATTTTCACGGTCGATCTTCGCGATCCCGACGAGGGACGCCTCCAGGCCGAGGAAGCTGCCCTTGCCACGTATCTGAACGAGCTGGCGGCTGCCGAGAAGGTCAAAATCTCGGTCGAGCGGCTGGCACGGTTCGAGCCGGTAACCTTCGACAGAAATATCGTGAGGCTGGTGGAGGATGCCGCCCGGGAGCGCGAGCTGGCCTCGAAGCGGATGACATCGGGCGCGGGCCACGACGCACAGATGATCGCCAGGATCGCACCCTCCGCAATGATCTTCGTGCCGAGCATCGGCGGCATCAGCCATAACCCGCGCGAACGCACGGCGGATGCCGATCTCGTCGCGGGAACCAATATCCTGCTCGATGTCGTCACTCGCCTAGCAGCCCAGTAAGGAGAGCTTCATGGCCATGGATCTGAGTGCCCTCGACCGAGAAATGACTGCTTGGCGGCGCGATCTGCACGCCCAACCTGAGTTCGGATTCGAGGAGAAGCGCACGAGCGCCTTCGTCGCCGCCAAACTGCGGGAGTTCGGCCTCGACGAGGTTGCCGAGGGCGTGGGCGGCACGGGCGTCGTCGGCACGCTCAAACGCGGCAGCGCCAATCGGGCAATCGCGCTCCGGGCGGATATGGATGCCCTGCGCATCACCGAGCAGGGCACGCAGAGCTATCGTTCGCAGAATCCCGGCACGATGCACGCCTGCGGGCATGACGGCCACACGGCCATGCTGCTCGGGGCCGCAAAGCTGCTCGCCGAGGAAGCCGGATTCGACGGCACGGTGCGCTTCGTCTTCCAGCCCGCCGAGGAATGGGGCAAAGGTGCGCTCGCCATGCTGGCCGACGGGCTGCTGGAGCGATTCCCGTTCGAGGAGATCTATGGCCTTCACAACATGCCGGGCCTGCCCGTTGGGCACTTCCAGACCCGCGTCGGGCCGATCATGTCGGCGGAGGACAATTTCGAGATCGTCTTGAGAGGCGTCGGCGGCCATGCGGCCCGACCGCACTCGGGCAACGAGGTGCTCGTCGCCGCCTGCGCGACGGTGATGAATCTCCAGACCATCGTCTCGCGTCGCCTGAGCCCGACCGATATCGGCGTCGTCTCAGTGACGGAGTTGATCACCGACGGCACGCGCAATGCCTTGCCTGGGCTCGCGCGCATTCTTGGCGACGCCCGCAGCTTCCGGCCCGAGGTCAGCGCGGAGATCGAGAAGCAGATGCGCATCGTCGCCGAGGGCACGGCCCTGACCTACAACGTCGCCACGGAGGTGACCTACACACGGGAGTTCGTGCCGCTTCTGAACGATGCCGCCTTGGTGGAAGAAGCCTTTGCGGCCGCCCGAACCGTGTTCGAACCCGACCACGTGTCAACCGCCTGCGAGCCGATGACTGGCTCGGAGGATTTTGCCCAATTCCTCGAGCTTGTGCCCGGCTGCTTCGTGTTCGTCGGCAACGGCAAGGATTCGGCGCCGCTGCACAATCCGTCCTACGACTTCAACGATGACGGGCTGCTCCATGGAGCGCGCTTCCATGCGGCCGTCATCCGACAGCGCCTGCCGCTGGTTTAAGTGGCATCAGGGCGCCTCGGCCAAGGCGACGCCGTCGCGCGCGATGACCTTTCCGCCCTTCAGCACCGCTTTGCGCGGGCGGCGGCTGACGACGGCTTCTGCCAGCGTCTCACCGTCGAGCAGAACGAGATCCGCCCGATTGCCCGGTTGCAGGCCATAGTCCTCGAGGCCCATCATCCGCGCGCCGCCATAGGTGCAGGTGTCCAGCGCCAGCGCGACCTCATCGTCTCGCCGCAGGTTGTTGCGCAGGCCGACGAGGAAAGCGCGCTCCAACATGTCCGGATTGTTGTAAGGCCCCCAGGTGTCGCGTACCCCGTCGGAGCCGGCAGCGACAACGATGCCGGCCTCAACGAGACGCTTGACGGCAGGCGCCGGCCTGGAGGCGGGCGCCGTCGTCAGGATATGGATCCGCGCCTCCACCAAGGCATCGATCAGCGCCGCAACATAATCCTGATCGGTCATGCCGAGGCAGAAGGCGTGGCTGATGGTGACCTCTCCCTGCAGGCCCAGAGCCTTCGTGCGCTCGACGATCAGCTCCATGGAGAAAGCTCCCAGCTCCGCCGGCTCGTGGAGATGGATATCGACCGGAACGCCATAGCGCTCCGCGAGATCGAACACGACGTCGAGATGCCCCTTCGGATCGCGATCGATCGCGGATGGGTCGAGCCCGCCCACAACTTGCGCGCCGAGCTGAAGTGCCTTCTCCATCAGTTCGACGGTGCCGGGCCGGACGAGCATGCCGCTCTGCGGAAAGGCGACGAGCTCGATATCGACAATGTCCCGATAGCGCTCCCGCGTTTCGAGGACGCCCTCGATGCCTGCGACGCCGACTTCCGTGTCCACGTCCACATGGGTCCGGATATGCGTCGTGCCGAGGGAGGCGGCGAGCACGGCCTGTCGGGCGGATTGACGGGCCGGGTCGATCCCGAGCACCCGCCGCTGCATCCGCTCGTTCTCGATCTTGTCGATGAGACGCGGGCCGACCTCGTTGCGATACCAGCCCATGCCGAGGAGCGTCTTGTCCATATGCGTATGGGCTTCGACGAGACCGGGGATCAGAATGCCGCCGCCGCCGTCCAAGGCCTCCGCGCCGTCCTCGACCTCCTGGCCATAGCCGGCAATGCGCCCTTCGCGGATTGTCACCGAGGTCGTCTCGCCACCCATCGGGCGTACGTTGCGGATCACAAGACTATGCATCGATGCTCTCGCTTTTCAGGCCTCATCCGGCGCGGCCGCTCGATGAGGGATTGCCGCTCCGCAAAATTTGTATACATTTATGCATACATCGTGCCAGTAAAATCTGCCCTTCCTGACCAATGAGTTTTGTGGAACATAGTTCGTCCCCCGAGTTACCCAGCAAGCTTCGATGAACGCGCCAGTCAGACAGCCCAAATCAGCCCCCGGCACCCGGAGCGACTCCGTTTACGCCGGTCTTCGCCGCGCGATCATCGAGCAGGCCCTGATGCCGGGCGACAAGCTGACCGAGGACGTCATCGGCGACCGGTTCGGCGTCAGCCGGACGATCGTCAGGACCGCTCTCGCGCGCCTCCACGCCGAAGGTCTCGTAGACATGCAGCCCAACAAGGGCGCCACCATCGCCCAGCCCAGCCTGTCGGAGGCCCAGGACGTCTTCGAGACGCGGATGTGCCTGGAGCGGCAAGTCCTTGTGCGGCTTGCGAAAAAGGTAACGGAGAAGGACATCGAGCGTTTGCAGCAGCATGTGGCCCTCGAGACGAAAGCCAATGCTCACGATGGACCCGCCGCAATACGTCTGGCGGGAGAATTCCATATTCTGCTGGCATCCCTCTCTGGCAACGGCGTCCTGGCAAGATATGTGGACGAGGTGGTTTCACGCTGCTCGCTGATTCTGGCGCTTTACAGCCGGCCACATTCCTCGGATTGCTCCATAAACGAGCACCAGCAGATCATCGATGCTCTCCGGGCCGGGAACAGCCAAGCTGCCATCGACGCCATGGACCACCACCTCACGGCCGTCACCGACAGAGCATTGCTGTCTTCCACGTCCGACAAGCATCGCGACATCCGGTCCATTCTCGACCGCTACGCTTCGTGACAGCGGGGCGTAGGCCCCTTCCGAACAACCGAAATCGACAAAGCTCTCGGGCGGCGGCGCGGGCTCCCAGGCCGCGGCCTCGCTTCCGGATGGCCAAAATTCGTCAATGACGGAATTGACGCCTCAATCTTTGTATGCAACTTTTCCTTATATTGTATCCAATAAAGAATCCATTCCAGAGGATCTTCGGAGGCCGAACATGAAAGCCAGACTTGCTGCCAGCCTGACCCTCGCCGCCGGCGCCCTGATGGGAATGTCGGCAGAGGCCAAGACCCTGAGGTGGTCCTCGCCCACGGACATCACGACGCTCGATCCCTATGCCCATACGGAGAGCTTCACGACGAGCATGTTGCACCATGTCTTCGATCCGCTGGTGCGCCGCAGCCGCTCTCTGGAGCTGGAACCCGCTCTGGCGGTGAGCTGGAAGACGGTGAAGCCGGACACCTGGCGCTTCGAGCTGCGCCGGAACGTGAAGTTCCACAACGGCAATCCCTTCACCGCGGATGACGTGGTCGCCTCGATCAGCCGTATCCTCGATCCCGGCGCACGGGCCCGCGGCAACCTCGCGACCGTGGTCAAGGCGGAAAAGGTCGACGACTTCACGGTCGATATCGTCACCAACGGCCCCTACCCGCTTCTTCTCAACGATCTCGCCGGCATCTACATCCTCGACAAGGAGTGGATGGAGGCCAACGGAGCCTTGAAGCCCGGCAATATCGCAACGGGCGTCACCACAGCGGCATCGACCACGGCCATCGGCACGGGCCCCTTCAAGGTCGAATCCTACAAGCCCGATTCCGGCACGACCTTCGTGGTGAACCCGGACTGGTGGGACAAACCCCAGCACAACCTCACCCGCATCGAGTTCAAGCCGGTGAAGTCGGACGCCACGCGCGTCGCGGCCCTGCTCTCGGGCGAGCTCGACCTGATCGCGCCCGCACCGCTTCAGGACCTCCAGCGGATCTCCTCGTCCCAGGGCTTCAAGGTCATCGAAGAGCCCTCCTTGCGCCTGATCATGCTCTCGCTCAACTTCCGCCCTGAGCTGAAGGCGATGCCGGGACAGAAGAATCCGCTGCGCGATGTCAAGGTGCGCCAGGCCATGTGGCAAGCCATCGATCTCGAGACGATCAAAAAGCGTGTGATGCGCGACAAGTCGCGCAATACCGGCACCCTCGTTGCGCCGCCCGTCCCTGGGTATGCGAAGGAAAACGATACTCCCTTGGCCTACGATCAGACCAAGGCCAAGCAGCTCCTGACGGAGGCCGGCTATCCGAACGGCTTCAAGACCAAGCTGAACTGCCCGAACGATCGCTACATCAACGACGAGCAGACCTGCGTCGCCATCGCGTCCATGTGGGCGAAGGTCGGTATCCAGGCCGAGCTTCAGACCGAGTCCCGCGCGACCTACTTCCCGCGCCAGGATCGCGGCGAGTTCGATGTGTCCATGGTGGGCTGGGCAACCCTGCCGCCCATGGATGGGTTCAGCGTGCTCTCCTCCCTGCTGACCGAGCAGAAGGACGGTTATGGCGGCTCCAACGCCGGCACCTACAGCAATCCCAAGGTCGAGGAGCTGACCCGCAAGGCTGCCGTCGAGCTCGACGAGACCAAGCGCCGGGCCATGCTCGTGGAGACGCTCAAGGTCGCGCGGGATGATGTGGCGTACATCCCGCTCCACCAGCAGCCCCTGGCCTGGGCGGTCCGCGACGGCGTCGACGTTCCGCAGTTCCCAGACGAATACGTCCGCCTGTGGTTCGCCACCATCAAGTAAACTCGCAGCAGGAGACGCGGCCCGCTTTCGATGAGGCGGGCCGCCGGGGAAATGCCCATGTTCAAAGTCCTCCTCTCCCGTCTGGGCCAAGCCGCTCTCGTCATGCTCGTCGTGTCGGCGGTGTCGTTCGTGATGTTCCGCTATGTCGGCGATCCCGTTGCGACCATGTCGCGCGAAAATGCATCGGTGGAGGAGAAGGCTGAACTCCGCCGCTCCCTCGGTCTCGATCAACCGCTGGTCGTTCAGTATGGCCGCTTCCTGACCCGCACTCTGAGCGGAGATCTCGGTATCAGCTACCGCAATCAGCGTCCGGTCACGGAGTTGATCGCCGAGCGGCTTCCCGCGACGCTGGAGCTCGTGATCGTCGCGACGTTCCTGTCGCTCGCCCTCGGCATTCCACTCGGGGTGCTGTGCGCGCTCAAGCCCAACGGCGTCGCGGCACGACTTGTTCAAGCCCTCTCTCTTGTCGGCATATCGACCCCGACCTTCGTGACCGGCATCGTGCTCATCCTGGTCTTCGCCGTGTCTCTCGGCTGGCTGCCCTCATTCGGACGCGGCCAGGTCGTCGATCTCGGCTGGTGGTCGACGGGCTTTCTCACGATCAGCGGCCTGAAATCGCTCCTCCTGCCCGGCATCACGCTCGCTCTCTATCAGCTCACCCTCATCATGCGTCTGGTGCGGGCGGAGATGATCGACGTTCTGTCCAGTGACTATATCCGCTTCGCCAAAGCACGCGGATTGCCGACCCGCTATATCCACTTCCGGCTTGCTTTGCGAAACGCGCTCATGCCGGTCATCACGGTCACGGGCCTCCAGATCGGCTCGCTCATCGCCTTCGCCATCGTGACCGAAACCGTCTTCCAATGGCCGGGCATGGGCCTTCTCTTCATCCAGGCCGTGAGCTTCGTCGATATCCCTGTCATGGCGGCCTACCTTCTCTTCGTCGGCCTGCTCTTCGTCCTCATCAACACCGTCGTCGACATCCTCTACGCCGTCGTCGATCCCCGCCTGCGCGCGAGGTCCGCATGAAAACGCTCGCTTCCACTCCCGGCTTGTTCGTCCGTCTGGGCGCTCCGATCTCGGTGATCGTCGCAGCGATCCTCGCCCTGGCCCTCGTCACCTGCGCGCTGTTGGCCTCCTGGATCGCGCCCTACGATCCGACCGACCTTGCCTCCTTTGAGCTGATCAATGCCGAGCTCCCTCCCGCCTTCACGGCAGACGGCGACCCGCGCTTCACCCTTGGCACCGACAACCAGGGCCGCGACCTGCTTTCGGCGATGCTCTACGGCGCGCGCGTGTCCATCGCCATCGGCGGCGGGGCGGTCCTGCTCGCGGCAACCCTTGGAGTAACTCTCGGCCTTCTCGCCGGGTATTTCGGCGGCAGGGTCGATGCGCTGATCATGCGGATCGCCGATGTGATCCTGAGCTTTCCCACGATCCTGCTTGCCCTGCTCGTGAGCGGCATCGCGCGGGCGATCTTCCCCGGAGCGGCAACGGCGGAATGGGCGCCGATCATCCTGATCTGCGCGATCGCCATCCATGAATGGGTGCAATATGCCCGCACCGTGCGGGCCGCCACCATGGTCGAGACGGCGAAGGACTATGTCCGCGCGGCGAAGGTCATCGGTCTGCCGCCGCGGCGGATCATGCTGCGGCACATCCTGCCGAACGTGATGAGCCCGGTTCTCGTCATCTCCACCATCAATCTCGCGGCGGCCGTGCTTACCGAGGCGACCCTGTCCTTCCTAGGGGTCGGGATGCCGCCCACCTATCCCTCGCTCGGTACACTCATCCGGATCGGCAACGAATTCGTCTTCTCGGGAATCTGGTGGATCGCCCTCTTCCCCGCCCTTGCCCTGGTGATCCTTGTCCTTGCCGTCAATATCGTCGGCGACTGGCTCCGCGATCGCTTCAATCCCAAGCTGAGGGTGAAACGATGAACGCGCAATCCACTCCCGTTCTCGCCATCGACAGCCTGCGTGTCGAATATCCCCTCGCAAACGGCAGCGTTTTTACGGCCGTCGAAAACGCATCCCTCATCATCCGTCCGGGCGAGATTCATGCGCTGGTGGGAGAATCCGGCGCCGGCAAGACGACCATCGGCAACACCGTGATGGGTCTCCTCGAAAAGCCGGGACGCATCGCCGCCGGCAGCATCCATATCGACGGCAAGAGGTTCGATGCCGCCAAGGGCTCGGCTCAGGGCATCGTGCTCGGCCGCGATGTCGGAGCCATATTTCAGGATCCTATGACGAGCCTGAATCCCCTCTTCACGATCGAGAGCCAGCTCACGGAAGCGATGCGGTTTCACCTCAAGCTGGACAAGGCAGCAGCGCGGTCGCGTGCCCTGGAATTGCTCGAATCCGTCGGGATTCCTGAGCCGGCCCGGCGCCTCAAGGCCTATCCCCACCAATTGTCCGGCGGTCAGCGCCAGCGCGTCGTGATCGCTGCCGCTCTATCATGTAATCCCAGGCTCCTTGTCGCCGACGAACCGACGACGGCGCTCGACGTGTCGGTGCAGGCACAGATCCTCAAGCTCCTGCGCGATCTGGCCGATAGCCGCGGCATCGGCATCCTGCTCGTCACCCACAACATGGGCGTCGTCGCCCAGATTGCTGACCGCGTCACGATCATGCATCGCGGCAAGGTCGTCGAAACCGGAACGACGGAAGAGGTTCTGCGCCGCCCCAAGGCCGCCTATGCCAAGGCGCTGATCGGCGCCGTCCCGCGCATCGACCAGCGCCTCGACCGTTTCCCAGTGTTAGGCGACGAAGGCAAGGGTCGCGCGGAGGACGCCCGTGCGGAACTGCGCGCGAAAGCCGAGCGCTCTGATGCGGTTGCCGATGAAGCGCCCATCCTGTCGATCGAGAACCTGTGCGTCGACTACACCACCAGCGGCTGGCTTCCGGGCTCGAAAGGCCATCGCTTCCGCGCAGTGGACGGTGTTTCCTTCTCCGTCCGCGGCGGCGAAGTGTTCGGGCTCGTGGGCGAATCCGGCTGCGGAAAGACCACCATCGCCAATGTCGTCTCGGGCCTCGTGCGCCCCACCGCGGGTCGCGTGCTCTATCGCGGGCAGAGCATTGCCGGCGAAGGCGCGACCCGCCGGGTCGGGCCGCTGCGCCAAGCGATCCAGATGATCTTCCAGGACCCCTACTCCTCGCTCAACAGCCGCATGCGCATCGGCTCGATCCTGTCCGAGCCGATCCTCTTCTACCGCCTCGCCGGCTCCCGCGCAGAGGCGGAGAGTGACGTAGCCCGTCTCATCGAAGCTGTCGGTCTCGAAGCGGATGCCGCCCAGCGCTTCCCGCACGCGTTCTCGGGCGGCCAAAGGCAGCGCCTCTCCATCGCACGGGCGCTGGGGGCGCGTCCGAAGCTGATCGTTTGCGACGAGCCGACATCATCCCTCGACGTTTCGGTGCAGGCCCAGATCCTGAACCTGCTGAAGGACCTGCGCGATGCGACCGGCCTGACCCTCCTGCTCATCAGCCACGATCTCGCCGTGGTGCGCCAGATGTGTGACCGCGTTGCGGTGATGCGGCAGGGACAGCTCCTGGAGCAGGCCGATTCTGAAACCCTCTTCGACACGCCACAGCATCCCTATACACAGGAGCTGCTGTCGCTCGTTCCAACCCTTGACCGCATTCGCGGTGAAACCCAAGCCGCCTGACCGACCGGAGTGTACCGCATGGCCGACATCATCATCACCAACGGCATCGTCGTGACGATGGACCCGCAGCGCCGGGTCATCGAGAACGGTGCCGTCGCCATCGAGAAGGACCGGATCGTCGCAATCGGCACCACGGAAGAAATCCTGGCGGCGCATCAAGCTCCTACGACGATCGATGCCAGCCGCAAAATCGTCATGCCCGGCTTGATCGATGGACATGCGCATGCAGGCCACGGTTTCATCAAGACCATGGGTGGTGGCAATGGCGAGGATTGGTATGAAGCCTGCCATCAGGCCTACACGGTTGCGTCGACGCCGGAGTTCTGGCGGGCCGAGGCCCGGCTCGCGGCGCTCGAGCGCCTGCGCTTCGGCGTGACGACGGGCGTCTCCCTTCTGGGTGGCGGCGACACGATTTTGCGCACCGACGAACCGATCTACGGCGATGCCCATTGCGAAGGCGTCCGGGAAGTCGGCACCCGTTCCGTCGTCGCAATAGGCCCGACCCGCCCGCCGCATCCGCGCACCTATGCGCGCTTCGTCGACGGAAAGGCGGTCGAGCGCCCGGTGTCCTTCGAAGAGCAGTTCGAAACCTGCAAGACCCTCATCGACACCTGGCACGGTACGCATGGCGGGCGGCTCAACATCGCTCTGATCACTCCCACCCTGCGCGCCGAGCACCTCGACGAACTCGGGCACGAGAATCTGGAGGAAGCCAAGCGTCAGGCGCGCCTGACGGCCGACCTCGCACGCGAAGCCGGTCTCGTCTTCACGCAGGACGGGCACACGAAGGGCAGCGTCGCCTACGCGCAGGAACTCGGGATTCTGGGACCGAATGCCCTCCTCTCGCACTCCACGGACCTCACCGAGGATGAAATCCGAATCGTCGCCGATACGGGAACCAGCATTGCCCACAATCCGAGTGCGATTGCGTCCATTCTCGGCCGTTGCCCGGTTCCCGAGCTGCTGGAGGCGGGAGCCAATGTCTGCCTCGGCTCCGATGCCACGGCTCCTGACCGCTCCGGCGACATGTTCCGGCATATGCAGCAATGCATGCACTACCATCGGACCTACTTCAAGGATCCCACTTGGCTCCCACCGGGACGGGTGCTGGAGATGTGCACCATCGATGGTGCGAAGGCGCTCGGGATGGACAAGGAGATCGGATCCCTCGAAGTCGGCAAGAAGGCGGATGTGGTGCTGCTCGACCTGCGGCGGCCGCATCTCTATCCGCTCAACATGCCCGTCTTCCGGCTGATCTATTTCGCCAACGGCAACGACGTGGATACCGTCATCGTGGACGGTCGTGTCGCTCTTCTGAACCGCAAGGCCGTGTTGGTTGACGAAGACGAGATACTCGACGACGCGCAGCGCGAGACCGAAGCGATGCTCGACCGCACGGGCTTCCGGTACATGCTGGAGACCCCCAAGATGTTCTGGCGCCATGTGAGGGCGACCGATCAGATTGAAACCTGAGTCCCTGTCCTTCCGGCGCGCATAAGCGCGCCGCTCTCGTGCAGCGGCAACCGAATCGATTGTGCCGGTCATGATCCTGTGGCTGGAAGGATAAGTCATGCTCACTCGACCTGATCTGGAAACGAAGGGGCTGGAGGCGCTGCGCAGCGAAGCGCGAAGCCGCTCCCTTGCCGTTTCCTTCACGATGGCATGCATCGTCATGGCCGCGATCAACCTGCGCCCTGCCCTCACCTCCATCGCGACCATGGTAACCGAGATTCAGCAAAGTCTCGGCCTGAGGGGCGTGTGGATCGGCGTCCTGACAACCATGCCCGTTCTCTGTTTCGGCATCTTCGGGCCGCTCGCGCCGTTGCTTTCCGCAAAGCTCGGCCTCGAGCGCGCCATTGCGCTGCTGCTCATGGGTCTCGCGGCCGGACTCGCCCTGCGCGTGCTGCCACAGAGTGCCGCCCTGTTCGCGAGCACACTCCTGGCCGGTGCGACCATCGGCATGGCTGGTGTGCTCCTGCCCGTGGTCATCCGTCGCCGCTTTCCCGGCCGCCTTGGGCCGATGACGGGACTCTACACGATGGTCCTGAGCGTTGGCGGCGCCGGCGCGGCAGGCCTTACGCCCGTATTCGAACGGGCTTGGCAATCGTGGACATTGGCACTGGCGAGCTGGAGCATTCCTGCCCTCGCTGCCGCTCTTCTGTGGAGTGCCTTTGCCTCCTCCGGAACTGCAGCGACAGGCACCGCACCTCTGCCGCGCTTCTCGCTTCTGCTGCGCGACCGCCTTGCCTGGTATGTCACTGCCTTCATGGGGCTTCAGGCGGGCCTCGCCTTCATCGTTCTGGGTTGGCTGCCGACATTGCTGCGCGACCGCGGACTCGACGTCTTGAACGCCGGCGTCGTCACCTCCGTGTCGATCCTGGCCCAAACGGTGACGGCCCTTCTTGTTCCGTCCCTTGCGACGCAACGCGTGTCGCCGAGGCTGCTGATCGTGCTTGTTCTATCCGCCACCTGCGCGGGCTTTCTCGGTCTGCTCTACGCCCCGCTTTCAACACGGCTTATTTGGGCGCTGATTCTCGGGCTGGGTCAGGGCGGCCTGTTTGGCCTTGCGCTGCTCTTCGTCACTCTTAGGGCTCCGACCGCGGAGGTGACCGCCATGCTCTCGGGAATGTCTCAGAGCATCGGCTATCTCGGTGCATCGCTATGCCCCTTCGCCGTCAGCCTGCTGCGTGGCGGAAACGACCCCTTTATCGGCCCAGCGGTGATAGTGGTAGCGGTCACCGCTGCCTGCACTTGGTGCGGCCTCCGCGCGGCAGCCCCGGCCTACGTGCTGCCTCACATCAGGAGCAGTTGATCGATATGGGTTCCTTTCCATCCTGCTCGGCCGCGAAAGGTCCATCGAATCGATGCCTGTCGTCGTCAACTTCTCCTTGCTGAGGTTCAATTCATCTGCATAGATTGCGGGCATCGAAACGGATGAAGCTAGCGCCCTGGAACTTGGGGGATCCATTGATCGAATACGATCTCGTCATCAAAGGCGGACGCGTCGCCACCACCGAAGGCGTCTCCGTGATGGATGTGGCGATTGAAGGAGGCGAGATCGCCGCGCTCGGCCGTGGGCTCCAGGCACGCAGAACCCTCGATGCCGCAGGCAAGTTGGTTCTCCCCGGCGGCGTGGATGCTCATTGCCATATCGAGCAGCTCTCCGGCGGCGGATTGATGAATGCGGATACGTTCGAAACGGCAACCCGCTCTGCGGCGTTCGGCGGAACGACCACCGTCATCTCTTTCGCAGCGCAGCATCGAGGCGACAGTCTGCGCGATGTCGTGGAGAACTACTCACGTCTTGCTGCCGCCGGCGCGGTGACGGACTACGCCTTCCACCTTTGGATTTCCGATCCTACTCCCGAAACTCTGGAACAGGATCTCCCCCGGCTGATCGAATCCGGCCATCGGTCGATCAAGATATTCATGACCTATGATCGCGTACGCCTGCTCGACGAGCAGATCCTCGACGTGATGATGATTGCCCGCAAGCACGGAGCCATGGTCTGCGCCCATGCCGAGAATCACGGCATGATCAAGTGGATGGCCGAGAGGCTCGTCGCCCGCGGCCATATCGAGCCGAAGTTCCACGGCGTGAGTCATCCGCGCGTGTGCGAGATCGAGGCGTTCGAACGTCTCGTCCGCTTTTCGCAGCTCCTGGATCAGCCTATCATGCTGTTCCACGTCTCCACCGCGGAGGGTGCCGCTGTTGTTCGGCGCGCGCGTGGCGAGGGTATCAAGGTCTTTGCCGAAACCTGCCCGCAATATCTCTTCCTGACGGCGCAGGACCTAGACCGTCCGGGTCTTGAGGGCGCCAAATGGATGTGCAGTCCTCCTCCCCGCACCACGTCGGACCAGGACGCGCTGTGGCGAGGGCTCGATCTTGGCGACCTTCAGGTCGTCTCCTCCGACCACGCCCCTTACAGGTTCGATTCCAGCGGCAAGCTCGCCGCGGGCGCTCATCCGGATTTCAAACAGATCGCGAACGGGCTGCCCGGGCTCGAAACGCGTCTGCCGCTGCTCTTCGACGCCATGGTCAGCCAAGGACGGTCGAGCCTTGAAAAATTCGTGGAGCTGACGGCCACAGCTCCGGCAAAGATCTACGGACTTCACCCGCGCAAGGGCGCCATCGCGGTTGGCGCCGACGCGGACATCACTATCTGGAATCCAGACCGTGAGGTGACGCTCACGAACGACGGACTGCACGACAATGTAGGCTACAACCCCTTTGCGGGTCGCAGGCTGAAGGGCTGGCCGGAGACTGTCCTGCGCCGCGGCGAAACGATCGTCGCCAACGAAAGGCTGCAGGCTGCTCCGGGATCCGGAGAACTGCAACTGCGTGGCTGCTCCGCCGCCATGCGGCCGACCGGAAGGCTGAGCCCGGAGTTCGATCCTGCCACCAATTTCGGCGCACGACTCCTGTGATCGATCTCTGTCAGCGCCTAGGGCAGGTTTGCCCATCGACACTCAATGCATTCTCATTGGCTCGGTAGATCATGACTGACACAATAAGCGTCGTTCGGAAGGCAGCCTGGGTGGTCGCGTGGGACGAGGCGGCCGCGCAACACATCTACATGCAGGATGCCGATGTGGCCTTCTCCAAGGCTGGCATTCTGTATGTAGGTCCCTCCTATCAAGGCCATGCGGATGCGGAGATTGCCGGCGCGGCCATCATGGTGATGCCGGGCCTCGTCAACATCCATTGCCATTCCGGCGACGAGCCGCTCGCGAAGGGCCTGTTCGAGGATGTCGGGACGGCGGCGCTATGGGGGAACGCTCTCTACGAGTATTCGGCTCTGATCGATGCGGACGAAGATGCCAAGGCCGCCTGCCAGACTGTGATGCTGGGCGATCTGATGCGCAGCGGCGTGACCACCCATCTCGATATCGCATCGCCGGCCCCGAAATGGCTCTCCCTCGCTGCCAACAGCGGATTGCGGTCATACCTCGCACCCGGATTTCGAGAGGCGCAGTGGCGCATGGCCGGAAGCCACCGCCTCGACTTCGAGTGGAACTTGGCTCAGGGACGCGAGCGCTACGCCGAGGCTCTGGCTTTCGTGGAGCAGGCTCGCGCGCATCCCAGCGGCCGTATCGATGGCGTGATCGCGCCATCGCAGATCGAGACCTGTTCCGAAGAGCTGATCCAGGAGGCTGTCGCCGAAGCCCGCAGCCGCGGGATGCGTATCACCATCCATGCGGCTCAGACCATGGCCGAGCACGAGGAGTTGCTGCGCCGTACGGGCGAGACCGCCCCGGCTATGCTCGACCGCCTCGGCGTCCTTGGGCCGGACCTGATCCTTGGCCACTGCATCTTTCTCGACCATCATTCCTGGACCCGGCAGCGCAGCCGTGACGATCTAGCACGACTCGCTAAAAGCGGCACGTCGGTCGCTCACTGCCCCGTCACCTTTGCACGCAGCGGCATGACCCTGGAAAGCCTCGGCGCCTATCGCCGCGCAGGCGTCAATGTCGGCATCGGCACCGACAGCTATCCGTTCAACATGCTCGAAGAGATGCGGGAGGCGCTGATCTGTTCGCGCGTTTCCGGCCGCAGCGTCTTCGACCTCGATACGGGCGGCCTGTTTTCCGCCGCGACGATTGGTGGAGCACAAGCCCTTGGTCGCAGCGATATCGGGCGATTGGTGGCCGGATCCAAGGCAGACTTGGCCCTGGTGGATCTGAGCCATCCGGCCATGCAGCCGATCCACGATCCGCTCCGCAATCTGATCCATTGTGCTGCGGAGCGCGCCATTCGCGACGTTTATGTGGACGGACAAGCTGTCGTGAAGGACCATCGCGCCGTCAATCTGGACTACGACGGTGCGATTCGAGAACTGCAGGACGCGCAGAAACGCGCCTGCCGACGGGCAGAAATGGACGATCCGCAGGGTCGCCCCCTCTCCACGCTGGCTCCCTATTCCCTGCCGCTCGCTCGCCGAGGATGAGACAACCATGGGCTCTTCGGTTTATGTGATCAACCCGAACTCCTCACAAGCCGTCACGGCAGCTATCGATCAAGCGGTAGCTCCCCTGAGAGGTGTCGACGGGCCTGACATCGTGTGCCTGTCCCTGGCCGAGGGGCCGCCCGGCATCCAGTCGCAACGGGATGTCGACGGCGTCATCATGCCCATGCTGCACAAGGCATCCGAGTTGGAGGAGAGCGCAGGCGCCTTCGTCATCGCATGTTTTTCGGATCCAGGCCTCCATGCGCTTCGCGAGCAGAGCCGCCGTCGTGTCTTCGGAATCGCCGAATGCGGCGTGCTGACGGCCCTCACTCTAGGTCAGCGCTTCGGCGTCATTGCTATCCTGCCGACTTCCATTCCAAGGCATCTTCGCTATTTCGGCGCCATGGGCGTCATGGATCGCTTCGCCGCCGACCTGCCGATCGGGCTCAGCGTTGCAGAGCTTTCGGACGAGGATCGAGCACTCAGCCGCATGGTCGAGGTCGGCCGCACGTTGAAAGACGCCCATGGAGCGGGTGTCCTCGTCATGGGATGTGCCGGCATGGCGCGATATCGCGCTGCTTTGGAAGAGGCTGTCGGGATCCCTATCGTCGAGCCGACTCAGGCCGCTGTGGCCATGGCGGTCGGTCATGTCCGCCTGTCGCAAACCCTCCCGCACTAGCCGCCTGCCCCATGGAGTCTGAGATGACTAGCGTTGCCGCCAGGACGACCCTCTTCCGGAACTGCGACTGGATCGTCGCCTGGGACGAAGCGACCCGATCCCATGTCTATCTCCGCAACGCGGATTTCGTGATCCGAGGTGCGGACATCATTCATGTTGGCGAGGGCTATTCCGGCCCGGTCGATGCAGAAATCGACGCCCGCAAGATGATGATCATTCCCGGCTTCGTGGATATCCACAGCCATCCCGGCCACGAGCCCGGCTGGAAGGGCATGCTGGAAGAACTGGGCAGCCCGCGACTCGGCCAGAGCTCGCTCTATGAATTCATGCCGGTCTTCCAGATCGGTCCCGAATACACGCGCCCGGCGCTGCGGGTCGCAACATCGGAACTGTTGAAGAGCGGCGTGACGACGATCTGCGATCTCGGCCGCCCCCGTGAAACCTGGGCCGATGAATATGCGGAAACCGGCATCCGGGCCGTGCTCTGGGGCATGTTCCGGTCAGGCCCCTGGAAGACTAGCAACGGTCATTCGGTGGAATATCACCTCGATCCGGCGACCGGCGACCGGCTGCTGCGTGAGGCGATCGACATTGCCGACGCGGCTTCGAAGCACCCGAGCGGACGCATCACAGGCTTCATCGGCCCGGCCCAGATCGATACCTGCACCGAGGGGCAGATCCGCGATGCGCTCGATGCGGCGCGCGAGCGGAACCAGCCGATCCAGATCCATGCCGCCCAGAGCATCGTGGAATTCCAGGAAATCATGCGGCGCTATGGCTGCACGCCCATCGAATGGCTCGACAGGATCGGAGCGCTCGGTGCGGACACGATCATCGGCCACTGCATCTTCCTGAACGACCACCCCTGGCTGCACTGGCCGCATGCCAATGATTTCGAGCGCCTGCGCGACAGCGGCGCCCAGGTGGCGCATTGCCCCGTGGTCTTCGCCCGGCGCGGCATCGCCATGAACACCCTGAGCCGCTACGTGAAGGCTGGCATCCGGTGTGGTATCGGTACGGACAGCTTCCCTCATAACATGCTCGATGAGCTCCGCATGGCCTGCTATGCCGGCCGCATCGTTGCGGGGAGTTTCACCGCCGCTACGACCCACGATGCTTTCATGGCAGCCACGGCAGTCGGTGCCGACATGATCCGCCGCCCTGACCTCGGACGTCTTGCGCCCGGCTGCAAGGCGGACTTCTCGGTCGTCGACCTGAGCAATCCCTATATGCAGCCCGATTACGAGCCTATTCGCAGCCTCGTCTACTCGGCCAACGATAGAGCCATCAAGGACGTCTATGTCGACGGTCGCCAGGTCGTCCGCGATGGAGAGGTGCTGGACTTCGACATCGGCGAGGATCTCGAGATGCTGCGCAGAGGTCAGGCGGAGGCCGTCGCGGCGGCACCCCAGCGCGACTGGGCCGGGCGCGGGCTCGAGCAGTTGAGTCCTCGCGTCTTTCCTATCCGGGATTGAACGGGTCGCGCGAAATGCAGAAGGCCCCGGGCAATCCCGGGGCCTTGTCTTGGATTCAGCCGCCGTTCGTTCGGCAGGCCAGATTAGCGAGCCGTCTCGCCGTGGCGGTCGAAGACGATCTCGCCACCGCGGATCGTGAGATCGCATCGGGTGTCGTGCAGGATCTCCTCAGGCGAAGCCGTCAGGAGATCGCGCGAGAACACGGCGACGTCCGCCGCGAGGCCGGGAACGAGGCGGCCCCATTCATGCTCGGCCTTGTTGACGTAGGCTCCGAACTCCGTGAAGGCGGTGATCGCCTGCGCGATGGAGACCACTTCCCGCTCGTCCATGATGGTCCCATGCGAAGTCTTGCGAGTCAGCATGGAGAAGAAGTTCGGAAAGGGATTGATGTCGCAGACGGGAGCATCGCTGCCCGCGGCAGGCTTGAAACCGAGATCGATCCACGTTTTGAGCGGATAGGAAGGCTTTGCCCGTTTTTCGCCCACAACGGAAATGTACAGATCGCCGAAATCGTAGATGAACACCGGCTGCGGCACGGGCTGAACGCCCAGGCGCTTCATGCGGGCATTCTGGTCCGCCCTTGCATAGCCTGCGTGCTCGATTCTGTGGCGGCGATCCGGGTCCGGCATGGCGTCGAGCGCGCTCTCGAAGGCGTTGAGGGTCTGCTCGATGGCGGCATCGCCGATGGCATGAACGGCGAGCTGATAGCCTCTTGCATGGTAATCGTGCACGAGGTCGTTCATCTCGTTGTCGTGCAGGAGCATCAGACCGGTGGTCTTAGGCTCTCCGACATAGGGCTCGGACATGGCGGCGGTCCGCCCGCCGGCGCTGCCGTCTGTGAAGATCTTCACCGGCCCGACGCGCAGCATGGAATCGCCCACGCCCGTCACCACCCCATCGGCATAGGCCTGCTCCACGATGCCTCCCGGCCCGCCGAGCAAGCACTGGGTCGTCCGCACGGGCAGCCGGCCAAGGCGCTGCGCCGTGCGATAGGCGGCAACCTCGCGGTAGCCCGCCCTCATGCCGACGCCTGCATCCATCACGCTGGTAATGCCATAGGACAGGCATGCGCGGCCGGCATCGTCGATGGCCTGAACGAGTTCCCGGTCCGTCGGTTCCGGCAGCACAGCCTTGAGGCGGTCACGCCCGGTCTCGGCCAGCAGGCCCGTCAATCGTCCGTCCCGCTGCTCGATGGCGCCTCCCTGCGGAACGGGCGTCGCCTCGTCGATTTCCGCAAGCTCGAGAGCCTTCGAATTGCAGATCGTCACATGGCCGCAGGCTCTCACGATCGCAACGGGATGTTCGGGAGCCGCCGCATCGAGCTCTTCGCGGAGCGGATGGCGCCCGACATCGAGTTCGAACTGATCGTATCCGCGCCCCTGGATCCATTGACCGGGAGGCGTAACGGAAGCGCGCTGCCTGACCTTGTCGAGCAGCGCGGCGAGGGTTGGCGTGGAAGATGCACGCACGTCCACATGTCCCATGATCACCCCATAGGGGAGAAGGTGCATATGCGAGTCGCACAGCCCAGGAGTCGCGAGACGTCCGGCAAGATCGATCACTCGGGTCGAAGGACCGATGAGAGGTTCCATATCAGCGGACGATCCTGCCGCCAGGACCTGCCCTGCCCAGAGGGCGATTGCTTCGGTGACCTGTTCTGAAATTCCGCGAAAGACGCGGCCGTTTGTGAGGACGATGTCGGCTTTGGGAAGGAAAGGCATGGACCACTCGCGCAGCAAGGGCGGCTGCAGCGGAGGCTGCAGGCGAAGAGGGGCGAGTTTGCATCCCTTTTAGTCGGTCAGCAAGCTCTCGGATGCTTTACGATGGGAAAATCTGTCCTTGAAACCATAGTTGTTTCGGGTCTAGCTTGATGCATTAGCGACCGAATAAGGCGCAGATGAAGAGGGAGTGCAATGATACAATCAAAATCCATGGCCCGGTGGCTTGCGATGAGCGTTATCGCCGGCGTCGCCGCCCTTTCGGCAGCGCCAGCATCCGCGCAAGCGACGCTGGATACGGTCAAGAAGCGCGGCAAGATTCTTTGTGGCGTGTCGCCCGTTGCCCCCGGCTTTTCCTATGCGGACGACAAAGGCATTCGACGCGGCTTCGACGTCGATATCTGCCGTGCCGTGTCGGCCGCGATCTTCGCCGATCCCGATAAGGTCGAATATGTCCCGCTGAACACCAATGTCCGCTTCCAGGCGGTTCAGTCCGGCGAGGTGGACATCCTGTCCCGCCAGAACACCTGGAGCTTCTCGCGTGACGCATCCCTCGGCCTCGATTTCGGGCCCGTGGTGTTCTACGACGGCCAGGGCCTGATGGCGCCGGCGAAGCTCAACGTGAAGAGCGCCAGCGAACTCACCGGGGCCGCGATCTGCCTGCTGCCTGGCACGACCACGCTCCAGAACCTCGAGGATTTCTTCCGGCCGAAGAACATCAAGTATGAATCCGTGGTGTTCGAGAACTCCGACGAATGGCGCAACGCCTTCTTCACCGGTCGCTGCGATGCCATCACGACGGATCGTTCGGATCTGGCTTCCGTGCGTGCGATTGCCAATGATCCGTCGCAATATGTGGTCCTGCCCGAGACCATCTCGAAAGAGCCGCTTGCCCCGACGATCCGCCAGAACGACCCCAACTGGCGCGACATTCTGAACTGGTCCGTCTACGCGCTCATCGGTGCGGAGGAAAAGGGCGTTACCCAGGCCAATGTGGATGAATTCCTCAAGAGCGAGGATCCCGAGGTTCAGCGCATGCTCGGCGTGAACGGCGATTTCGGCAAGATGCTCGGCCTCGACAACAAGTGGGCCTACAACATCGTCAAGTCCGTCGGAAACTACGCCGAAGTCTTCGATCGCAATCTCGGTCCCGAGACCCGGCTGGGCCTGTCCCGCGGTCCGAACGAGCTCTGGACCAAGGGCGGCCTGCTTTACGCACCGCCCTTCCGGTAATCTGAGATAAACGGGCGGCCTTATGGCCGCCCGTTTCGCCCTCAGCCTATTCCGGAAAGGATCATCATGCGCGTCGATGCGGTGAGCGGGACGAGGCTTCTCTACAACCTCCGCTTCCGAGCCATCCTCTACCAGGTAATCGCCGTCGGAAGCATCGTCCTTCTGGGACTTTATCTGTTTTCCAACGTATCGCAGAAACTAGCTGAGCAGAACATTGCCACAGGATTCGACTTCCTGAGCCGAAAAGCCGGCTTCGTCATCAGCCAGACATTGATCGACTACAAGCCCACCGACACCTATGGTCGTGCCATCCTGGCCGGCATCGTCAACACGGTTTGGGTTTCGGCCTGGAGCGTCGTTCTCGCGTCGATCATCGGGCTGTTCGTCGGCATCGCCCGTCTCTCCCGCAATCCGCTGCTCGCTTTTCTGGCGTTTCTCTATGTCGAAGCACTGCGCAATGTGCCTCTTCTGCTCTATCTCTTTCTCTGGTATGCGCTAATCGTCACTAGCCTGCCGGCCGTGCGTGAAGCATGGGAGATTCTGCCCCATGTTTTCCTGAGCAACAGCGGCCTGACCGTGCCGTCACTGGTCTGGACGAGCGCCCATACGATCGTTCTTTTCGCACTGGTTCTCGGAGGAGCTCTTGGAGTTTTCGTCCATCGCCGGGTGACGGCTGAGCGTATCAGAACGGGCAAGGCGCGGACCATCTGGCCCTTGGTAGCCTTATCACTTCTCATCCCACCGATCCTCGCAGTTTTGATCGTGCAGCCCGATCTTGCAGTCAGCCTTCCCGAGAAGGGCCGCTTTCGCCTTGCGGGCGGTTCTCAGCTCACGCCGGAATTCACCGCGCTTCTCGTCGGCCTTGCCCTGTCCGCCTCGGCCGGCATCGCGGAGATCGTGCGAAGCGGCATTCTGTCGGTGCGCAAAGGGCAATGGGAGGCATCCCGTGCATTGGGCCTGCGGGACGGATTGACCATGCGCCTCGTCATTCTTCCTCAGGCGCTCCGGGTCATCATCCCTCCACTAACCAGCACGTATCTGAGCCTTTTCAAGAACTCTTCGCTCGCCATTGCCATCGGGTATCCGGATCTCGTCATGGTTTCGAATACCACCATGAACCAGACCGGACAGGCGATCGAGGGCATCGCGATCTTCATGCTGGTCTATCTCGGCCTGTCGATCGTGATTTCCCTGTTCATGAACTGGTACAACAGCCGCGTCGCGCTGAAGGAGCGCTAGGTCATGACGACTGCGACCGACATCGCCGAAGCGCAACTGAAGATGCCGGTTCAACGGGAACCGGATGTCGGGCGTCGCCTTCTACACCGCACGCTCAAGCCCCTCATCGGCACCCCTGTCAATGCAATCGTCACGCTGATCTGTCTGTGGATCCTGTGGCTTGGCATCAAGGGCGCTTACGGCTGGCTCGTAACCCGGGCCGTCACGGAAGGTGGCGCTCAGGCGTGCAAAGTGGGCCACGGTGCCTGCTGGCCCTTCTATGCGGCGAAGCTTCGCTTCATGATCTTCGGCGTCTATCCCTACGACGAGCATTGGCGCGTGCTCCTCGCCATGGTCCTGTTTCTTGGCGCAATCGGGGTCACGATGATCCCGCGCTTCTGGAGCAGAGGCCTTCTCGTGCTCTGGGGCGTGACGATCGGGGCGACGGCGATTCTGATCAGCGGTGGTGTCTTCGGTCTTACCTATGTGCCAACGACGCAATGGAGCGGGTTGCCCCTCTCCTTCCTGCTCTCGGCAGTCGGGCTCGCCCTCGGCTTTCCTCTCGGCGTCGTGCTCGCTCTGGCTCGCTCCTCGAAGCTCCCTGCCATCCGCGTCATTGCCATCATCTTCATTGAGGTGATCCGAGGCGTGCCCCTCATCAGCATCCTCTTCATGGCCTCCGTCATGCTGCCGCTCTTCATGCCGAGCGGCGTGACCGTGGACAAGCTGCTGCGGGCACAGATCGCCATCGTCATTTTCGCGGCGGCCTATATCGCCGAGGCGGTCCGTGGCGGTCTGCAGGCGATCCCCAGAGGACAGCACGAGGCCGCCAGCGCGATGAGCCTGCATTACTGGCAGGCCATGCGTCTCGTCGTTCTGCCGCAGGCCCTGAAGATCTCCATTCCGCCATTGGTGAACATCTCCATCGGCTTCTTCCAGGACACGACCCTCGTCACGATCATCGGCCTTCTGGACTTTCTATCCACCGTTCGCACGGCGATGACGGATCCGAACTGGGTCGGCATCGCCGTCATGGAAGGCTATGTCTTCGCAGCCGTCGTGTTCCTGGTGTTCTCATATGGCATGGGGGCCTATAGCCGTTTCCTGGAACGCCGCATGCGCCTCGGGCACGATTAAGAAAACCGAAACGCAGTCATATCTCAGGCCGCACGCGCGGCCCGACGCTCCTTGGCGAGATCCATCGCCTGATACGTCCAGTAGGTGAGCTGCGCCGCCGCAACGCCGAAAGGACCACCGTTCCACACGAGGCCGAAGGGCTCATAAAGCCTGTATCGGTCGCTTGTGCCGAGAATCCCCTCTGCGATCACTCGCCCTCCAATCGCCGTCGTGTTCATGCCGCGTCCGCCGAAACCGAACACGTACCATATACACGGCTGAAGCTGCCCGATGAGAGGCATCAGATGGCGGGCATAGGCCATGAGACCCGTCCACGCCGTCTCCACGCGCACGCCTTCGAGTTGGGGATAGGTGGAGACCATCGTCTGCCGCATCATCTCCGCGAGGCGCCGTGGCTCCGTCTTGCGCGTCGTGATCCGGCCGCCCCAGAGAAGCCGCTTTCCTTCGTCGACGAGACGATAATAGTCACCCGCACGGCGGTTGTCGCTGATCGCCATCGGCGTGCGAACCGCCTCTGCGATCCTCTCCGGTGCTGCTTCCGTCAGAAGCACGTAAGTGGCAATCGGCAGGATGCTGCGGCGCAGGCGGGGCACGAGATCGTCCGTATAGCCACCGCCCGCCAAGATCACGTCGCGTGCCCTGACCTCACCGCGCGCCGTCCTGACGATTTTTTCCGCGCTCGCGAAGTCGCAGCCGGTGACCTGCGATCGCTCGAAGATCCGTCCGTTCAGCGCCTCGATCGCCTTTGCCAGAGCCCTTGCATAGTTGAGCGGGTGGAAATGGAAGCAGGCGGGATCGTAGAGCGACTGAAAGTATTTCTGGGACCGCAGGACGTTTCGTACGGCGTCGGTCGGCATCACTTCGAGATGGTAGTCGAATTCCCTCTTCATCATCGCGCAATGGCGGGCAAGGCCGTCGGGATCGTGATACCGAAGCACGCTCAGCTTGCCGTAGACGCGCGTGTTGTCGCTCATTGCAAGCCTGTCGATATTTTCCTCGACGATTTGCACCCCCTCGATCGAGAGCCGGTGCAAGGCCTGCGCTCTCTCGGCTCCCGCCATGCGGGTTACATTGGCGTGGCTCGTCGCGTAACCCGGCCCGACAAAGCCTCCGTTTCGGCCAGACGCTCCCCAGCCGACCCGTTCAGCCTCCAGGACCACAACCGAACGGCCTGCTCGCGCGAGATCGAGAGCCGCCGTAAGGCCGGCAAGCCCCCCGCCGACAACAGCGACATCCGCCTGCACCGATCCTTCGAGAGAAGAGCGTTGCGATACGTCCGCAAGCGTGCGGGCATAATAGGTATCGCCATAGCCGGTCATGAAAGCCCCCGATCCGAGTTAGTCTCCTAAACCCTAGCGCATCGCGCGGAAAAGTGGACCTGATTTTCCATCTGGGCCGATTGCGTGCCGGAGCTTCAACAGTCCTCTCAGTCAACCGAGTTTCCGAACACGGATGGGACCGCAAACCGCCCGCCCTCATGGGCAAGATGACAATCTGCGGGGAACACGGCCGAGGTTCGCGCCGTTATTCAGGATCATTTCCCGTTCCGGAGATCCTGATGGCCCTGACTGCCTTGGCCCTGAATTGCACTCTGAAGCGTGGCGGTGCCACCTCGTCGACGGATAAGATTCTTCAGGAAGTTCTGGAAGAACTGAAGCCACACGGGGTGACGGGCCAGATCGTCAGAGTTGTCGACCTCGACATCAAAGCGGGAGTGTCGTCCGACGAAGGCGATGGCGATGACTGGCCGGAACTGCGTCGAAAAATC
Source organism: Microvirga ossetica (assembly GCF_002741015.1). Classification (NCBI taxonomy): domain Bacteria; kingdom Pseudomonadati; phylum Pseudomonadota; class Alphaproteobacteria; order Hyphomicrobiales; family Methylobacteriaceae; genus Microvirga; species Microvirga ossetica. The sequence continues at coordinate 5,223,803 of NZ_CP016616.1, read as the reverse complement.
CTCGGAGCGGACATCATCATCCTGGGAACCCCGATCTGGCTGGGTCAACCCTCCAGTGTCGCCAAGCGGGTTCTCGAACGCATGGACGCCTTTCTGGAGGAGACGGACGACAGGGGGCGCATGCCTCCCTTCGGAAAGGTTGCCGTCGCGGCCGTGGTCGGCAATGAAGACGGAGCCCATCATTGTCACGCCGAATTGTATCAGGCCCTCAACGATGTGGGATTCACGATCCCTGCCGGCGCCGGCACCTATTGGGTCGGAGAGGCGATGGGCTCGGTGGATTACAAGGACCTCAAGGAACCCTACGACAAAACCGCACAGACGACCAGGATGCTGGCGATCAACGCCGCGCATCTGGCGAAGCTTCTGAAGGCGAACCCGTATCCCGGAATGGACAAGGCTTGAGATCGAACGTGTCACTCAGCCTTATCGCGGATCGCCGTTGTCAAAACATGACGGCGACGTTCTGATGCACGATGCAGCGGGCCACAGCGAAGCAGCCGAGGATCAGCGTCAGCTCCGATCCGGATCGTCGCCCTGGCGGATGCTTCAGCACTCTTTGCCGCGGACCCCTCTGCTCGCCGATCTACGTTGCGACGTGGCGATCGTCGGCGCTGGGATCACCGGCTCGTTTGCGGCGGAGGCTCTTGCGCGGCAAGGCCTTTCCGTCGTCGTCGTCGACCGGCTCATGCCGGGCCGCGGCAGCACGGCGGCCAGCACGGCAATGCTGCAATGGGAGATCGATCGGTCCCTGACTGAATTGACCGAGCTGTACGGTCTCGACAAAGCTGCCGATATCTATCGCCGCTCCTATGCCGCAACGGCCGATCTTTGCGACTATATCCAGGCGCTCGGCATTTCCTGCCTTTTCGCCAAGCGGTCCAGCCTCTATCTGGGTGGCGGCGATACCGGCCTGACGCAGCTTGCAAGAGAACACGGCTTGCGGCGCCAAGTCGATCTGCCCGGAGACCTCCTCGATCGCGGCACCCTGATCGAGCGTTTCATGATGGACCGTCCCGGCGCGCTCCTCTCGCCGGGGTCGGCGGAGGCCGATCCGCTCTGCCTGTCGCTCGGCCTGCTCAGGATCGCCCTCGCACAGGGAGCAGTGCTGGTCGAGGACGAGGTCGTAGCCTATGACTGGAGCAGCGACAGCGCATCGATCGGGCTCGCCGGAGGCAGAACAGTGGAGGCCCGTCATCTCGTCCTGGCCACGGGCTACGAGATGCCCGACTTCATCACGACCGATCTCCATCGCAGGTCTTCAAGCTGGTGCCTTGCAACCGTCCCGCAGCAGCCAAGCGCCCTCTGGCCCGAGCGAGCACTCATCTGGGAAAGTTCACACCCTTATCTCTACGCCAGAACGACCGATGACGGACGAATCGTGGTTGGCGGCGAGGATCAGGCCACGGAGAATGTGAAAGAACGCGAGCAGCTGATGCCGGACAAGATTGCCGAGATTACATCGAAGATGAGGAATCTCTGGCCCTATGCATCATACGAGATTGCGCATGCCTGGTCAGCGGAGTTTGGCGAAACCGATGACGGTTTGCCCCTCGTCGGCCCCGTCCCTGGCGCTGCAAGGGTCCTCGCCGCCTATGGCTATGGTGGAAACGGCATCACCTTCAGCTACATGGCCTCCCGCATCCTGGCAGCGCGGATCGCCGGCACCAGGAGACCATGGTTCGACGATTTTGCGTTGGATCGCACGGCACCCTGACCTCGCAATGGTCTGGTCGCGGCGGGCCGCTCCGGACCATCTATGAGCGATGTGTCCGAGCGGCTCACTTTGACGAGTTGCTTACTCCTCCCTGAAGGCGCGTGCCATGTTGTCGGCGAGAGGCTTCGTCAGATATGAGAACACGGTCCGATACCCTGTCTGGATGAAGCCTTCCACAGGCATGCCCGGCATCAGCTTCGCGGAGCCGAGACGCTCGCGCTCCCCTTCCGAAATGGCGATCCTGACGGGATAATGGGACAGGCCGCTGCGCTCGTCGGTCACGAGGTCGGCGGCGATGCGCGTGACATGACCCCTGATCTCCGGCGTCGTGCGCTGGTTGAAGGCCGACAGCCGCAGCATGGTATCGAGCCCCTGCCTGAGCTGGTCGATGTCCTGGGGAGCGACCTTCACCTCGATCGAAAGCTCGTCGCCCTCTGGCATGACGAGCATCAGCGTGTCACCTGCCCCGATGACGCCGCCGAGTGTATGCACGGTCGATTGATGCACGATGCCGTCCTGAGGCGCGCGGATGTCGATGCGCTTCAACTGATCCTCGGCCGCGACCTTGCGCTCGACGAACTCGGCGAGCTTGGCCTGGACCTCGCGCAGCTCCGTGGAGACCTCGCTGCGCAGATCCTGCTCGACCTGCATGATCTGGAGTTCCGTTTCGCTGATCTTGCCCTTGGCCTGGGCGACCGTCGAGATGAGCTGGCCGCGCTCGCCTCGAAGCCGGGTCTCCTCGCGCTTCAGCGAGTTCACGCGGGTGATCGGAACGAGGTTCTTCTTCCATAATTCCTGAACGCCCGTGAGTTCGGATGCGATCAGGTCGATCTCGTCCATCTTGGCAGATGCCTGCAACTTGGTGCCGTCGATCTGCTCGGCGAGTTGCGCCACCCGTTCCCGGAGCTGCGACTTCTGGCCGGCGCGGGCCTCACGCCTGTTGTCGAACAGGCGCTGCTCGCCGTTCATGAGCTCGGCCACTTCCGGCTCCCCTGCCCGTGTGACCAGGTCGGCGGGGAAGCGGATGGTCTGGGCCCCATCCCGCTCGGCCTCGAGCCGAGCTCTGCGGGCGGTCATCTCGTCGATGCTCTTGGCCACCATGGCCCTGTTGGCCCGTGCTACCGTCTCGTCGAGGCGGATGACCACATCGCCTGCCCTAACGCGGTCGCCGTCACGGGCGAGGATTTCGCCGATGACTCCGCCGGTCGGGTGCTGGACCTTTTTCACATGGCTGTCGACGACGATCGTACCCGGCGCGACGACGGCTCCCGACAGCTCGGTCATCCATGCCCACCCGCCGAGGCCGCCGACGAGAAGGGCAACGCCCCCGAGCGCGAGGCGGGTATGGCGGCTGATGGACTGGCGGGCCTTCGATTGAATGTTGACGCTCATGACGCTGCTCCCCGGGGCTCAAGCGGACTTGGCCGTGTTGGGTTGATTGACGTTGCTGGCCGGAACCGGGCGAAGGACGGAGCTGAGCACCTCCTCTTTGGTGCCGAACTTGCGGACCGTGCCCTCGTCGAGAACGAGGATATGGTCGACGCCGGCAAGCGCGCTCGGGCGGTGGGCAATCACCACGACGATGCCGCCGCGTTCCCGAACCCCCTGGATGGCTCGGGTGAGCGCATGCTCGCCCTCGTTGTCGAGGTTGGAGTTCGGCTCGTCGAGGACGACAAGGAACGGATTGCCGTAGAGCGCGCGGGCGAGACCGATGCGCTGGCGCTGTCCCCCGGAGAGCGAGGCACCGCCCTCCCCGACCTGCGTCTCGTAGCCCTGCGGCAGGCGCAGGATCATCTCGTGGACGTCGGCTGCCATCGCCGCCCTGATCACACTTTCCGGGTTCGGATCGGTGATGAAGCGGGCGATGTTCTGGGCGACGGTCCCGGCGAACAGCTCGACATCCTGCGGCAAGTACCCGATGTGCTGTCCGAGATCCTCCGGCAACCATTGCTCGAGCGCGGCGCCGTCGAGGCGGATCTTGCCGCGCCAGGCCGGCCACACGCCGACGAGCATGCGGGCGAGCGAGGACTTGCCGGAGGCGCTCGGGCCGATGATGCCCAGCCCCATGCCGGCCTTCATCTCGAACGAGACGTCCTGCACCGCGAAGCGCTGGCCCTTAGGCGCACCGGAACCGGCGTTCTCTACAATCAGCGAGGCCGTCGGAGCGGGAAGCTGAAGCGGACGCACCTCGGACTTGTCGTCCTCGAGAGCGGTGCGAAGCCGCGACCAGCCCTGACGGGCGGCGACGAAGCCCTTCCAGTTGGCGATGGAGAGTTCCACCGGAGCGAGCGCTCGGGAGACCAGGATCGAGGAGGCGATCATGATGCCGCCGGTAGCTTGGTTGTTGATGACGAGATAGGCGCCGACGCCGAGAACGCCGGATTGCAGCGCCATGCGCATCACCTTCGAGAACGCGCCGAGACCGCCGGACACGTCAGAGGCCTGCTGCTGATGGCCAAGATACTGTGCGTTGGCCTGACCCCACATCAGACCGAGCCGCCCTGCCATGCCCATGGCATGCACGACCTCGGCGTTGCGACGTGCGCCGTCGCCGATGCCGTTGCGCAGCGACGCCGCATGGACCGCTGCCTTGGAGGCCTTGCGGGTCAGCACATCCGTCAGGACCGTGATGGCAACGAGGACCGAGGCACCGCCCACCGTGACCCAGCCGAGCAGCGGATGGAAGGCGAAGCAGATGAAGAGATAGAGCGGGATCCACGGCAGGTCGAACAGGGCCGACGGGCCGCCGCCTGCGAGAAAGGCGCGGATCTGGTCGAGATCGCGCAGCGGCTGTTGTCCATCGCCTTCGGTCTTGTCGCGCAGGGGACCAGAGACTTGGCAGCGGAAGACGCGCTGGCTCAGGTCTTCATCGACCGCGGCACCGACGCGGGCGAAGATGCGGCCGCGCAGCATGTCGAACAGACCTTGGAAGAGAAACAGAGTGAGGATGATGGCGGAGAGTCCGATCAGCGTCGGGATGCTGCGGCTCGGCAGGACCCGGTCGTAGACCTCCATCATGTAAAGGGAGCCGGAGAGATAAAGAATATTGATGAGGCCGCTAAGCAGGGCAACCCCGACCAGGGCGCCCCGGCAGGAAGCCATCAGGCTGATACGTCCCTTGGCAGATGGATAAGACATGTCCGTGTCCTCAGAGAATGAAGGATGAAGCCGGATGCCGCGTTGGGGGGATTGCGGCATCCGGCTCCAGGTCACCCCGCCGGGAGCAACACATGATCCGGCGGGGCGCTTTCAGCGATCAGAAGATGAAGTCGCTGTTGTCGAGATCGGATACGGTGACACCCTTGAGGACGAGGATGTCGGTGCCGTGTTCGATGACGGTGTCATGGTCGACCTGCATGACGCGAAGGTCCGCCATGCTGTCCACCCCGGCAAGCCGGCTCGTATCGATCCGGTCGTGATCGGCCCGGAAGTCGGTGACCACGTCCCGGCCACCGCCCCTCTGGAAGACGAAGATGTCATCGCCAGAGCCGCCCGAGAGCCGGTCGTCGCCCGCCCCGCCCTTGAGCATGTCGTTGCCGGCACCGCCGTAGAGCATGTCACGGCCTGACCCGCCGTCGAGCCGGTCGTCGCCTGCCATCCCCTTGAGGATGTCGTGGCCCGATCCGCCGTGGAGGGCGTTGTCGCCGGCATTGCCTGTCAGGCTGTTGTCGAGACGGTTGCCCGTGCCGTTGATGTCCGCCGTCCCTGTCAGGACCAGCTTCTCCGCATGGGTGCCGTTGAGCGAGAAGGACACGCTGCTCTTCACCGTGTCGATACCCTGACCGGAGCGCTCGATCACCCGGTCGCCGGCACTGTCGACGATGTAGACATCATTGCCGCGTCCGCCTTCCATACGGTCGTTACCCGTGCCGCCGTCGAGACGGTCGTGGCCGTCGCCGCCCTTGAGCACGTCGTTGCCGGCGCTGCCCAGGAGCTTGTCGTTTCCGCGTCCGCCGTCCATCCGGTCGTTGCCGTCGCCACCGTGAAGGGTCTCGCTCCGCGAGTTGCCCGTAATGGACAGGCTCTTGGGCGCCTCGGGTTGGCTCGGGGAACTCGGGACCGGATCCGTCGGCGTGACTGGATCGACAGGCTGAGGATCAGTCGGCTGCTGCGGGTCCACCGGCTCCGTCGGCTGCTCGGGATCGACAGGAACCTCGGGTTCGGTCGGGACCGTACCCTCGCAGAGATTCGGCCTGCGACCTTCCTCGCACCGGAAGGTAACGCGGTGGCCGCCGCAGGTGACGCTGGTGGTGCCGTCCTCGTTCTCCTCCCACTCGTATTCGTCCGGCGTGCGGCCGGGCTCGAGTTCGATCACGTCCTGCTCCCGCAGCGTGCCGACGATGGTGTCGTTGCCGCCATAGGAGCGGAACACGATCCGGTGCGCCGAGGTGAGCTGAGAGATGTCGACGACATTGTCGTCCGACGAGCCGTTGATCGTGATTGTGCTGAAGTTCAGACTGGTGGGATTGAAGTTGCCAACCGCCTGCACCGTGTCGGCACCGCCGCTGGTGTTGATGGTGATCTCCTCAATGTTGTCGAGCTCGGCGATGATGTTCCCGTTGCGGGTGATCACGATCTCCGTGTCCGGCTTGAGGCCGGCAGCGAGCGCCGCCGGGACGGAGGCGCGGGCATAGACCACGAAGGACTCGGCCGCATTGCTGCCCGTGACGACGAAGCGGTCGAGGGTGCCGGCACCGCCGTCGACGAAGTCGTGGCCGTCGTTGCCGATCTCGAAGCCCAGGAACGTGGTGACGCCCCAGGTGATCGTATCATTACCAGCCCCGGCGAAGACCAGGTCGTCGCCCTGGCCGCCGGTGAGGGTGCTGTTGCCCCCGTCGCCGATCAGGATGTTATCGCCGTCGTTGCCGTTGATGGCACCAGTCGTGTCGCGGTTGATCGTCACGGTGGCGGTATCAGTTGCATTCGCAGCGCCGGATCCGTCGTTTGCGGTGTAGGTGAAATTACCACCGGCGGTGCCGGTATCGGTCACGGTGACCGAACCCGTCGTCAGGGAAGCCGTGAGGCCGCTGACGGCGTTGATCGTGGTGACGTCCAGCGCGGCACCTTCTCCATCGGTGTCGTTGGCCAGCAATGCCCATTCCGGAAGGATGAACGGTGCCGTCGTGTAGTTGGTGTACACGCTGTCGTTGTTGGCCGCCGGGGCATCGTTGACAGGCACGACGTTGACCGTCGTCGTCGCCACGTTGCTGTTCAAGAAGCCGTCATTCACCGTCACCTCGATCACGCGGTTTCCTGCAACCGGGTTGTTCGAGTTGTTGGAGAACGTCACCGCCTGGATCGCCGTCTGGTAGTCGGCGAGGGAAGCCGCTCCCGTAAGCGTCAGGATGACCTGGCCGTTTACTGTCGTGATGGCATCGTCGATCCCCGCCGGAAGGTTGCCGACGATGAAGGTGTCGCCGGCCTGGGCGTTGATCAGCACGATCCTGGCCGAGACCATCTGGACGGCGTCGTCCACGATGCCGGGGTTGTTGGCGATCGCCACTGCCGTGCCGTTTTCGGTGAAGGTCGCCGAGTGGTTGACGGTCGGAGCAACAGCAGGTCTGGAGAAGTCGATCGCCACGTTGTCGATGGTGACCACGTCGCTGCCGATGCCGAAAATCCCATTCTCGAACGAGGTCGCGACGAACCGGATGGCTGCATTGGCGGTGAACGGTCCGGTCAGGTCGAAAGTCCGGAGCGTGTTCCCGCCATCGCCGGTGATCCGGCCGAGCTCAACGAAGTTGTTGGGATTCCCATCAGGGGAGAACTGGATGGAAACGTAGTCGTCGTTCTCGAGATTGTCCGGGTTGGCATTGAAGCTCAGGCGAGCGGTGGCATGACCATCCAGGTTGACCGTACGCGTGATGGTCGCGCCGTCGCCTTCCTGGAACCGCAATGCCTGGTTGCTCAGGACGATCTGTCCATTCGTGCCGGAGTTGGCGCCGTCGGCGCTTTCCACCCAGCTCGAAGTCCAGGCCGCCGTTCCGTCCGATCCCACGTAGTTCGCAGGATTGAAGTCGTCGCGATAGTTCGCGGCGTCGAAGGCGTGGAGCGAAAGCTTCGGCGGGGTCAGGTTCACCTCACCATCGGCAAAGCGCAGCTTCTCGATGTTGAACAGGCGGTCGATGCCGTCCGAGACGCGGTTGCTGCCCGTGGTTGGGTCGGTCTCGACCGTCACCGTCACATGCTCGACCGTGATGCTGCCGTCGGCATTGCTGGTGATGACGTAGTTCGCCCGCAGGTCGCCGTAGACAGCCACGTCAGTGGCAGTGTTGTCCAGATCACCGTCGACGATCTCGCGGACGATACTGAGCTGGCCCGGGTTGAGTGTCGCGCTGAGCATCAGGGCATCGAGGGTCTTGCCGCCGAACTGGGCCACCGCATTGGCGAGCGGAGCACCGTAGGCGTACTGCGACTCCAGGTAGACCTTTCCTGTCATCCCGTCGGCCGTGTAGGTGACGCCGTCCTTGACGATCTTGATGCGGACGTTGAGCCACTTGTCGCCGTCGATGATGTCGTCACCGGCGAAGCCCTTGATAGTGTCGCTGCCGCCACCGCCGAGGATGATGTCCGCGGCCTGCGAGGTATCGAGCACGATCAGCTCGGGATTGCCGTTCGCATCGAGGACTGGTCGGCCCTGGGCGTCCACAACCGGAACCCGGATGCGGTGTGCCACGAGCTGATCAAGGCCGTTGATGAGCGAGACGTTCTTCTGCAACAGATCGTTGGAGAAGGAGTCGAGCGGGGAGTCCGGACCCGGGATGGCGGCCGTACCGGTCGCCTCCGCTCTCGTGTTGGTGGCAGCGACACGACCCGTAAGGATGTCGTTATGCTTCCAGCCCGACAGGCCTTCGACGAGGTCGAAGCGGTCACGCAGGATGAACGCCTCCTGGTTGTCGAAGAGCGGGATGCCGAGGTCGGTGTTCGCCGCCACGGTGTCACCCTTGTGGATCGCCCAGTCGAAGCCGGCCATGCCGTTGTTGCGCTGGATGCCTTCCGCCTGGAACATGATGTCGTCGCCGGACTCGCCGTCGTAGTCGGTGTCGCTGGCGCCACCGTTGAGCACGTCATGCCCGATGACAGAGGAGTTGAAGAACAGCTCCGAGTTCTCGCCGGCGATGACGTCGAAGCGCGGTCCACCCTCGATCCAGTCGTCGCCCTCGTTACCGAGCAGCATGTCGCCGCCGTCGCCACCGAGGATGAAGTCGTTGCCGGTGCCGCCGAAGGCGTTCTTGCCGTCCGGACCGGTGATCAGGAAGTCCTGTCCCTCGTTGCCGAAGAGCAGCGCGAGGCCGGAGCCCCCCTGGATGACGTCGTTGCCCTTCTCGCCGTGCAGCTTGTCGGTCATGCCGATGTCTGTGCCGGCGTTGGTGATGATGTCGTCGCCGTCACCACCGTGGATGATGTCGACGCCGTACCCGGCCTCGATGGTGTCGTTGCCCTCGTAGCCCCACACTGTATCGTCGCCTTCACCCGCCACGAGCAGGTCGGCCTCGGCCGAGCCGCCCATGACCACGTGTTCGGTGCCGTTGTAGATGAGGACGTCACCGTCGCCGTCACCGTCGAGATCCTTGCGCACAACCAGAGGCGAGAGCGCCTGGAGGACGGGGTTGTCCCAGACCGGATCGTCCCCGATCTGCTTCGACTTGATAATCTCGAGGGTGTGGTCGGGGGTGGCGAAGATATCGCCCGGGAGCGCCGTCCGTCCCTCGTCGCCGAGGTCGGTGTTGCGCATGATGATGTCGGTCATCGAGTTGTTCTCGAGCTCGTTCAGGAGGTTGAGACCCTGAACACGCGAGAGGTAGTAAAACCGGTCGGCATCCTGAAGAGCTTCGAGCTGAGCCTCGAAGACGAAGGCGAAGGTCGACCCGAGCATGCCGCCGAAGTCCATCTTCTTCTCGGCGAGGCCGCCCATCCAGAGATCGATGTCGTTAAGGCCAGATTCCTTGCTCGCCCATGTCCCTTCCGAGTTGAGGAAGTCGAGACGATCCGCCGGAGCACCCGTGCCGCCGAAGATCAGCAGGGATGCGGCGGCCCGCTTGCCCTCCATGGTGGTCGCGGCGGCAATCAGGTCATGCTTGCCGTAGGCCGCGATGAAATTGACGATCGACAGCGGGTTCTGGAGATTGAGCGCGAAGTCGGTCCAGCTCACGTAGGGCTTCACCTGCGAGTCCTGTCCAGACATCTGGTAGAACTGCGCGCGGGCCTCGTTGAGGGACGGCAGGCCGAGATCGCGGCCACGGGCGATGTTGAGCGCCGCGAGGTCGAGCGGGATGCCGACGAGCTGGTTGCGCAGCACGTGGGTCACGAACTCGTCGATCTCGTTGCCGTGCTGGCGGGACATGCCGCGGATGATCGCGCCGGCAGCAGCATCGTGGTCAATGGTGTCTGACCCGAAGCCGACTGGGTTGAGAAAGCCGTCGAACAGCTTCATCGACACCTGCTGGCCGTTGACGGTGATCGTGTCGATGGTCTCGTTGAGCATCGAGTGGCCGAAGCGGTAAACCGCCTGGGCAAACTCCGCGAAGATCGCCGGGTTGATGTCGACCGACGGCTCGAACACGAAGGCGTCGACGTCGGGCTGCATCTTGCGGGCGAATTCCTCGAAGACGAGGTGCTGGTACTCCATCTCGTTGGTGAAGCGGGCAGCCTGGAACAGGCGCTCGCCGTCCCAGACGAGGGCGGCCTTGGCCTCGGCCGTAGTCGGGACGGCCGTGACGTCTACGAGCAACCACTCGTTCAGGAAGGCAAGGTCACCCGAGGTCAGGGCGAGTTCCTTCACCTGCTCGACGAGGTGGTTGTGCTCGGAGTGGAACACGTGGTGGATCGTGGTCAGGCCGACGTTCTCGTTGCCGCGGCCGTCACCCGTGATGTAGTGGGCGTCGAGCAGCTCGTTGTCGTAGGCCACCTTGTTGCCGCGGCTGTCGAAGCCGATCTGGTTGCCTGCGACGTTGTCCGCGTCGCCAGAGACCTTGATCATTGGGGTCGCGGGGTTCCCGTCGTGATCGTAAGTCGTGCCGGGCACCGCCGAATGGGCGATGTCGTCGAGGAACGCGTGGCCTGTGAGGACCGCATTCGCGAGGCTGGCCGGGTTGGCCGGGGTACCCGAGATGACGATGTCGTCGGACGTGTTCGGAACACCATCGTTGCCGAGGCCGACGATGACCTGGGCGAAGCCGGTCTGCGGATGCGGGATGAAGTTGCCGTAAGGATCCGTGCGCAGCAGCGGAACGTTGCCGACGTTGGCATCGGTCAGGTCGATGCCGAGCATTGCCTTGGCCTGCGCCTTGACGTCTGCCCAGGTGGCCAGACCCCTTGCACCCTCGAGGAGGTTGCCAGTCGCAATTGTCTTTCCGTCCGGGCCGGTCATGTACTCGCGCAGGAAGACCTGGTGCGAGGCATGCGAGGTGTAGGTCTGGTTTTGGTCGACCCACGGCGTGGTCGTGTTGATGGTGTCGCCATCCCCGTCACGGCTGGCGCGGGTCATCACCATGAAGTTGGAATGGCTGCCCGGGACATAGAGCGGGTCATCCGGCTGGAGCGGGATATAGACCGTGCCGCTTCCGCCCTTCGAGATCAGGTCGAGGCCGTGGTCGAAGAATTGGCCGAACAGGGTGAACAGGGAGTTGTAGGGCGCGGAGTCGCCGATGTCGGGCGCGACGTTCGGGATGAGGACGGTGTTACCGTCCATCTGGATGTCGAGCTGGTTCAGGAGGTTGGCAAGCGCCGTCTCGGCCACCGTGACGGCCTGGGACGCTGTCTGTGCAACGGCAAGGGCGTCCTCGGCAGCGTCCAGAGCCGTGGTCTTGGCAAGCACCGCATCATCGGCGGCTCCTACCGCCGCGGACGAAACACCGACTTGCACCAACGCGGCATCAACGACGGACTGCATGCTGTTCACGGCTTGCTGGGCGAGGTCGACGGCAGCGACCGCCTCCGCGTAGCCCTCGCTCTCCTCGGTGAGGCCACTGAGCGAAGCCTGCGCGTCAATCAATGCCTGCTCGAGAGGGGCAATGTCTTCCAGGGCCATCTGATAAGCGGTCTCAGCTTGCGCTGCTAAATCCACCTTCATGAGACGGTCTGCCTGGGCAAGCGACAGAGCCGCCTCCGCAGCATCAACCGAGGCCTCAAGACTAGGGATGTTGCCGACCCCCGTCCCGGCATTCGTGATCGCCACGCGGGCGGCTTGGATCTGTGAGATGGCGGTCATCTGGGCCGCGCCCGTGATGCCCGCATAGGTCAGCGCCGCGCTGATGGCGGCGGGGTTGTTCAGCGTCTGATCGGCGATCAGGTTCGAGATCGTGCGCGGGTCGGCATCGACGACGGTGCCGGGCGCCAGCATCGGCGTTCCGGGGTTCGAGCCAGGGGTGTAATTATTGTTCGTCAGCCACACCGGATTGGCAGGGGTGCCGAACATCTGGGCATCGTCCTGCTCGTTAACGTACTGGGGGGAACTCATTTCAGGGAAAGGCTGGTCGGCAGCGCCCCAGGTCTCGCGTCCCTCGACGAGGTTATTGTAGGTACCGTCGACCGTGCGCAGGCCATAGGGAAGCAGGAACGCCTGGGTCGGCGTGGTGGTGGCGTTGGGATCGAGCCCACCCGCCTCGGCCACGAGCTTGCGCAGGTCTCCGCCGGCAGCATGCTCTTCAGCGATCTTGATCTGCTTCAGGATGAATTCGAGGTCGTGCTTGACGAGACTGACCATGATGCTTCTCCTCCGACTGGGCTAAGCCAGCTGTCCTGTTGTGCGCATTGGGACCGGAGCTGCTTGGCGCACTGGTCCGCAATTTCACCAAACAGTCTTCCTCAAGGCGGCGAGGTTCGCATCGGATGAAGGTGTAACGATTTTTTAGTCGATGGTCCGAGGTCGGCAGGGACTGAGGTCTGCCCGCAGTGGTCGAAGGACCAGACGTCCGACTGGTCTAAGGTCCGACCTCGAACCTCCCTGCGCTCTCATACGCTATACTTATGGATAGAACGCTGGATCCTTAGGATGGCAGTCATATCGCAATAAAAAACTCTGGCTATTGTGACGCATGCACAATCTAGAAAGTAAAAAAAGTCATGCAAGGGGACGACCTTTTTCCGATCAAGCGCTTCAGCCAACGGGTCCAGGAAAGCATATTGGAGGAGTTCAGCGGGCGATGCCCTTCTGCGTCCGAGTTGGCGCAGATTCCGGATCCCCGTTTGCTTAAGCTGCCGGGCTTCGGGCCAAAAACGCTTCGAAAAATCAGGTCCTTTACCGAGTGCGGGAACAGGATTGCCAGTGAGGTGATCGTGCAATCCGGGACGCGTCTTCAATCGGAGTTGGACCAGTTGGGACGGGAAATCGGCAGCCTTCAGGAGGAGTTTCATCGCCGACAGCGGGAACTCCTCAGCCGGCTGGACCTGATTTCCTCCGAGTCGCTTCTGCGACGGTCCGATTGCCAGCGAAAGGCATAAGACCACAGTCTCTGTGCAGGCCTGCCGGTCGTAGAACGACCGACAGGAAGACCGATCTGCGCAAGTGAGATAGACAAGGATTCAAGACGATATGAGCAAAAGAGATCGGCGTCCCTGAAATCGCCGATCTCTTTTGTGACCCCGCTGAACCACTCAACGCTCTTTGAGTTCACCATGCCTCAAAGATCGCCCCATTCTCGCCTTGCAATCAGCGCCGCCTCGACTCGATTTCTGACGTTGAGCTTTTTCAGAATGTTGCCGACGTGGAACTTGACCGTTTTTTCCGTCACTTCCAGACGCTCGGCGATCTCGCGATTGGTCAGCCCTGAAAGGACCAGGCGCAACGTGCGCTCCTCACTCTCAGAAAGAGATGACATCGGGTCTGCTTCCGCCTGCACCTTGGTCGACAGCAGGCGGAGAGCCAGGCTAGGGGAAATGAACGACCCATCCGCCCGCACGCTTTTTACGGCGGCAATCAATTCCGGCGACTTGATTCCCTTGAGGAGATAGCCAACGGCACCCGCATCCAACGCGCGTGTCACGTCGTCGTCGTCTTCCGAAACCGTCAGCATCACGACCTGCGGGGGAGATGGCAGATTGCAGATAGTGCGCGCTGCTTCGATTCCATCGCCAGGCATGGAAATATCGAGCAGGATGAGATCGGGCTCATGGGCTTTTGCGAGCTCAATGGCATCCATCGCCGAAGCCCCCTCACCTACAACTTCGATCATGTCATCGAGCGCGAGTGCCCGGATTACCCCGGCTCTTAACAGCGAGTGATCATCCACCACTGCAACGCGGATCTTCTCAGTCATTCTGTTCCTCATCGGCAACAACGACACTCATTTCTACTCTGGTTCCACCATCCGTACGGTGATTAATCCGGAAGATTCCGCCGAGGCTCTCCACTCTGTCTCGCAAGCCGACGAGGCCCAATCCGGAGTCCAGGCTGGCCAATTCGGCGGGACCGTTTCCTCCATCATCCTCCACCACCAAGCTTAAAACGGAATCGTCCAGCTTACAGGAGATCCGCTGACCGTTTCCGCCTGCATGACGGAAAGCATTATTCAGACTTTCCTGAAGAAACCGGTAAACGCAGATATTGATGGCGTGCGTAAGTGGATGGGAGATATCGTCGCAATGGACGAGTACCTCGGTCCCCGTTCGCAGTTCATGATTGGAGACCACCTGCCTTACGACGGCCGGAAGCGGCAGATCTTCGATTTCCGGTAGCATGAGGCCCTTCGATGTGGTTCGGATATCACGAAGTGCATCCGAAAGCACAGTCTCAAGAGCGTGCAGTTCTTCCTCACGCTGAGCGTCCGTGCGTGCTCGTCGCACATGTTCTACGCTGAGCGCGGCGAAACCAATGAGTTGCGCAGGTCCATCATGCAGATCGGCGCCAATTCTGCGCAGGTAGTTTTCCATCAACTCCGCCACACGGCCCGAGGCGCGTTGGGATCGTTCCTTAAGAATCCGGTTATGCTGGGCTGCTTGCTCGATCTCGACCATCCGTCCACGAAGCTGACGTTGCTGCGAGAGGATGAGCTGGTTTCCTCGATAAACGATGCCGAACAGGCCGAACATGATGATAAAGGTCGCACCGGCGACCGCCAGCCAAGTCTTGAAACGCAGCCACCAAAGCTCATGCTCGAGCTGCTGTGTGCTTTCATGGATCTCCGCAACCGCAATCACACGACCGGAAGAATGCTCACGAACGGGAACATAGATCTCAAGATATTTACTGTCGATGCCGCGATCCAAATGTTCCCTGGCATCCAGGTTGGCATACTGAGCCGATATCTCGCCCCCCAGGGCCACGATCAGGCCATCGGGCGGGGTAAATCTTCGGCCGATCAGATTTTCCGTCGTCGAATAGGCGACAAGTCCGCCCTCTTTCCAGATTTCCAGATAGGGAAAACGCTGCTTGAAGTGATCGCCGCTGAGCAGTTCGTTGAGTTCTTCTCTCTCTTCCGGAGGCAGGATATCTTCTGTCGCCAGAGCATGGGCCAGCGGAGAGACGAAACTGTCCATCAGAAGCGCGGTCGATGACGCCGTATTCTCGATCGTCGTCCTCGATGCGATCTCCCCGATGAACAAGCCGGCAGCCAACATCGCGACGAGCATGATCACTCCGCCCGTGAGCACGAACTGACGGGTCAGGCTCATGGTCGTCCAGATCGTGCTCCTGCGCCCTGCCCCTGCCCCTGCCCCTGCCCCTGCCGGTGGCGCCAACTCAGACATTCGTTCCTCGGATGTGGATTTGAGAGGCGAGAGACTAAACAGACGTGAGTTTCCCCGCAATTGACGTTAGTCCGATACGAGTACGGACTTTAGTCCAGACAAGCTGCGCTTTTCAGGCACTGCCCAGACTGAAGTATAAGAAACTTGGATAATTTGGTAAGAAAGCACGTGAGCGTAGGCATAATTTTGTAATCGAGCACCGTTACATTAATTTGAGGACCCAGATTCTACCTCCGACGAGTTAACTCTTTCTGAGCTTGTGTTAGCCACACTGTGTCAGGGACGACGTCGCCGCTCCCAGATAATCTCCCAGACTGCGCACTTCCAGGAAAGCGTGGCTTGCTCCAGAAGTTCGCGGGGGGACCATTTTATGAAATCGATTTCGCTTGCCTTGATCGATGATCATCCGATCGTCGTTGAAGGGCTCACGCATGTTTTTGGATCGCAGGATGCCTTCAAGATCGTGGCGACGGGTGCAACATCACGGGATGCGCGTGCCATCGCGGAGCGATTTCGCCCCGACCTGATGATTTTAGGTTTGTCGCCGTCGGATGACGCATTGCAGACGATCTCCCAGATCAAGGCCGAATTCCCAGGCATCAAAATACTTATGTTCACGGCCGATCCCGGCGTGGAGCACGCCGTGAGCGCTCTCGAGGCGGGAGCACAGGGCTACGTGTTAAAATCCTGTCAGCTGGATGAACTTCTTCATGCGGCCGGGGCTGCGATCACCGGAGAAACTTACATATCCCGAAATTTCGCGAGCAGGGTCCTCACCGCGCTGCGTAGCGCTTCCGTACGCAAGGTTACCTTGGAGGCGCTCAAACTGAGCGCCCGGGAGGATCAGATCGTTTGCCTCCTGCTCGACGGCAAGACCAATCGGGAAATGTCCTTGAACCTCGGCATCACCGAGAGAACCGTCAAGCACTATATGACGGTTTTGATGCAGAAGCTGAATGTCCGGAACCGGGTGGAAGTTGTGATCGCAGCCCAGAGCCTGGGTCGACCCGCAGTTTCTGCATCAGGCACAAGGAGAGGTGGCTTCAGTCGCCTCGACCAGCAATACGCGGCGGGCGATAGCTCCTATCATTCATGATGCGAGGCTCGGCGCAGGACCGGTATCTATGATTTTAACAGGCGGTTAGTTTTCCGCTCAATACGCCCCTCGCTTCAGCGCTCAAAGGCAAGACCGTGGAAAGCATCGGCGGTCTTTACGTTTTTCGTGACGACGTAAGTGAAATACCGCTCGATCCCTAGATTGAGCTGCAACAGCCTGTCGATCAATCTCTGATAGTCATCGATGTCCGAGGCAACGACTTTAAGAATATAGTCGATGCCTCCGCCAGTCGCATCGCAGGAGACCACAGCCGGCTCCTTAAGGATCGCCGCCTCGAAGCGCTGGAAATCGGCTTGCTGATGGCTCTTGAGGGTGATTTCCACGAGGACTGTGGTCCACCGCATGAATTTGTCCGTGTTGATCCGGGCCGTATAGCCGGTGATGACCCCATTCTTTTCCAGGCGACTAAGGCGCTCCCAACAGGCCGTCGGCGATAGATTGACCGCCTCCGCCAGGCGAAGCTTGGTCATTCGGCCGTCGGTTTGGAGCGCCGAAAGAATTTTCAGGTCGATCTTATCGAGTTTCATGACTTTCCCAGGCTCTCGGCACATTGTAATGATTACCTGTGCCATTCGCATGAGACAATGCCATGCGCGAGTCCCCTCGCCCCTTCGTCGCCCCTCGCCCTTCCAACGATCCCCATGAGGCAAACGCCGGGGACTGGCGCCCCATATTGACGAAGCGTAAGGGGGCGACGAAGCACAAGCTTCTGACGGAGCGGATCATCGCGGATATCGATGCCGAGATCCTGCCCGTTCACACCCAGATGCCGACCCACCGCGACCTTGCACGCAGGCTCGGAGTGTCCGTGCAGACGGTAAGCCTCAGCTACAAGGAGGCCGAGCGGCGCGGTTATCTGCAAGGCGAAGTCGGGCGCGGCACCTTCGTTCGCAGCCGCGTTACGGAAAAAGCCGATCGCTTCATGCTCGATCGCGATCCCGGCGAGATCGTCGACCTCTCTATTGTCCGGGCAATCTATACGGAGACGCACGAGCATGCCTCGCGCACCGCGATGGGGCAACTCGCCCAAGCTGACAACAGCGCTTTCATGCGCCCCTGCCGGCCTATTGCAGGGCTGGACCAGCACCGGGCCGCAGCACAGGTCTGGCTGAAGGGCCTGGGAGTTGACGCCGCCAAGGACCGTATCCTCGTCACAAATGGCGCGGCGCATGGCCTGTTCCTGGCAATCGCCGCGATCGTCCGCCCGGGCGAGGTCGTTCTCACCGAGAACCTGACCGACCACGGCATCATTGGGCTGGCTAACTTGCTCGGCTTCACCTTGCGGGGTCTCCCGACCGATCGTGAAGGGATTCTTGTCGAGGCTTTCGAAGAGGCCTGCCTTGCCGGTGACGTGACCGCCCTGGTTCTCGTCCCTTCCCTCGGCAATCCGACCAGCCATGTGATGGGGGCTGAGCGGAGACTGGCCGTAGCTGAGATTGCCCGTCGCCATGGCATCTACGTGGTAGAGGACGAGGTCTACAAGCCGCTCCTGGAGACGCCGCTTCCCGCGTTCACCGAGCTATTGCCCGATCTCGGCTTTTTCGTCACGAGTTTCACCAAGACTGTTTTGACCGGCTTGCGTATCGGATATCTCGTGGTGCCGCCCCAATACAGTATCCGAGTCGCCAGCATCATGCGCGTGACGACGTGGAGCGCCACCAACCTTCCCGCTGAAATCACGACACGATGGATTGAGGACGGTACGGCGCAAAACCTGATCAGGGTGCAGCGCCAGGAAATTCGAGCGCGACAAGCGCTCGTTGCGGATGTTCTGGGCGAGCATATCGCGCAAACCCATTCGCTGTCTCTGTGTGCTTGGCTGAGAGTGCCGCCGCGGTGGACGGAGGAAGGGCTCGTGCGAGCGCTGGCTCAGAAAAACATCGCCGTGACACCATCCGACCCCTTCGTAGCGGGTGGGGGCCACACCGGCGGCATTCGCATCTGCATCGGCGGTCGGCTGTCCCACGTCAGCCTCGGCCGATCGCTGCAGACAATTGCCCACACCTTCGAGCAATTGCCGCCAGTGTTCGATGTCGGCTCAATAGCATGACGGTGGCACCCGATTGTATCATGACAATATAGTCATTGACATGATTTAGAGCGCATCGCACCCTCTCTTTGTCCTGATGTGAGATGCGGATGCACCCAATGATCTCGGAAAGATTTTGGAGTGAGGCAGATCGAACCGACGTATTGATAAGAGCCGAAGACGGTTCGCTGCCTTCGGGTTTGGCAGCCTAATCGCTTCACGGCTGCTGCACCATGATGATCGGTCTCGATGAAATCGTGAAGGCTCAAAGCCGCATTGCCGGGCAAATCCGGCGCACGCCTCTCGTTTCATCCCGAGGTCTTTCCGCTCGTTGCGACTTCCCGATCCATCTCAAGCTTGAGAGCCATCAGTCGACCGGAAGCTTCAAGCTCCGCGGCGCCACCAATGCCGTTCTTTTGGTGGACGACGAGGCACGGCAACGCGGCCTTGTGACGGCTTCGACGGGCAATCATGGGCGTGCTGTCGCTCAGGCCGCTGCAGCTCAAGGCGTGAGAGCCGTTGTCTGCATGTCTGCATTGGTCCCCAGCAACAAGATCGACGCCGTGCAGGCACTCGGCGCTGACGTCCGCATCGTCGGACGTTCGCAGGATGATGCGCAGCAGGAAGTGGAACGGTTGGTGACCGGGGAAGGCCTGACCGAGATCCCACCGTTCGACGATGCTGCCGTCATTGCTGGCCAGGGCACCATCGGATTGGAAATCATTGAAGATTGTCCGAATGTCGAACTTGTTCTCGTGCCCCTCTCCGGCGGCGGACTGGCTTCCGGCATAGCGGCAGCGATCAAGGGAAAGCTCCCGCGAACGCGTGTCATCGGCATTTCGATGGCCCGCGGAGCGGCCATGCACGAGAGTCTGCGCGCGGGACATCCGGTTGCCGTCGAAGAGCTGGAAACCTTGGCCGATTCCCTCGGCGGCGGCATCGGCCTGAGCAACCGATACACCTTCGCCATGTGTCGCGACCTGCTCGATGACGTCGTTCTTCTCTCGGAGGACGAAGTCGCGGAAGGCATACGCCATGCTTTCACGGAAGGAGAAACTGTGGAGGGAGCCGGTGCGGTCGGCATTGCGGCCTTGCTGGCAAAGAAAATCGAAGTGAGAGGCCCGACCGTCGTCCTCGTTTCGGGCCGCAACATCGATGAGGCGCGGCACGGGCAGATTATTGCCGGAGGGCATGGCTGATGGCCAAGATGCTCGTTCTCACGGAGCCTGATCTCCGCAAGATCGTCCGGCTCGACGCCAGTGCGGTTGCCTGCGTGGAAGACGCGTTCGCGGCATTAGCGACCAAGCCCGTCGTCATGCCGCCGATCCTGCGACTCGATATCGCCGAATACCGCGGCGAGGTCGACGTGAAGACAGCCTATGTGCCAGGTGTCGACGGCTTTGCCATCAAGGTGAGCCCCGGTTTTTTCGACAATCCGAAGCTAGGGTTGCCGAGCCTCAACGGGCTCATGATTCTGTTGAGCTCGAAAACCGGCCTTGTCGAAGCTTTGCTCCTCGACAACGGCTATCTCACCGATGTGCGCACTGCCGCCGCCGGCGCCGCCGCGGCAAAGCATCTCTCACGCCCCGACGCTCAGGTCGCAGCGATCTTCGGAGCGGGCATCCAGGCGCGGCTGCAGCTTGAGGCGCTCACCCTCGTGCGGCCGATCAAGCAGGTGCGCATCTGGGCCCGTGACCCGGCCAAAGCCGATACGGCGGCGAGAGAGCTGACCAGTTCCCTGCGCATCGAGGTTGAGGCTGTCTCGGCGCCTCATGAAGCGTGTGATGGGGCGGACATCATCATCACCACGACCCCGTCCGAACAACCGATCTTGAAGGCGGAGTGGATCCGGCCGGGCCAGCACATTACGGCGATGGGTTCCGATTCAGAGCACAAGAATGAAATCGAGCCCGCCGTCCTTACCCAAGTGATCTATATCGCCGACAGCGTTGCCCAGACGCGACGCCTCGGCGAATTGCATCACGCCATCCAAGCGGGCTTGATCGCGCCGGATCGATCCTTTGGAGAGCTCGGTCAGGTGATCGCTAGACAGATCCCGGGCCGTGAAAGCCGAGACGCCATCACCCTCTGCGACCTCACGGGCACGGGCGTGCAGGATACCGCGATCGCCACCCTCGCCCGCTGCCGCGCTGTGGAAGCAGGCGCTGGACGGGCCATCGATACGCAAGAACTAACCGGAGGCACGCCGTGAGCGCACCCAATCTCAACTTCAGCCGAGCGGAATATGCCGAGCGTCTCGCGAAGACGCGCAAAGCGATGGAAAGAGCCGGGATAGATCTGCTGATCGTCACCGATCCGTCCAACATGCATTGGCTGACGGGCTATGACGGCTGGTCGTTCTATGTGCATCAATGCGTGCTGGTGCCCCCCGACGGCGAACCGGTCTGGTATGGCCGCGGCCAGGACGCCAACGGCGCCAAGCGCACAGCCTATCTCGCCCACGACAACATCATCGGCTATCCGGATCATTATGTTCAATCCACGGAACGCCATCCGATGGACTACCTGTCCGGGATCATCGGCGAGCGTGGCTGGGACAAGGGCACCATCGCCGTCGAAATGGACAATTACTACTTCTCGGCGGCTGCCTACCAATCCCTCGTCAAGCACCTGCCGAATGCAAAGTTCAAGGATTCTCTGTCGCTCGTAAACTGGCAGCGTGCGGTCAAGAGCCGGCAGGAGATCGAATACATGAAGATCGCGGGCCGCATCGTGGAATCGATGCACCGACGCATCCTCGAGAAAGTCGAGCCCGGCATCCGCAAGAACGATCTCGTCGCCGAGATCTACGACGCAGCGTTGCGCGGTGTCGATGGATTCGGCGGCGACTATGCGGCCATCGTACCGCTTCTTCCCTCCGGTGAGGAGGCCGCGGCCCCGCACTTGACCTGGGACGACAAATCCATGCGCAGCGGCGAAGGAACGTTCTTCGAGATTGCGGGATGCTACAAGCGCTATCACTGTCCCTTATCCCGCACCGTCTTTCTCGGCAAACCGACACAAGCGTTCCTCGACGCAGAGAAGGCGGTCCTGGAAGGGATGGAGGAAGGGTTAGCAGCCGCAAAGCCCGGCAATGCATGCGAGGACGTCGCCAACGCGTTTTTCGCCGTGCTCAAGCGCTACGGCATCGTCAAGGACAACCGCACCGGCTACCCGATCGGCCTAAGCTATCCGCCGGATTGGGGCGAGCGCACCATGAGCCTGCGTCCCGGCGACAGGACGGAACTCCAGCCGGGCATGACGTTCCATTTCATGACCGGTCTGTGGCTCGAGAATATGGGGTTGGAGATCACCGAGAGCATCGTCATTACCGACAAGGGCGTCGATTGCCTCTCCAACGTGCCGCGCAAGCTGTTCGTGAAATCGTGAGCAGCATGCGGCCGATCGAGCGTCCCTCGCCTATCGCAGCCAGCGTCGACTTCGACGCGGACGGGGTGCAGCACGGATTTCTGCGCCTGCCTTACAGCCGGGACGACTCGGCGTGGGGCTCGGTGATGATTCCGATCACCGTGGTGAAACGCGGCGAGGGGCCGACGGCCCTGCTCACCGGCGCCAACCATGGCGATGAGTACGAAGGTCCCATCGCCCTGTTCGACCTCGCCCGCACTCTCACAGCCGAACAGATTCAGGGACGGGTCATCATCGTGCCGGCAATGAACTACCCGGCCTTCCGAGCGGGGACCCGCACCTCGCCGATCGACCGGGGCAATCTCAACCGCAGCTTTCCGGGTCGTCCGGACGGTACGGTGACGGAAAAGATAGCGGATTACTTCCAGCGCACCCTGCTTCCGCTGGCCGACATCGTTCTCGATTTCCATTCCGGCGGACGCACTCTCGACTTCCTGCCCTATGCGGCCGCTCATGAACTGCCGGACAAGGCACAGGAACGGCTCTGCTTCGACGCGGTGGCTGCATTCGCGGCTCCCTATTCCATGCGGATGATCGAGATCGATGCGGTTGGCATGTACGACAGCGCGGCCGAGGAAATGGGCAAGATCTTCGTCACGACCGAATTGTCGGGCGGCGGCACCGCGTCCGCGAAGACGGTGCGGATCGCCAAGCGCGGCACCATGAACGTGCTCAAGCATGCCGGCATCGTCGCCGGCAGGCCTGAGACGGAGCCGACCCGCTGGCTCGACATGCCGTCGGCCGAATGCTTCCGCTTCGCGGAAGATAACGGTCTCGTGGAGCCCTGCATCGATCTCGGCGACCCGGTTCAGAGGGGCGACATCATCGCCCGCATCCATCCGATCGGCCGGACGGGGCAGTCGCCCAAGGAATACCGTGCCGCCCTCGACGGTGTTCTCGCGGCTCGGCACTTCCCGGGCCTCGTCAAGACAGGCGATTGCCTCGCAGTCGTCGCTACGGTGGAGGATTGAGCTTTTCGAATCCAAAGACCGCCAGCGCTTCTGCTGCAAGCCGGATCAACCGGCACGCGGACCCTAATAACACCAGAGGAGAAGACCACATGCACAAGATCATCCGCTACGGCGTTGCAGCTCTGGCCTTTGCGGCAGCCATCGGAGGCGCGCAGGCCCTTACCCTCGACGAGGTCAAGAGCGCCGGCTACGTCCAGGGCGCGACCGCCAACGAGGTCCCATACGGCTATATGAAAGAAGATGGCTCGGCCGCCGGCATCGGCCCGGCTGTCGCGATCGCTGTGTTCAAGAAGATGGGCATCAACGAGGTCAACTGGACCGTGACGCCGTTCGGCACGCTGATCCCCGGCCTGAAAGCCCGCCGATTCGCCTTCGCAGCCGCCGAGCAGAACATCTCGCCCGAGCGCTGTAAGCAGGTCTCCTTCACGGAGCCGAATTCCAGCTACGGCGAGGGCCTGCTTGTCAAGAAGGGGAATCCGAAGAAGCTGACCACCTATGCCGATATCGCCAAGGACCCGTCGCTCAAGGTGGCCGTGGTCTCGGGCGCCAACAACATCGACTTCCTGCGCGCCGTCGGCGTGAAGGACAATCAGATCGTCATCATCCAAGCCAATGCAGACGCGCTCTCCACGGTCCAGACCCGCGCGGATGCCTATGCAGCCACCGAGCTGACCGTGTCCAAGCTTGCCGAAGGCGGAAAGGATGTGGAGCAAGTCAAGCCATTCACGGACCCGATCGTGGACGGCAAGCCGGTTCGCAACTATGGTGGTTTCGCGTTCCGTCCGGAGGACAAGGAACTCCGTGACGCCTACAACGCCGCGCTGATCGAGTTCCGCAAGACGGACGATTACAAGAAGATCCTGACGTCCTATGGCCTCAGCGAGGAAAGTATCAAGGCCGCCATGGCCAAGAACGTCGCCGACCTCTGCGCCGGCAAGTAATTTGCCAAGCCTTCAAACTGCCCGGCTCGAAGCTTGCATCTCGGGCCGGGCAGAGCATCCGTGAGAAGGAGGCGACGATGACTTGGACGCAATATCTGACGCCTTTGCTGAAGGGTGCGCAGATTACGGTGATGATCTCTCTGACCTCGATCGTGCTCGGCACATTTTTGGCCTTTTTGGCAGGCATTGCCCGCACATCGGGCAATCGGATCATCTCCGGCGCTGCTTTCGCGTATGTCCTGTTGTTCCGCGGGACGCCGCTCCTCGTCCAGCTCTTCTGGTTCTATTATGCCCTGCCGCTGATCGGCATCTCCTTCGATCCGATCACCACAGGCATCACTGTTCTAGCGCTTCTCACCGGCGCATTCGGGGCGGAGGTCGTGCGCGGCGCCCTTCTGGCGGTGCCGCAGTCGCAGCACGAAGCGGCCCGTGCGCTCAATTTCAGCAAGTCCCACACGCTTTGGCACATCTCCATGCCACAGGCGATCATCGAGATGATGCCGGCCTTCGGCAATCTGGCGGTTCAGAACCTCAAGGACACCGCCCTCGTCTCGCTCATCTCCATCGCCGACCTGACCTTCCAGGCTCAATCCTTGCGCAATATCACCCTGGATAGCGCCACGATCTACACGCTGACCCTCATCGGATATTTCATCATCGCGCTGGGTCTGATGGTCATCATGCGCTTCATCGAGGCGAAGCTGCGGCGCGGAGCGGCCTTTCCCCGGAGCGCCCACTCATGATGTACGGTTATGAATGGGACACCTCTTCGACACTAGCCTTCGCGCTTTCGATCCTGCCGATCCTCGGAATCGGTCTTCTCGTGACTTTGCAGGCGGCGGCGGTGGGCTACGCCATCGCGCTGGTCCTCGGTCTCGTCCTCGCGCTCCTGCGACGCAGCCGCTACAAGGCAATCTCCTGGACGGTCGCCTGCTTCACCGAGTTCGTGCGCGACACGCCGCTCCTCGTCCAGCTCTTTTTCCTTTACTACGTCCTGCCCGATTTCGGGATCGTCCTGCCGGCTTTCATGACCGGGGCCCTGGCACTCGGGCTGCAATATTCGGCATATACGTCCGAGGTCTATCGCGGCGGAATCAACGCCATCCAGCGCGGCCAGTGGGAGGCTTCGACGGCCTTGAACCTGACGCGTCTTCAAACCTATCGCGATATCGTCGTGCCGCAGATGATCCCGCGCATCGTCCCGGCATTGGGCAACTACCTCGTCTCGATGCTGAAGGAAACACCGGTTTTGTCGGTCGTGACGGTGCTGGACATGCTCGGCCTCGCCAACATGATCGGTGAGCGCACGTTCGACTATCTCGTGCCGCTCTCCATGGTCGGCCTGATCTTCCTTCCCATGACCCTGATCTGCTCGGCTCTCATCCATCTGGTGGAAAAGACTCTGCCCAAAAGCGGGATTCCGTTGCGATGACACCCATCATTCGCTTTCAGAACGTCATCAAGCGTTTCGGCGCGCTGACCGTCCTGGATCAATTCAACTTCGATGTCCGCCAGGGCGAGAAAGTGACTCTGATTGGCCCGTCCGGTTCC
The DNA here is from genome assembly GCF_002741015.1 of Microvirga ossetica. Lineage (NCBI taxonomy): Bacteria > Pseudomonadati > Pseudomonadota > Alphaproteobacteria > Hyphomicrobiales > Methylobacteriaceae > Microvirga > Microvirga ossetica. Next base: position 5,198,362 of record NZ_CP016616.1, on the reverse strand, counting down.
GGCAAATCCACTGTGCTGCGCATCTTGATGACGCTCGAGCCCTTCCAGGAGGGGCATCTGGAGCTTGCCGGGATCAGCTACCACGAGCGGCACGGGCGGGGAGAGTTCAAGGCCAGCGATCGACACCTGCACAAGATCCGCTCCAATGTCGGCATGGTGTTTCAGAGCTTCAATCTGTTTCCGCACATGACGGTCTTGCGCAATATCGTCGAGGCGCCGGTCGCCGTTCTCAAGATGAAGCGCGCGGAGGCGGAAAGTCGCGCTATCGAGCTTTTGCGGATGGTCGGTCTGCTCGACAAGAAGGACCAGTATCCGAGCCAGCTCTCCGGCGGGCAGCAGCAGCGTGTCGCCATCGCGAGGGCACTCGCCATGCGCCCCCGCGTTCTCCTGTTCGATGAACCCACCTCGGCCCTCGACCCGCAGCTTGTCGGAGAAGTGCTGGGAGTGATCCGCAACCTCGCGCAGGAGCACGATCTGACCATGCTGCTTGTCACTCATGAGATGCGCTTTGCCCGCGAAGTATCCGACCGCGTATGCTTCTT